>NZ_JBHTDH010000032.1:0-41171 GCF_042666555.1 Herbaspirillum sp. GCM10030257
TGCGCGGAAGCAGGCGGTGTGGAAGAAGCGCAGAAGAAGGGCATGGAAGACTTCCGTGCTGCCTTCAAGAAGAAGTTCAATGCCGACGTCCAGATCTACGCTCCGTACGTCTATGACTCCGTCATGGCGATGGTCGAAGCGATGAAGAAGGCAAACTCCGCGGATCCGGCGAAGTACCTGCCAGAACTGCAGAAGATCAACTACAAGGGCGTGACTGGCAATATCGTCTTCGACCCGAAGGGCGACATCAAGGATGGCACACTGACCCTGTACACCTACAAGGGTGGCAAGCGTGAGCAAATCGCTGTCGTGAAGTAATTCACTTCTGGCTGTGCAAAAGCCCCGGTTATTACCGGGGCTTTTTTTCGCCTGGCGTTGATGCTGGCACTCCCTGGATTTGGAGCTCTGATCCTCTATCGCTCGCGGCATGGCAGAACAAAGTTCTTACCAATCTGCGCAGTAAATGGACAAACCCTATTTTGAACAATGTTGGCGATCCAGACTCGGGCGGCGATTGTGCCTCTCAACGCTCGAGACCAGCACCGGAACAGCATTTGTAGGACCGGAAAACAAAAAGCGCTCGAAAGAGCGCTTTTTGTTTTGGTTTGTTTAGCTCCCTTGCTTTAGTATTCCAGCACTGCTGCACCGAGCAAAACAAGTTTTACAATTACTTCACCGACAGCACCCACTTCGTCAAGGTACGCGCTTCTGCCTCGCTAACCTGGGGATTTGCCGGCATCGGGACGGCACCCCAAACGCCTGCGCCACCTTTGATTATTTTCTGTACCAGCTTGTCTTCAGCGTCTTTCTGGCCAGCGTATTTAGCTGCCACATCCTTGAACGACGGACCAACAACCTTGTTTCCTACCGCATGGCAAGCCATGCAGTTTTTAGACTTCGCCAGATCGGCATTCGCCATCGCGGCGTTGGATACCAAGGCACCCGCAGCCAAACATACCAACAAAGAACGTTTCATCACTATCTCCAGTTGAAAAACCGCACCATTTTACAGTGTTCATCATTTATGTTGGGTAACACATGTCAAACCAACGCGACACCGCAAGCACAGGTTGACCATCGAGATTGACCGTTACAAACTTTCCTTCTATCCTGCAGGAAAGGAGCCGCCATGCCTATCATCATTGCCATCGTACTGTTGTCCATTCTTCGTTATTTTGAAGTCGGGCCGTTTGCTGAATTTTCCTGGTGGTGGATCGGGGGGCTGTTTCTGGTGGCGTTTATCTGGTTCGAATTTATCGAACGACTGCTTGGCCTGGACAAGCGCAAGGCAAACGATCAGCAGGAAAAAGCGCGAAAGGAGCGCGTCAGCAACGCATTCAAGAAATAAGTCTGTTCTGGACAAGTACCCATCATAAAAGCGCCTGTCAACATGACGGTGACAGGCGCACCGACGGCAACAATATGGGGCGCACGGCCAAGAGGCCTCGGTGCCCCCCGTCGAAAACAGCGCGCGACATTGACAGCCGCTCTAATTAATCAATAAACGACTACGGGGCGCCAAGGCGCCCCGTAGTCGTTTATTGATAACGCAAACACGCGGACCAATCCATCAATCGGCCCGACACCTCATGGAATCAGCGCTTGAGCTGTGAAATGTCACGCACTGCGCCACGGTCGGCGGAAGTGGCCAGTGCAGCGTAGGCCTGCAAGGCTTGCGAGACAACGCGATCCCGATTTTCGGGTTTCCATGCCTTCTCGCCCCTGGCATCCATCGCTGCCCGGCGCTGCGCCAGTTCCGCATCGCTGATCGCAAGGTTGATGCGGCGATTCGGAATATCGATCTCAATCAGGTCGCCATCGTTGACCAGTCCGATTGCGCCGCCCTCTGCTGCTTCCGGTGATGCGTGGCCAATGACAAGGCCCGACGAGCCGCCTGAGAACCGGCCATCGGTGAACAGCGCGCACTTCTTGCCCAAGCCCTTGGACTTGATATACGAAGTCGGGTAAAGCATTTCCTGCATGCCGGGGCCGCCTTTCGGACCTTCGTAGCGAATAATCACCACTTCGCCTTCCTTGACGATATCACCGAGGATGGCATCGACTGCCGCATCCTGGCTTTCGAACACGCGCGCCCTTCCGTTGAACTGGAGGATACTTTCATCCACACCGGCCGTCTTGACGATGCAGCCCTTCTCCGCGAGGTTGCCATACAAGACCGCCAAACCACCGTCCTTGGAATAAGCATGCTCCTTGTCCCGAATGCAACCGTGGGCCCGGTCGGTGTCGAGCTTGTCGAAGCGCTTGTCCTGGGAAAAGGCCACCTGGGTCGGCACGCCGCCTGGTGCGGCCAGATAAAGCTGCCGCACATCGGCACCGGTATTGAGCATGACGTCATTCTGGGCGATCGATTCTGCCATGGTCCTGGCGTGGACCGTCGATACACTGGTGTCGAGCAGGCCGGCGCGATCGAGTTCGCCGAGAATGCCGACGATACCACCGGCGCGATGGACATCTTCGATATGGTAGTCCTGCGTGGCGGGAGCGACCTTGCACAGGCAGGGAACCTTGCGTGAAATCCGGTCGATATCGGCCATCGTGAAGTCAACGCCGGCTTCCTGTGCCGCTGCCAGCAAGTGCAGCACGGTATTGGTGGAACCGCCCATCGATACGTCCAGCGCCATGGCATTTTCAAATGCGGTCTTGGTTGCGATATTGCGCGGCAGGACCGAAGCATCGTCCTGTTCGTAATAACGCTTCGCCAGTTCGACCACCAGTCGGCCGGCACGCAAGAACAATTGTTTGCGATCCGCGTGGGTCGCCACAATCGTGCCGTTACCCGGCAAGGACAAACCAAGGGCTTCGGTGAGGCAGTTCATCGAGTTGGCGGTAAACATACCGGAACACGAACCGCAGGTCGGGCAGGCGGAACGCTCAATATTGTCGACCTGGGCATCGGACACGTTCGGGTCGCCAGCCTGGATCATAGCGTCGATCAGGTCGACCTTGATGATCTTCTGGGTACCTTCCTGCTTGCCGTGAAGGGCTTCGATGACCTTGCCGGCTTCCATCGGACCGCCGGACACGAATACAACCGGAATATTGAGGCGCATCGCAGCCATCAGCATGCCAGGGGTAATCTTGTCGCAATTGGAAATGCAGACCATGGCGTCCGCGCAGTGCGCGTTGACCATGTATTCGACTGAGTCGGCGATCAGTTCGCGCGAAGGCAGCGAATACAGCATGCCGCCGTGTCCCATCGCGATACCATCGTCGACGGCGATGGTATTGAATTCCTTGGCGACGCCGCCGGCGGCCTCGATCTCCCGGGCTACCATCTGGCCTAGGTCTTTCAGGTGAACATGGCCCGGAACGAACTGGGTAAAGGAATTGACCACGGCGATGATGGGCTTGTCAAAATCGCCATCCTTCATGCCGGTAGCGCGCCAGAGGGCGCGCGCGCCGGCCATGTTGCGGCCGTGGGTGGTGGTGCGGGAACGGTATTGCGGCATGGTCGCCTCCAGGTAGCTCGTCATATGGCCGCTCCTGACGAAGCGGCGAAGACCGCTAGATTGCCTTGCCCCCAGCTAGGTGTCAAATATATGATTCATTCCTGATTAAGTCGAATTGCATATTAAAAACCCTATGAGCATCGAACTGAGGCAATTACGCTATTTCGTTGCCGTGGCTGAAGAGAATCACTTTGGAAGGGCGGCCGCGCGTCTGCACATGACCCAGCCGCCGTTGTCGCAGACCATACAGTCGCTCGAGGCCGAGTTGGGAACGCCGCTGTTTGAACGCACCAAGCGCAGCGTAGCCCTGACGGCGGCCGGTGCCGCCCTGCTGCCCGAGGCACGCCGTATCCTCCAGCAGGCAGCCAGCCTCCCGGATATCGCAAGGCGAGCGGCATCCGGAGAGTCGGGCTTGCTGTCGCTGTCCTTCGTATCGACCGCTGATTACAGTGTGCTTCCCCCGTTGCTGCGCGAGTTTCGTGAACGTTACCCACAAATTCAGATCGACCTGCGTGAAGCCACCAGCGACTTGCAGGTGGATGATCTGATGCATAGTCGCATCGACGCCGGCTTGCTGATTCCTCCCCTGCACGACAAGGCCAAAGCAGAACTTGCCTATGTCACCGTGATATCGGAACCGTTGATTCTCGCCCTCCCTCATGGTTTCAAAGACCTGCAGACCAAAGCGGCTGTCGCACTGGCGGAAGTCGCCGATATGCCATTGATCATCTTTCCGCGGCGCATCGCTCCGGCTTTCCATGATGCAATCGTTGGTTGCTTTCGTGATGCCGGATTGACGCCGCGCATCGGGCAGGAAGCTATCCAGATGCAGACTATCGTGGGCCTTGTGTCCGCCGGCATGGGCATTGCTCTTGTGCCACAATCCGTGTCGAACCTGAAACGGCCCGGTGTCGATTACAAACCCTTGTCTGACAAAACCGTATCCGTGGAAACCGGGCTGGCCTGGCGGCGCGACAATCCGTCACCAGCCCTGCGCACCTTCCTGGAAATATTAAGAAAGAGATAGATGCTGACACACCCGCTTCCTGACCCGATTGCCTTTTCAGTTGGACCGTTATCCGTGCACTGGTATGGCTTGATGTATCTGCTGGCATTTGTCCAATTCCTGGTCCTTGGCCGGATACGTGCCCGGCAACCGCATATGGCAGCGGCAGGCTGGAAGCCGGAGGACCTTGATGACATGTTGTTCTACGGTGTTCTGGGCGTCATACTGGGGGGACGCCTGGGAGAGGTGATCTTTTATCATCCGGCTTTTTATCTCACCAATCCGCTCGAAATCTTCGCCATCTGGAAGGGTGGGATGTCCTTCCACGGCGGCTTTATCGGCGTGCTGATCGCCATGGCGCTCTGGGCGCGGAGAAAGAGCCGCACCACGGTCGCTGTCTACGATTTCATCGCGCCCCTGGTCCCGCTGGGCTATGCGGCCGGGCGCATCGGGAATTTCATCAATGCCGAACTGCCGGGCCGCCCGGCGGACCCTTCCCTGCCCTGGGCAATGATCTGGCCCAACGTGGACAACATACCGCGTCACCCGTCGCCGATCTACCAGGCGCTGGTCGATGGGCTGCTGCTCTTCATCATTCTCTGGATCTATGCACGCAAACAACGTCCGCCGCTGGCAGTCGGCGCGGCTTTCGTCGGTCTGTATGGTCTTGCACGTTTTTTCACCGAATACTTCCGGACGCCAGACTATGAGGTCGGTTTCGCCGGCATCACGATTTCAGCCGGCCAGATGCTGTCCCTGCCGATGGTTGTTTTCGGGGTGGTGGCGCTGATCGTCACCTATCGCAGATATCCTACCTGACCGACATGGGACAAATACACGTTGACCGCCAGGGCGATATTGCCACTGTCACACTCTGCAATGAAGGCAAGCTGAACGCCCTTGACCTCGCCATGTGGAAGGCGCTGAAAGAAGCATTTGCGCCACTGTCCGCCGATGAGACGTTGCGTTGCGTGATTATCCATGGTGATAATCATCAGTTTGCCGCAGGCGCCGATGTCGAAGAATTCAAGCTGGTACGTAGCACGGTCGAACAAGGGCTCCACTACCACAACGATCTGATCGGGGGCGCGCTGGACGCCATTGCGGGATGCATGCATCCGACAATCGCGGCAATTGAAGGCGTTTGTGTCGGCGGTGGACTTGAAATTGCCAGCGCATGCGATTTGCGCATCGCCGCCCCCAACGCCAGGTTCGGCATACCAATCAACCGCCTCGGTTTCGCACTCGCACCAAACGAAATGCGACATCTGCTCGCTCTCGTCGGAAAAGCGGTTGCGTTGGATATCCTGCTCGAAGGACGTGTTTTCGACGCAGCGGAAGCAAAGGACAAAGGCCTGATAACGCGCATTGCCGACGATGCCCTCGCCGCTGCCCATGAGGCCGCACAACGCATCGCCAAAGGTGCCCCCCTGGCCGCGCGCATGAATAAAAAACTTGTGCATCGTCTCGCCGCGCAGGCCGCACCCCTGAGCGACGCAGAGTCGATGGAGGCCTTTTCCCTGCTTGAATCCCACGATTACCAGGAAGGCGTTGCAAGCTTTCTCGAAAAACGCAAACCTGTATTCAAAGGAAAATGACAATAATGAATGCAACCCCGAACGCAAACCTTTACGCACTGTTCCAGAGCCGTTTTCCGGAGGACATGACGGCGTGCTGCATTGAAACGCACGATGGCCTTTACTACAGCTGGAACGATATTGACCGCGCCAGCGCCAAGTTGGCCAACCTGCTTGCCGCTCTTGACCTCCCGATGGATGCGCGCATCGCCGTACAAGTCGAAAAATCCCCGGAAGCCCTGATCCTGTATCTGGCTACCCTACGCGCTGGTTATGTCTATCTGCCGCTCAATACCGCGTATCGGGCAGCTGAAATGGCTTACTTCATCGAGAATGCGGAACCGTCGGTTGTCGTGTGTTCACCTCAGAATTTTGGGTGGGTATCGCAAATTGCCTTTTCCAGCGGTACCAAGCATGTCTTTACCCTCGGCGATGATCGGACGGGTACGCTGTTGACGCGCGCTGCGCTGCAATCAAACAGTTTCGACACCGTGCATCGCGTCCCCGAAGACCTTGCCGCGATCCTGTATACGTCAGGTACAACAGGCCGCAGCAAGGGGGCCATGCTCACGCATGACAATCTCGCGTCCAATGCCCATGTGCTGCAGGAGTACTGGCATTGGCAAGCGGGCGATGTGCTCCTGCATGCCCTGCCTCTCTTTCACGTGCACGGCTTGTTCGTTGCATCGCATGGCGCGCTGCTCAACGGCAGCAAGATGATTTTTCTGCCGCGCTTCGACACTGCTGAAGTTTTACGATGCCTGCCCCGGGCGACCGTCTTCATGGGCGTGCCGACCTACTATGTGAGGTTAATCGCCGAGCCGGGTTTTGATCGGGAACTCTGCGCCAGGATGCGGCTATTCATTTCCGGATCGGCTCCCTTGCTGACCGACACATTCAAGACCTTTGCCGAACGGACCGGACATACCATCCTGGAACGCTACGGCATGAGCGAAACCACCATGCTGGTTTCCAATCCCTACGATGGGGAGCGCATCGGCGGCACGGTTGGCCTTCCGCTTCCCGGCGTTTCGGTACGCGTTGTAAAGGGCGACGGCACACCTTGCTCGGTGGATGAGATCGGTGACATCCAGGTAAAAGGGCCCAACGTCTTCAAGGGATACTGGCGCATGCCCGAAAAGACAGCGGAAGAATTTACGGCTGACGGCTACTTCAAGACGGGTGATGTAGGCAGATTCGACGCGCGTGGCTATCTGAGCATTGTCGGACGCAGCAAGGATCTGATCATCTCGGGGGGCTACAATGTCTATCCGAAGGAGATCGAATCCTTCATTGATGAGATGGAAGGTGTCGTCGAATCGGCGGTGATTGGCTTGCCGCATCCCGACTTTGGCGAGGCCGTTACCGCGGTGGTCGTGACCAAGACCGATACGGCGCTGGATGAAGCGCAGATCATTGGCTACCTGAAGTCACGCATTGCCAACTTCAAGGTACCCAAGCGCATCTTTTTCGTGCATGACCTTCCGCGCAATACGATGGGCAAAGTGCAAAAGAATGTCTTGCGGGATCAGTTCAAAGACCATCCATGACTATCGCCCAAGGCATTTGCCTGGCCTGAGCAGTTTAGAGCGGATTTCATATTGATGTACTGTCGCCTCGGGCCGCCTTGACGCGCCGGGCGGCGTTGCTTGTCGCTTGTGTGGCCCGCCACACGGCGCTCCGCGCGCCTTGCCCTGCACGCCAAATCGACCTGTTTCTCCGCACACAAATATGAAACCCGCTCTAGGCAAACGCCTTGTACAGCATATAAGCGGCGAGCGAGTACAGCAACACGGCAAAAATCTTTTTCAGCGATTTGACTGGAAGTTTGTGCGCGGTCCTCGCACCAAGCGGCGCCGTGGTGACGCTGGCAAGCGAGATCACCAGCAGTGCCGGCAAGTAGATAAAGCCCAGCGAGCCGCTCGGCAGGTTATCTTCCTGCAAGCCGAAGTAGACATTGGACAGGGTACCGGCGAGCGCAATCGGAAATCCCAGGGCGGCGCTGGTGGCGACTGCATTGTGGATCTTTACATTACACCAGGTCATGAACGGCACCGATACGAAACCGCCGCCGGCACCGACCAGTCCGGCGAGCACACCAATGCCTCCGCCTGCGGCAAACATACCGGTTGCACTGGGAAGGTCTCGCGCCGCTGCCGGCTTCTTATCAATCAGCATCTGCGTCGCGGAAAACGCCACAAATACTGCGAACGACAAGGCCAGTGTCGATGCATTCAAATGCGCGCCGATCCAGGGACCTACCCATGATCCGATGAGGATGCCAGGAGCCAGCAGTTTAACGATGTTCCACATCACTGCGCCGCGTGCATGATGCGCCCGCACTGAAGAGATCGATGTGAACATGATGGTGGCGAGCGAGGTCGCAATCGCCATATGGATCACATACTCCTGCGGGAAGTGCTTTGCCGTTAGGATCATCGTGATGAACGGCACCAGGAGCATGCCTCCGCCGATGCCGAGCAAGCCAGCCGCAAATCCAACCGCAGCGCCAAGCACGAGCAAGCCTGCGATAAGCGAAATGTCCATCCAGATCTTTCCGGTGATTATTTGATGTGCTGGATGATACACCGCCATTCGAATGGCGATACAGGCGTGATGGAAAGGCGATTGCCGCGCTTGAGGATCTGCATGTCACCGAGGTCCGGGAGGCTTCGCAATTCCGCCAATGGCATCAGGCGCGTCTTGTACGTTGCCTTGACATCGACCATGAGCCAGCGCGGATTTTCAGGCATTGACTTGGGATCGTAATACTTGCTGTTCGCATCGAACTGCGTAGGATCCGGATAGGCGGTACTGGCAACTTCAGCCAGACCGGCGATGCCGGGTTCAGCACAGCTTGAATGGTAGAACAGCACGCCATCGCCGACGCGCATTGCGTCGCGCATGAAATTGCGTGCCTGATAATTGCGTACGCCAACCCAGGGAACCACGCTACCCGGTGCAGCAAGCGCATCGTCAATGCTAACCTCGTCGGGTTCGGATTTCATCAGCCAGTACTGCATGTCGTACCTTGTTGCCCTAGTCGTTATCTGAGTGTTGTCTGTACGCGTGCATTGCAAATTGCAATGCCGCACGTCGCACGAAAATCAGGTCATTTGCCATGCAATGACAAATGTGACGCGCATAAAAAAGCGGCTGCAATGATGCAGCCGCTTTGAGAATTAGCCCCGCCTGTGCCGTCTTTGCCGGCATCCCGAACCTTACGGTTCAAGGTGGTCACAGTTAGTTCAATTTCGGGTTCATCGGACTAGCGACGCTCACGCCCATCGAACAAAATTCCGCAACCGATGCACATAAATGGTTCAAGGAATATATGGCAATCGCGAACACGGCAGGAGGTTTCATATTACCCCAATCGAGCCGCATGTCAAAGCCTTTGCCGAAGATTTTTGAGAGTGTTTCCAATGAACTAAAAGAGATTTTCCTGAGGCGCCAATGCAGTATCGAGCACGGTATGCATCACGGCAATTTTCTCTTTCACCTCCGCGAGCGCCATGCCGGCGAATGGCCCTTCACCGGATTTGGTGGCCAAAAGTTCCGCCGCGATGCCAAGCGCTGCCATCACTGCAATACGATCGGTTCCCTTGATCTTGCCTGCGTCACGAATCGCGCACATTTTCTGGTCCAGGTAATCTACCGCCTGCTGCAGAGCCTGTTCTTCGCCTTCCTTGCAAGCGAGCTTGTAGGCTTGACCCATGATGGTTACGTCAAGCTGGATCATGCCACCTCCTCATTCGATTCATTCGGTTCATCCGATGCAGGGATCTTGTCGAGCAAGGCGGACACACGTTGGTATGCTTCTTCGATGCGTCTGGCCAGATCCGCATTCTCTGCCGTCGCCGATGCCAGCGCGAGGCGCAGCTCAGCGTTCTCGCGACGCAGGGACTGAGCCAGTTCGGCCAACCGGGTGATTTTTTCGGAAAGTTGATGAAATTCGGCAATCATATTGCAACTATAGTGGCCTAAAGGAATTTCCGTCAATAGATTCAAATACTTGGGTCGTTTTTTTGAAGAGGCGTCTTAGCGATATGCGGCGTCGCGTCTTGTCGCTCCACGATGTGCGCCCTAAAATTCCGGCATGGGGCGGTAGCTCAGCTGGGAGAGCGTCGCGTTCGCAACGCGAAGGTCGGGAGTTCGATCCTCCTCCGCTCCACCATATATGTTGCCGGAATCCTTACTTGGCATAGGCCGCGAAGGCGCCGAACCTGCCGACAGCACTTCCGAACCACTCCCCCTACATGCCTCCTGTTTCCGCCACCAATACATGGTTTGTTCTCCATTGACGGGAGTCCGCCCTGCCCGTTCCTGCCGTCCATTCCACCTGGACTACATCAGTCGAAACAGTTCGCGTTACACTTGGCACACTTCCTGCGGCGTTGCACGCGCCGTTCGGCCGATGATGGCCCGGAGGACTACGGAGAACACATGTTGAGAGATTTGAGCATACAAAAAAAACTGTACGCCGGGTTCGGCGCAATTGTCATCCTGCTGCTGGCCTTGCTGATGACAATGTATAACAACTTCAACAAGCTCACCGAGGCCAATAGCTGGGACCGGCACACTCTCCAGCTTCTGTTAAAGAGCAATGGACTTGAAGCAAGTCTGCTCGATATTCAGGCTGGGTACCGGGGTTACCTTTTGACCGCCAATGAAAAATTTTTACAAGGCATTGGCGAAAAAGAAAGGGAGGTACAACTGTATCTTCAACAAGTTAAAGCCCTGTCGGCGGACAATCCCGTGCAGCACGAGCGCTTGAAGAAAATTGAACCCCTGATCAGTGACTGGATGGGCGGCGTCGTACGTCCAAACATTGCAAAGCGCCGCGACATGGCAAATACATCGAACTCGATCGATCAGGTGGCTCGCGACCCGGTCATTACCGCCGGGTTCAATCACATCGCGAGTGTGCACGATATCCTGGCGGATTTTAACGCAGAAGAGAACCGCCTCCTGACGGAACGTGCGGCGAATGCGGACGAGCAGCGGCGTAACTCGATGCTTTTGCTAGTGGTGGGAGGTCTTACTTCTGTGCTAGCCGCATTGTTGATCGCCGTCACACTTGCTCGATCTATCCTGCGTCCGCTGACCAACCTGACAAGTGCGGTGCAGGCGATAGCAAAAGGAAACCAATCCGCGCGCGCGGAGATTATCAGCATGGACGACCTCGGCAAAGTTACCGCCCAGTTCAACGTAATGGCCGACACGATCCAGGAAAACCAGGCGCGCGAACAGCAAGCCACCAACGAATTGCGCAGCAAGGTCGATTCGCTGCTGGAAGTTGTTTCCCGTGCTGCGCGCGGTGATCTGACCGGTCGCGTGACAGTGAGTGGCAACGATGCCATTGGACAGCTTGGCGACGGCTTGGCCCGGATGTTCGGTAATTTACGCGCCCTGCTCGACCGTGTGCAAAAGGCAGGCATACAGGTAGCGACTTCGACTACCGAGATCGCTGCATCGGCGCGCCAGCAGGAATCCACCGGCGTCGAACAGGCCCAGACCAGTATCGAAGTGCTAAGCACGACCAAGGAGATTTCCGCCAATACCGCTCAGTTGCTGAAAGCGATGGAAGAAGTGAACCAGGTCGCCGACGATACGACTATGGCTACCACGGATGCAGTAGGCAATTTGCGCCGCATGGACCTGACCATGCAGCGGATGGTCAATGCGACCGAATCCATCAATGGCAAGCTTGCCGCGCTGTCGGAAAAGGCCAGCAACATCAACGCCGTTCTGACGACCATTACCAAGGTCGCTGACCAGACCAACATCCTGTCGCTGAATGCCGCGATCGAAGCCGAAAAGGCGGGCGAAGCGGGACGTGGCTTTTCGGTGGTCGCCACCGAAATCCGCCGCCTTGCGGACCAGACTTCGGTAGCGACATGGGATATCGAGCAAATGCTCAAGGAAATGCAATCCGCGGTATCGGCGAGCGTCATGGGCATGGACAAATTTTCGGAAGAAATCCGGCGCAGCGTGGAAGAAACGCAGCAGGTCAGCGATACGCTCGGCAGCGTAATTGAACAAGTTCAGAAGCTTCCGCCCCGCTTCGACATGGTGCTCGAAGGTATGCAGTCCCAAGCCATCGGCGCCTCTCAGATTACCGAAACCATGACGCAACTGAACGAGGCAACCCAACAGGCAGTCGATGCGCTCAAGGCAACGAGTGAAGCAGTGCAGCAATTGCAATATGCGGCACAGGATCTGCAGGCGGGCGTGTCAAGCTTTGCGGTCAGCGCGTAACAGGCATAACGCGAAGTACCGCAATAAATCACATCGACAAGAGGATTCAGGACACGATGCGCTACTTGGTTTTCCATCTTGGCAAGGACAGATACGGTCTGGCGACGCATGAACTCGTGCGTGTATTGCCTTTGATGGAACTGAAAGCCTTACCTCAGGCACCGGACTACGTGGCGGGAATCATGAACCTGCACGGCGCTCCGGTCCCGGTGATCGACTTGTGCGCACTTGCGTCTGGCAGGCCGCACACCGCGCGCTACGACACGCGCATCCTGCTTGTCGCGTATCCCGATGCGACCGGAAATCTGCACGATCTCGGCCTGATTGCCGAGGGTGTTGCCGGATTCGCAAACATCGATGCGGATCAGCTTTCCGACACCGGCGTTTCCAATCCGCAGGCGCCTTACCTGGGAGAAGTGACGGCACAAGACGGCAAGTTGCTGCAACTGGTTGATTTGCCTCTGTTATTACCCGCACAGATCAGGGATACGTTGTTTGTCGCGGCCGAACGGAGTGTCTCATGAGCACGGAAACGGCGGCATTGCAGCTACGCCTGCGTCAGCTCACCGGTCTCGACCTGACACGTACCGCTGTCGACACGGCAGTACGAAAGCGAATGAAAGACCTTCATGCAAATGACCGTATTGCGTACATCACGCAAGCGATGCACAAGCAGGACGAGCTGACGGCATTGATTGAACTGGTCGTTGTACCTGAAAGCTGGTTCTTCCGGGACGTCGATGCATTCAATGCCGCGAGGTCCTTCGTCGTGACCAGGCTACGCGAGGTCAGACGCCCGGTAAACATACTCAGCATTCCTTGCGCCGGCGGCGAGGAACCCTACTCCATGGCGATGACGCTGCTCGACGCGGGGTTGTCGCAAAATGACGTAATCATCGAAGGCATCGACATCAGTCTTCAGGCAATTGAACGCGCCAGGCAAGGCATCTTTCAGCGTAATGCATTTCGAACGCCGGACCTCAGCTTTCGTGACCGCTTTTTCACCAGCCAGGCTGATGCTTTCGAGCTCGCCCCTGAGGTGCGGAAGATGGTCCGGTTCCGATGCGGAAATCTGCTCAACCCGGATCAGGAATTGCAGTCAAGTCGCTTCGATCTTATTTTCTGCCGTAATCTGTTGATCTATTTTGATGAGCCCACGCAGCGTGCGGCGATAGCGCGGTTAAACGATCTGCTGATGAACGACGGCCTTCTGTTTGCCGGCTATGCGGAAGCCACCACTTTTTGCCAGTATGGATTTTCGATGGCGCCATTTCCGAAAGCCTTTGCGCTGCGCAAGACAAACAGCGTGGTCCAGTGTGCACCGCTGGCCAACCCCAAGCCGCCGAAGCGTCGAAGTCCCATGCGTACTGCTGCAGCGGCAGTCGTGGAAAATCGCCCACGTCTCCAGATATCCGGAGCGTCGGCTCCCACCGCTCGCCTCGATGATCTGCTCCGGCACGGACGCGAGCTGGCGGATCGCGGCGCATTGGATGATGCGGAGCGGGCCTATCGACAGTGCCTGCAGATAGCGCCGGATTGTGCAGAAGCTTACTTCATGCTGGGGCTGCTGAACGAACAGAGAGACAACATTGCTGAGGCGGCCGAATATCTCAGGCGCACTGTTTATCTTGACCCGAATCATTACGACGCGCTGTGTCACCTGGCGTTGCTGGCCGGGCATGAAGGCGATAACAACACTTCTGAACAATACCGAAGGCGCGCTGCGCGTGTCTATCAGCGCAGAAGCACGGAGCAAAACGAACCATGAGCCAGCATATGACTGAACAATCGGTTGAGGACTGCTGGAACCGCATCGGCGTACGCGGCGATCGCAGCTGCGACCGACTGCCGCAGCATGGGCATTGCCGGCACTGCGATGTACATGCAGATGCTGCCTCCGCACTACTGCAACGTGACCTACCACCAGATTACCGTCAGGAGTGGGCACGGGAATTTGCACCCGTGGCGATAACGGAAGCCGCGGTCGACCACAGCGCGCTGGTCTTCCGTCTGGGCTATGAATGGCTGGCTTTGCCGGCGCGAATGACGATCACCATTGCCGAGCGTGCACTTCCGCATCGATTACCGCATCGGCATGGCGGCTCCCTGCTGGGGATCATCAATGTCAAGGGAAGGCTTTATCCCTGCATGTCGCTCGACCGCCTGCTGGGTATCTCTCCCGATGAGCCGCCGGCAGTTCCGGGGCAGCGTGTCTATCCCCGCCTGCTGGTCATGCAGTTCGAGCAACAGGCTTTTGCCTTGCCGGTACAGGACCTGACCGGCATTCACCGTTATGCTGCACATGACTTGCAAGCCTTGCCTGCCACGTTCAACAGCGCGATGCGACGCTTCCTGACTGGCATGCTGGTGGTCGGTGATCGACGCGTGGGTTGCCTTGATGCGCAGCTGATTGGCCATCAGCTTGCCGGGGAGCTGCGATGAACGGCGAAGACGACTACAGCCACCTGTCGCTGCACCAGCTATTCCGCAGCGAGGCCGAAAGCCAAGCGCAGATACTGACGCAGGGGCTGCTCTTGCTGGACCGGAACGGCCAGGACTTGAAAGCGATCGAGCCACTGATGCGTGCTGCCCACTCACTCAAGGGTGCGGCACGCATCGTCAACATGGAGCCGATTGAAAGACTGTCGCATGTGATGGAAGATTGCTTCGTCGCGGCGCAAAAAGGCAAGCTACAGCTGACCGGTACACGCATAGACCGCCTGCTGTCAGGAGTTGATCTGATCACGCAGCTCGCCTCCCTGAGTGAAGCCGACACGCCCGCCTGGCTCGAACAGAACAAACTGCATGTCGCAAATCTATTGGTTAGCATGTACGAAGCGGCCGATCCGGCCAAGCTGAATGAACCATCGCCCATCGTACCTCCGCTACCTTCGCTACCTTCGGCCACTGCGCCTGCGCCATCTGTCGCCGATGCATATGCTGCCGCCACCCCTACGGTCGTGCCAGCAGCCGTTCCCGTTGCCCCCATTACTCCATCCGCCATTCCGCGGGACGAACAAGTATTGAAAGTCAGCGTGCGCAGCTTCGACCGGCTCCTGTCGCTGGCAAGTGAATCGCGGGTAGCCACGCATTCGCTGGGGCCTTACATGCAAGCGATGCAGCGCTATAAAAAGAAGAAGCATGAAATGGTGACGGCATTCGAACAGCTGTCGGATGCACTGTCTTCAATGCCAATAGACGATACCGTGCGCGAGCGGCTGCTGCAGGTACGCCAGCGTATCGATCCCGTACGCCAGGAACTGGTGTCACGTATTGCAGAACTGGAAGCGTATGAGCGGCGTCTGCTGGCGGTGTCACAGGAAATACTGGATGAAGTGCTGATACTGCGTATGCGCCCCTTCCGCGACGGTGTTCAGGGCTTTCCACGAATGGTGAGAGACCTTGCAAAAAGTCTAGGGAAAGATGCGCGTCTTGAGATTGTCGGTGAAGATACGCTGGTCGATCGCGACATACTTGCCCGAATTGAAAGCCCGATCAACCACATGTTGCGCAATGCCATTGACCACGGCATGGAAATGCCGGAACAGCGCCTCGCCAATGGAAAGCCCGCACGGGGAAGCTTGCGCCTGGAGGCGCGCCACAGTGCCGGCATGCTGACCATCCTCATCAGCGACGATGGTCAGGGCGTGGATCTCGATAGCATCCGTAAAAAACTTATCGAACGGAAGATGGCTAGTGAGGCAATGGCCGCCGAAATGAGCAGTGCTGAGCTGCTCGACTTTCTACTGTTGCCGGCATTCAGTCTCAAGGACACCGCGACCCACGTCTCGGGCCGCGGTGTCGGGCTTGATGCCGTGTCCGCTACGGTGCGGCAGCTGAACGGCACCGTTCGCCTTGAAACCGAAAGCGGCAAGGGATTTTTCATCACCATCACACTTCCCTTGTCGCAGTCCGTCGTTCGTGCGCTGGTAGTGGATATCGCGGGAGAACCGTACGCCATTCCGATTACTAAGATCGATCGAGTGATGGAGATCTCGCGATCCGATATTTTTTCCCTGGAAAACAAACAGTTCTTCGCCATCGGCAAAGACCATATCGGCCTGGTATCTGCCGCGCAGCTGCTGGAACTTGGCGATACCCACGCGACAGAGAGTAGCCTGCCGGTCATCATTGTCGGCTCGGGCCAGCGCCGTCATGCGCTTGCAGTGGACGCCATCATCGGCGAACAAAGCCTCGCCGTGCAACCGATCGACCCTATCTTTGGCAAGCTGCGCGACATATCGGCGGCCGCATTGCTGGACGATGGTTCACCGGTACTCATTCTGGACATTGATGATGTACTGACCAGCATCGACAAGCTTGCCAGCGAGGGTTCATTACGGCAGGTACAGCGTGTGACACAAGAACTCGATGCGATGGCGAAACGTGTACTGGTAATCGACGACTCGCTGACGGTACGGGAGATGGAACGCAAGTTGCTGTCCACGCGTGGCTATAAGGTCGACGTCGCAGTGGATGGCATGGATGGATGGAACGCTGTGCGCAGCGTGAACTACGACCTGGTCATCACTGATGTCGACATGCCGCGCATGGATGGCATAGAACTCGTCACGCTGATCAAGCAGGACGCGCGGCTGCGAACGATTCCGGTAATGATTGTGTCGTACAAGGACAGACCCGAAGACAGGGCGCGCGGCATCACCGCCGGTGCCGATTACTATCTGACAAAAGGCAGTTTCCATGATGAGACCCTGCTGGACGCCGTGGTTGACCTGATCGGAGAAAGCGACAAATGAGAATTGCCATCGTCAATGATGTACTGATTATTGGCGAAGCCCTACGCCGCGTCATTACCAATACACAAGAACATCAGGTGATCTGGGTTGCACGTAGCGGCGAACAAGCAGTGCAGTTCTGCATGAATAATCGCCCCGACCTTATCCTCATGGATCTCGTGATGCCTGGGATGGATGGTGTTGAAGCCACGCGACAGATCATGCAGCATTCTCCTTGCGCGATCCTCCTGGTAACAGCATCGCCGGAAGACAACACCGGCATGGTATTTCGCGCGCTTGGCGCCGGGGCACTTGATGTTACGGCTACCCCGCTCATCACCGGGCAGCCGGGAACCGATCTCGCGCTGCTATCCAAAATACGCACCATTGGCAAACTGATCAGCGCTGACGCCCAGGCAGTGCACCCGGCATCCACCCGTCCCAACTCTTCCGCAAATCTGGAGCAGGAACCTGAAGTGCTGGTCGCGATCGGCGCTTCCACCGGCGGGCCAATGGCACTGGCCAAGGTCTTTGGTCAGTGGACGCCACCAGAGGATGGCGCAGCCGTCATCGTGCAACATATCGACCAGAATTTCACCGATAGTTTTGCCAGCTGGCTGGGTGACCAGATTCGTGTGCCGATCACTGTGATCGATGAAAGTACCCGCCTCGCGCGTGGCAGGATCTACATCGCGAAGACCAATGACCACCTGGTCATGGATGGCCGACATCGATTGAGTTACAGCGCTACGCCACGCGATTATCCTTACCGGCCTTCAGTCGATGTGTTTTTCAAATGCGTAGCCAAATACTGGCAAAAACCGGCAGTCGGCGTCCTCCTGACCGGGATGGGACGCGATGGTGCGCGCGGCTTGCTGGCGATGCGTGATGCCGGAAAGACGACTATTGCGCAGGACCAGACGAGTAGCGCGGTATATGGCATGCCGCGCGCGGCGGCTGATCTGAATGCCGCCGAATTGATTCTTCCGCTGGACAAGATCGGGGCGATGCTTCGTCAGCGAACGCAGCGCAACGGTGAATAAGCGGCAGCACTGCCAATACTTTCCGTGCTGTTATAGCTCCTCGATTTGCCACAACTGGCCATCGGACGTGATCAGTGCTGCGCGCAGTTCCTTGCCCGGGAAGACTTCCTTCGCCGCTTCCCGGTAACGATCCAGTTGCGCCTGGTAGCCCGCACGCTCCGCATCCAGCAAGTCGCGCTTGTAATCAAGAATCCATACTTCCCGCTCGCAGACGACGGCACGGTCGAAGCGCATCACTTCGGTCAGCGTGATGATTTCCAGTTCATTGAACGCCGCATTAAAATGCGCGGGATTGAAGAATCTTTCCAACGTGGGATGACTGAGGATGCGCACGGCCTGTTCACGCACTGTCCTTGCAATATCCGGTGTGCAGCGCAGCCAGCGCGACAGCTGTCGCGTATCCGGCAAAATGAGGGGCCATTGCGGTCCAATAGTCATCCGCTCCAGCAAGGCATGTAGTGCAAGTCCTTCCTGGATGGCGCGATTGGTGAACTCCCTGATCGGCCGTGCAGGACCTGACAGCACAGGGGGTTCGAATAGCGATAGCTCGAACTCGGCGTCGACCGTCATTGTCCGGCCGGTAACCGACATCACCGTATCAACCTGCATCTCCGGCACGGCAAGCAGACGGTGATACCAGCTACCTTCATAACAGCCATTGTCAACAGCGCCCCGGGTCGCCGCTACGCCACTGATTATCAGGGCTTGCTTGGCACGTGTTGCTGCGACATACAGCAGATTCCAGTCTTCCTGTTCCTTAAAACTTTCTTCCGCCGCGAACAAGGTATCGCGGGCCGCACCGCGCTCGGCCTTGCGTCCAAAGCAGGAAAAATGTGTCGGTGCATCGGCGTCCTGCGGCCAGTCGCACAGGATGCCCGCATCGTCGCGTGCCGGGTCGCTGTGATTGGCATCGACCAGCACCACAATCGGCGCTTCCAGTCCTTTCGCGCTATGGATCGTCAGGATGCGTACCGCATCGATCGCGGCGTCCACATTGGCCTCATCCGGTGCGTCGTTCACCGCGCCATTGCGCAGCAAACGAACTGCATCAATGAATTTTGGCAGGCTGGGATACCGACCGGCATCCAGATTCAGTGCGAGCTCGATAAAGGCATCAATGTTGCCCAGCACCTGTGCACGCACCATCGGCGGTGCGGATTGCGCATAGCGGGCGACGAGGCTGCCCTCGTGCACAATCAGATCGAGCAGATCATGCACTGGAAGTCGAGGGGCCGCGTCAAGCCAATGCCGCAACAGCAATGAAGCACGTTGCAATGCCGGTGATATGACGGTCTCCCCTGCCGCCTGAAGACGCGACCACCATGTCGGCTCGGGCCGTTGAGCAAGGAGGATCAGATCTTCATCCGAGGCACCAAAGATCGGCGATTTGAGAACGTGTGCGAGCGCCCGGTTATCGCCCGGCGTGATGAGGAATCCCAACAGCGCTATCAGGTCGGCAACCTCCAGGGATTCCAGCAAGCCGCCGCGCTTGTCCGAAATGAACGGAATACCGACCGCACGCAGGGCACTTTCATACGCCGTCAGATAGCTGCGCTTCTTGACCAGCAGCATCACGTCCGACCATTTCACCGGCGTGTCCTGTCTCGTGCCAAGGTCTTGCATGGCGGCGCGGATCACCGCCGCAACGGCCTTGCCCTCGTCCAGGCGACGGGCATCTTCCTCTTCCTCACGTGCAACACTCAACGGGTCGCGCAAGGTGAAGCCGCCAGCAGCCACCGGTTCTTCTTCCTCGGTGCGGATCAGTGGCAGACGCCACACCGTGCCGCCTTCGCTGCCCAGGGTAGTCTGCGCCGCATAGATGGGATTGCCGACAAATGCTGCATTCAGCACGTCCACGATCGCCAATGCATTGCGTCGCGTCTGGTTGGTGCGTAACACATCAGCGCCCAGTCCGGCCAGCATGTCGCGCGCCGCCGTAAATACGCGCGGCTCGGCACGGCGAAATCGATAGATCGACTGTTTGGGATCGCCGACGACAAATACGCTCGGTGCCTGCGTGTCACCACCATAAGCATTCAGCCAGGCCCTGACGATGCTCCACTGCAGCGGATTGGTGTCCTGGAATTCATCGAGCAGGATATGCTTGTAGCGTGCATCAAGACGGCTCTGCAGATAGGCCGCATGATCAATGTCATTGAGCAAACGGTAAGCCTGCCATTCAAGGTCGCTGAAGTCGAATACACGTTGCTCCGCTTTGGCGGCCTGATAGTGTTCCAGATAGGCCGGACCAACCGTAAATAAGGCCTCATTCAATGCCAGTACCTGGCGCTCGCAACTACGACGTTGCAATTGCAGAAAGTGCTCGGCGACCGAGGTGAATTCTTCTTCAAAGATAGTGGGGCCGTCCGGGCCGATGTTCGATTCGAGCGCCGTGAGCAGCTTGCCGCGCCGATGGTCATTTCCACGCGGCTTGCCCTTGTCGTCACAGAACTGGCTCAGCAACTTGTCGAAATTGTCGATGCAGGCGCCTGCCGTCAAGGCGCTTTCGATGGCAACCGCGCGGTCCTGATTGCGCTTCGCGCCCTGTCCGAGAAGCCAAGCGATATTGAGCAGACGGGCGCGCAGCTTCTCGTCTTCCCAGACAAGCAATCGCGCATCGCTTACACCGTCTTCGCCACACAACTCGCGTAGCCACTCCAGCGGCGCGTCGGTCGACTGCTGCACACTCGCCCACCACTCTGCCCGTTTGCTGACGAAACTATCGATCAGGCCGCGTGCGTTCCAGTCGCCGACCATCTCGTACAACTGCATCAGGGCCGCCCTGACGGGCTGCTGGTCATCGTCGTTGAGCGACTGCATGAAACGGCCATAGGCTTCGCGCAATAACTCGCCGGTCGATTCAGTGAGGCTGTAGCCGTGCGGAACGCCGGAGGACAGCGGCGCAATCTGCACCAACCTCGCGAACCAGCTATGGAAGGTGTCGATGGAAAGGCTTTGCGGGCTGGACAGAACGCGTTCATACAAGCTGCGTGCGACCGGCAACAGGCGCGGCACCTCATGCTGCGGGACACCACGTTCAACCAGCAGTACCGTGACGTCGGCTTCGGGTTGCAAGGCCAGGTCATGCAGCAGTTGCATCAGGCGCTCACGCATTTCCTGTGCCGCCTTCCGCGTGAACGTGATCGCGAGTAGTTCTGCTGGCTGGGCGCCGGCGAGCAGCAGGCGCAACATGCGTGCAACCAGCAACCAGGTCTTGCCGCTACCCGCGCAGGCTTCGACGACGACGGAACGCGCGGGGTCGCAGGCGATCCGGGTGAAGGATGCGGCATCGACCGCTTCGCCATTGGCTTCGTAAGCACGTGCGGAACGCAGCGTCATCACCATGCTCCCTTACGGCACAAGCCGCGCACTTCGCAGAATACGCATATACGTTCAATGCCGCTTGCCCGAAGCGGTGCGCCGGTGGCGATGGCGCGTACGTTATCGACAATCTGTTTTTCCAGCATGGCCTGCCATTCGATGAAATTCTTTGCTTCGGCATCGCCGGTCTTGTCCTTGGTGACTTCGAGTGCGACGAAGTGCGCCGCAGCGACCGGGAGATCGGACAACATGCCATAGAAGGCAAGCTGATGGTCTTCGGTTTCCTTGATCTTGTCGCGCAGCGCCTGCACATTGCGGGTCTTGTAATCCAGCACCGCACGTGAACCATCTTCATGTTCATCGATGCGATCAATGCAGCCATGCAGGGTGATCTGCCCGCCGTCCCAGTTCAGGCTTTTCTCGAAACGTTGTTCGCCAAACACAAACCGCCATCCGCCGGCTTCGCGCTCATTAGCCCATTCCAGGTAGGCCGGAATCACCTTCTGCCAGCGCGCATAGTAGCCGAGCGCAGCGGCGCTCTGTGCCAGCGCGTCGTCAAAGATTTTTTGCGAGATGTCACGCAACAGTTCCTCGCGCGCCGTCACGGCAATCTTGTGATCGCGCACGGTCTCATGATAAGTCCTGAGGATGGCATGCAGCCAATCGCCGTAATCGCGCTTCTCGGGCATATCGGACAATTCGTCGAGGCTGGCAAGACCCAGCATGCGGGTTGCAAAAAACTGGTAGGGACAGGCAACAAGGCTGTTGTAGGCACTTGCCGAGAGCTTGCGCGGCAATAGCTGCGGCGCCGCCGGCGACGGCATGCGTACCGGCAACGTCTTCAGCACCTGGCGAGCGATGTCGATACTGTGCATAGGCAGTATTTCAGCACCGGCGCGTTCCAGTGTCAGTTGCAGGCGCTCGACCCAGGTGCTCACTGCGTTCGGCTCACCGTTGCGATATGACTGGTACGACAGCACTACATGCGGATTCGCATGTAATAACTCGGCAAAATCCCGCATTTGCATGCGTTGCCGCATTTCCTTTGTCGCGAGGCCAAGTTCGCGCCGTACGGCATCGGCAAAGAACAGGGTTTCATTGAGCTGAGACGGCAGGTGATCGGCATCGGCGCCCACCATGATGACTGCGTCGAATGTCCGCAGCTGAGCACCGTTCAATTGCAGCATGACGACACGGCGATCGAAATCTTCCGGCACATATGGTGTGGATTCCAGCTGCAGGCTGAGGAAGGCGCGCCATTCGGCAAACGAGAATGCGTGATGCGTATCGCCACAGTCGTGGATCAGCATGTCGAGCAGCGACACTACCTGGACGCCGGCTTCATCGGTTTCGAGCGCGTCGCGCATGGCGAGCGCACGCAAGGCATTGTCTGTTGCCTCACCCCATTCGCTGAGTGTCTTGCGGCCGGTCAGTGTGCTCGCCTGCGCAGCGATCAATTCAATCAGTTGCCGTGATTCCGGCGCGTTCTTCAGTACGTTGAGCGCCGCATCCCAACCGCCCAGGACATTGTAGCGGCGTAGTGCATGTTCGATTTCCATCACGCGGTCAGGCTTGTCCGGCCGGTCGGAAAATACGCATGGCGACTTAAGCAGATCGAGCAATGCAACGGTTTCTGCGCGCATGCTGACGACATCGAGCAGAGCGGCGATCGCTGCTGCGGTACGCGTGGTCGAGAGTTTCCAGCCGGTCTCGTCGGACACGTAAATGGTAGCGCGCTCCAGCAGCGCACGAATACGGCGCGCCACCACCCGGTCTTGCGCGATGATGGCGATGCAGGACTTGCCTTGCTGCAGCCAGCCGATGATGGTCTGCGCCGCATGCTGGGCTTCTTCTTCGAGACTGCCGCAGGCGTGCAGCGACACGCCGTCTGGCCTGGTGATGTGTGTCTCGTCGACATATGCCGGAGGCTGGTGCTCATCCTGCTCCGGCATTTCCGGCCACGCCTTCGCAAACACCGGCGCAATGACATCGGCATGCCAGTCCAGCCGGACTTGCTGGACCGCCTGCCGTTCGCCGTAGGCCCGCAGGAAAGCGTCATGCAAGGCATCTGGTTTGCCTGGGCTGATCCACACCAAGGGCGCATCGGCAAGCGCCGCCAGGCGCATCATGCGAGCAAGACAAGCCGCGGTAGAGTCGTTACTGCCAAGCTGGGTTTTCCAGAGCGACCAGACCAGTTGCGATTCGTCGGAAAGGATATTGCGTGCCGGCAGGGGAAGCTGTTCAAGCGCCGCCTGCCATTTCTCTTCCGCCGCGTTCGGCTCGATGTGCATTGCGGGCAGCAGCGCTTCGCTCAGTTCATCGAACAGCGTCATCAGGGTTTGCGCCAACGGCAGCAGGTCGACATTGCGGCGCGCAGCGAACAGTTTCTTCAGCCAGGCGTGCTGACGCAGTTCCGCATACAGCAACATCATGCGCTCGGTCCCGGAACTGATCGGCACTTCGTCCGGATCGGGCGGCAGCATCTTCAGCCAGGCCTGCAACGTCGTGATGCGTGGCGGCACAAAGGTGCGGTTCAATTCGGCGGCCAGGGCGCTCTTCAGCAGTTGCGCATGACAGAAATTGGGAACCAGTACCCTCACCGTCGAAAAATCGCCTGCATGGCTATTCGGCTCCGATTCCCTCCATTGCCTGAGCAGGATGCGTGCAAGCTGGGGCCAGAAGTTGGCGGATGGGGGAAGCAGGAGGGAAGTAAGCGGCATCTGGTAGCAGAATGATAGGGAAAGCGGACACAGGCTGCGCCTGACTCTTTCCGCATTTTATGTGAGTCCCGGCAAAAATTGAGGTACCGGCTACACTTTTCACGAAAATCGGTTATGATTTACCAACTCCCCGCCGCACTACGTCTTGCAGCACCGTTCTACGGGCTTGAAATCGCGCAATGACGTCTCCACTTGCTTATTGCAATTCCGGACATAGTAGTCAACGGGATCGAGCAAGGTCAGTCGCAGGCGCTGATTTATACCTTTGAACCTCTTCTGAGGAAACCATGAGCGAAAATATCAAATACATTACGGATGCATCTTTCGAGTCTGACGTTCTCAAGTCCGACAAGCCGGTGCTGGTCGATTTCTGGGCAGAATGGTGCGGCCCTTGCAAAATGATCGCTCCTATCCTGGAAGAAGTCGCCAAGGAATATGACGGCAAGATCCAGATCGCCAAATTGGACGTTGACGCCAACCAGGCGGTGCCCGCCAAGTTCGGTATTCGTGGCATTCCGACACTGATCCTGTTCAAGAACGGCGTTCCGGCTGCACAAAAGGTCGGCGCGATGGCAAAAGGCCAGCTAACCTCGTTCATCGACAGCAACATTTAATGTAAGATTGCGGCGGTGCATTCGTACCGCCGCAGTTGTATTAACGCTCTATTTTTGATTTAACCATCCTCGCAGTTCCCTCCCCCACCTTTTACTTCCCATCCCGGGACATCCACTATGCATTTATCTGAACTCAAGGCGCTCCACGTCTCGGCTCTGCTGGACATGGCCATCGGTCTCGAAATCGACAACGCCGCCCGCTTGCGCAAACAGGAATTAATGTTTGCCATTCTTAAAAAGCGTGCAAAAGGCGGTGAACAGATTTTCGGTGACGGCGCTCTCGAAGTATTGCCGGACGGATTCGGTTTCCTCCGCTCCCCCGATGCCAGCTACATGGCGTCGACTGACGACATTTATATTTCTCCTTCGCAGATCCGCCGCTTCAACCTGCACACCGGCGATTCCATCGAAGGTGAAGTCCGTACCCCGAAAGATGGCGAGCGCTATTTCGCACTGGTAAAGGTGGACAAGGTCAACGGCGAACCGCCGGAGGCTTCCAAGCACCGTATCCTGTTCGAAAACCTGACGCCGCTGCACCCGAACAAGTTACTCCACCTCGAACGCGAAATGCGCGGCGAGGAAAACATTACCGGCCGCATCATCGACATGATCGCACCGATCGGCCGCGGTCAACGCGGCCTGCTGGTGGCATCGCCCAAGTCCGGTAAATCCGTGATGCTGCAGCACATTGCACATGCGATCACGACCAACCATCCGGATACCGTGCTGATCGTGCTCCTGATCGACGAACGTCCTGAAGAAGTGACGGAAATGCAGCGCTCGGTGCGCGGCGAAGTGGTCGCGTCGACCTTTGACGAACCGGCCACACGGCACGTGCAGGTCGCCGAAATGGTTCTTGAAAAGGCCAAGCGCCTGGTGGAAATGAAGCGTGACGTCGTCATTTTGCTGGATTCCATCACCCGCCTCGCCCGCGCCTACAACACGGTGATTCCGGCATCGGGCAAGGTACTGACCGGTGGTGTTGACGCCAACGCATTGCAGCGCCCTAAGCGCTTCTTCGGTGCCGCGCGTAATGTCGAAGAAGGCGGTTCGCTGACCATCATCGCTACCGCGCTGATCGAAACCGGTAGCCGCATGGACGACGTGATCTACGAAGAATTCAAGGGCACGGGCAACATGGAAGTTCACCTGGAACGCCGTCTTGCCGAGAAACGTGTCTATCCTGCCATCAACCTCAACAAATCCGGTACCCGCCGCGAAGAGTTGCTGATCAAGCCGGATCAGCTGCAAAAGATCTGGGTACTACGCAAGCTGCTCTACGGCATGGACGAGATCGAAGCGATGGAATTCATTCTCGACAAGATGAAGTCGACGAAGAACAATCTTGAGTTCTTCGACATGATGCGACGCGGCGGAAACTAAGGAATTTGTTGCTCGGACAAAGGGCGCATGCTTCACGCATGCGCCCTTTTTTCATGTCTGTCTGGGATTCAGGAAGTTAAGACACAAACTCACTTGCTGAAGTACTACCTTTTCGATGTTATTTCGGGCTCAGTCAGGTTTTGACAGTTGGTTTGCGGAAAATGCTCCGCAACAATCTGGTAAATAGAAATACACATCCGACCGATGGCAATATTGACACCACCAAGGTGAGTAAAAGTTCGATATCAGAAGCAAAGCCAGGATCCGCTCCCCGATCAACTTTGTAATTAATCCAGGCCCAGACCTTTTCGGACCATTCGGTTTGAAGCCACCATCGTGTTAGCTGAATGGAAAGTAGCAGGCTGCAGATACCGGGCCAAAGGTACAGTCTAATTTTCATGAGACTTGCAATGTCCCGTAAACTTTGAGGTTAGTGCCTGTAACCTTTACAGGGCTTACACTGGTTAAAACCATGCGAAGGTGGCGAAAATCAGCCTCCTGATCAATAACCACACATCCTTCACTTCTTCCAAGCGCCCCTTTCGGATGTAATCTGAAATTACCTCTTCTAACTTGGTCGCAATAGGTCTCGTCATCAAGTCGTTGGTCTATCGCATATAAGGCAAACCAATCTGTTCTTCCAGATAGCAAGTCCCTGATTTTTCCTAGTGTGGTGTCCTGCAGATATCTTTATTTAATATTGGAAATCAAATGGCTATCGGATGCCGCAAAAGTGCGATCACTTATTTGAAGTTTTTTGCGGGACACTACACTAGGCGGCCTCCAGATTGCCGGTCAAGGATAAAGTACCTTCCAGGAGGAATGGGCCCGATTTGTTTCATACACGCCAAAGAGCGCTGGTTTGCGTGTATGCCTAAGCCGGAAAACGCTGAGTAGACCTGCCCACTTAACCTGAAAGTGCTCATGGGCTGATTATTTAATTCAAATTGGCACTGAAACATCACTGATCCTTGGAAAGGCAAATTACACGGAACCGTATTTCGGAGATGGATTTTCCAGCCATATTGCAATTTAATCAACTACGATTATTAACTGTTCACCGATAGCAAAGAGCGGAAGCCACCCTTTCGATTGATGTATAATTTCCGGTTTTCACCCACGGCAAGTGACCGGCAATCGGGTCAAGAAGCAAGACGACCGACGAAGTGCCGATTGGCTACCAAACTAATCAGAGGAAAAGCATGAAAGAAGGCGCACACCCGAATTATCGCGAAGTCGTATTCCAGGACATGTCCAACGACTTCAAATTCATCACACGTTCGACGATCCAGACCAAGGAAACCATCAACTTCGAAGGCAAGGACTATCCCCTCGTCAAGATTGAAGTTTCCGCTGAGTCCCACCCGTTCTACACTGGCAAGCACAAGATCGTCGACACCGCCGGCCGCGTTGAGAAATTCCGCCAGAAGTTCGGCACACGTGGTTCGAAGACACAAGCCGCAGGTTAATTTCCTGCTGTTTGCGTGTTGTTTGGAAAAAGGCAGCTCAGGCTGCCTTTTTTGCTTTTCAGGCAGCATGGGTAGTGCTTTTCCGGCACAATTACGCCGAACTCAATAACAAGGTTCCAGCCTGTACCTTGCTGAACACCAATTCCATGAATTGCGTCGGCATTCCGCAGCTGGACACATAAAAACCATTCCAGTTTCCATCATGAAGCCTGTCCGCCTTCCTGCCGCTGCTACGCAGGCGCTTCCACGCGCGGCTTTGTTCGCGCTTTGCCTGCTCTATATCGTGCCGGGCCTGATCGGACGCGATCCCTGGAAAACTGATGATGCGGCTGGCTTCGGCATCATGTGGACCATGGCGCACGGTTCACTGGAAGACTGGTTATTCCCGCATATCGTCGGTCTGCCGATGGCGGAAAAGGGGCCGCTGGCTTACTGGATCGGCGCCGTTTGCATCAAGCTGTTCGGCTGGCTCATGGGCGACGCGCTTGCAGCGCGGATCGCACCTGCCGGTTTCTTCCTGCTTGGTTCGATGGCAGTCTGGTACACCACCTATCTGCTGGGGCGGCGGCAGGAAGCACAGCCTTTGAAGCTGGCTTTCGGCGGCCAACCTGAGCCTAGTGACTACGGACGTACACTCGCTGACGGTGCCTTGCTCATTTTCCTTGGCTGCCTCGGCCTGCTGCTGCATAGCCATAGCACCAGCACCGAAGCGCTTCAGGTATCAATGGTGGCTTTCTGTCTGTACGCTGCCACGACATTGTTTGAAAAATGTTCACTGCGGGCTGCGGCCTTGCTGGGCCTGAGCATGGGTCTGCTGGTCCTGTCGCGCGGCTGGGTGGTTCCGCTGGCGCTCTGGCTCGGGCTGCTGTCTCTCGCATCATTTCGTGAACGCACCATTGTCCTGCGGCTGGTGGCAGTAACGTTTCCGGTAGCAATCGCAGTTGCCAGTCCCTGGCTGATCGCAAGCAACATCGTTCGGCCATTCGGCAGTACCCCGTATGATGCATGGATGCTCTGGAACTATGGACAGCTTGGCTTGCCATCGTATGAAACGCTGCGCAACTTTTTCAAGAACGGTATCTGGTTTGCCTGGCCAGCATGGCCATTTGCAGGATGGGCGGTTTATGCCTGGCGTCGGCAGTATCAGGCGCCGCATATCACCATTCCGCTAACTTTCTTTATTGCCTGCGCCCTGCTCGCCCTGTTTCATACCCGCTCCGAGGACGGTGTGCTGTTGCCAATGCTGCCGCCGTTGGCAATCCTTGCCGCATTTGGCCTCCCAACGATGAAACGCGGCGCGATCAATGCTGTCGATTGGTTCTCGGTCATGACGCTGACGACTTGCGCCGGGTTTATCTGGATCGGATGGATTGCCAAGCAGACAGGGTGGCCGGCACAGATTGCCAAGAATGCGTTCAAGCTTGCTCCGGGTTTCAAACCGGAATTCAACCTGCTGGCTTTCCTTGTCGCAGTCTTTGCCAGCATCGGCTGGGTGCTGCTGGTGCGTTGGCGCGTGGCGCGGCGGCCATCCGTGCTGTGGCGAGCGGTAGTGCTGTCGTCCGGTGGTGTGATCTTGTGCTGGCTCTTGCTGATGACGCTGTGGCTGCCATGGATTAACTACGGCAAGAGTTACGCAAGTGTCGCTCATCAGCTTGCCGAACGTCTGCCGCAGGGAAAGTACTGTATCAATACCAATGTCGGCCCGGCGCAACGCGCATCGTTCGTGTATTTCGGGGAAGTGCCGTTTTCGCAATTCCATGATGCGGACTGCCGGTTTTTACTGCTTCAGGATAGCAAACGTGGCCGGGATAACATCAAGACTGTCCAGTATGGCGGCAGTAAATGGCGCCTGCTCTGGGAAGGGCGCCGTCCGTCAGACAAGGACGAGCGCTTCCGGCTATTTGAACGCTTGAATTGAAAGAAACTCGCAACCACACCACACGCATTGCCGCCCTCGCCTGGCCCATTCTGGTCGGCCAGCTGGCAGTGATCGCCAACGGGGTCATCGATACAGCGATGACCTCACGCTTTTCGGCAACGGATCTGGCCGCGCTCGCCATCGGCACATCGGTCTACGTAAGTATTTTCGTCGGTCTGAACGGTGTACTGGCGGCGATCTCTCCGGTCGTCGGACAACTGTTCGGGGCGGGACGTTACAACGATATCGGGACTGAAATGAAACAGGGCGCATGGCTGGCCCTGTTCCTGACCATTGCCGGATGCATGGCGCTGGTTTTTCCCACACCCTTGCTGTCGCTGGCGCACGCCTCACCTGAACTGAATGACAAGGCGACGCTTTACCTGCGTACGCTTGCATTCGCCCTGCCGGCGACCATGGGATTTCGCCTGTACGCGTCGCTCAATACCGCAATCGGGCGACCGAAAATGGTGATGGCGCTGCAAATCGCCGGCCTGGTCTTGAAGGTGCCAGTCAATGCCTTGTTCATTTTCGGTGGCCTGGGTATTCCAGCCATGGGTGGTCCCGGCTGTGCGCTCGCCACCACGCTGATTTCATGGTTCATGTTCATCACTTGCGCGGTGATCCTGCGCACTGGCACAAGCTACCATGCTTACGGACTGTTTGGCACTGGCTTCATCCTGCCAAGCTGGAAGGCTCAGCGCGAGTTGCTTCGGCTCGGCATTCCGATGGGTCTGAGCTATCTGATCGAAGTCACTGCCTTCACCTTCATGGCCTTGTTTATTGCAAGGCTGGGGGCAACTACCCTGGCTGGTCATCAAGTCACGGCCAACTTTGCGACTGTTCTGTACATGCTGCCGCTGGCGATCGCAAATGCCACCGGCACCCTGGTCGCGCAAGCGATCGGCGCTCGCAACCTGGAAACCGCGCGCCGTATCGGCACATCCGGCATCCGGCTTGCCGCAATACTGGCGGTCAGTATCGGAGGCCTGGTGTGGTTATCACGAGGCCTGATCGTGCGCGCTTACACGCCCGACCCGGCGATCGTGACAGCAGCGCTACCCCTGTTCGTTTTCATTGCGTTTTATCAGCTTTTCGATTCGGTTCAGGTGACAACGGCATTCGTGCTGCGGGCTTACAAGGTAGCCGTCGTACCAACCCTCATCTATGCAGTGGCACTGTGGGGTATCGGACTCGGTGGCGGGTATATCCTCGGACTGAATCCCTATGGCATTGCGCCGCCGGTACTGCAGGGGGCCGCAGGTTTCTGGATGGGGAATAGCGCCAGCCTTGCACTGGTTGCGGCCGGCCTGCTCTGGTATCTGAAAGTCGTGCAGCGACAGGCGCGTTATAGTCATTGAATGCGGTGTAACCGGCTGTCTTTTGCCTATACCATGGCGGGATTTAATGCAGTTTTCGCATGGTATGGAACTATGGGATGGCATTCCCTGTTTTTCTTGCCCAATTTTCTTGCCTGATAGCGGGTCTGCGACCGTAAGCCCATGACAACCATGCATGCAATACGCATATGACTACCCATATGAAAGAAGCATGAAGACATTTCGACTGTTTGCAACAACCAGCTTGCCACTCTTGCTCGCAGCCTGCTCGGCCACCGTGCCACCGGTCAAGGTGGAGGCTAACACACCGCCGCAGTGGCACGCCGCCCTGCCCGCCGCACCCGCCGATGCACGACCGGGTTTGCCGCATGGCGGAAGCGTGGAAGACCTTTCGCACTGGTGGCAACAGCACAACGATCCTTTACTTGTCGAATTGATTGCGGCGGCACAGGAGGCCAGTCCCACTCTCTCCGCAGCCACATCACGGATTGCCCAGGCGCGCGCCAGCCAAACCACTGCCGGCGCGGCCCTGCTGCCCGCACTGGATGGTTCTGTCAGCGCAACCCGCGCCCGTTCGCAACCGCCGACACCAACCGGAAGCGCCTTGCAGGCCGGCCTGCAGGCAGGGTGGGAAATCGATCTGTTTGGCGGCAATCGGGCAGCGCTTACCGCAGCGGAGGAACGCCTGGCTGGCGCGCAGGCCGGCTGGCATGAAGCGCGCGTCTCGGTCGCCGCTGAACTGGCGATCCGGTATTACCAGCTATGCGGCTGCGAACTGCTGTTGGCCATTACCAGATCAGATGCCACTTCGCGCGCAGAGACGGCACGTCTGGCCGGCCTCAGTGCCGACGCGGGCTTTCAGGCACCGGCCAATGCCGCGCTTGCCCGGGCCAGCGCGGCGGATGCCAACAGCCGGGCCACTCAGCAACAAGGTCAATGCGAAGTGCAATTGAAAGCGTTGACATCTCTGACCACGCTACCCGAAGCAGCACTCAGGCAACGCCTTGCCAGTTCCCCCGCAGTGCTTCCGCAAAGTTTTTTGATGTCGGTTGACAGCCTGCCCGCCAACATCTTGTCGCAGCGGCCCGACGTGTTCAATGCCGAACGTGAAGTCGCTGCTGCAAGTGCCGACGTTGGCGCCGCCGATGCGCAACGTTACCCGCGCCTGACCCTGAGCGGATCAGTGGGTGCGACGCGATTCCGTACCGGCGGCACGGACCTTGATCTGACGACCTGGTCAATAGGGCCGCTTGCGCTCAGCCTGCCGGTGTTTGACGGTGGGCGGCGCGCGGCCAATGCCGAAGCGGCACGCGCGCGTTATGACGATGCCGTGGTCCGCTATCGGGCGCAGGTCAGGCAAGCGGTACGCGAAGTCGAGGAAGCCCTGGTCACCTTGCAAAGCACAGCCTCACGCAGCGACGATGCGCGCGTGGCGGCAGAAGGCTATCGCAATTCCTTCGCCGCGACCGAAGCACGCTACAAGGGAGGGCTTGCCAGCCTGGTCGAACTGGAAGAATCCCGCCGCACCCGCCTGGCCGCGGAACTCGCCGTCGTCACGCTGCAAAATGAACGTATCAATGCATGGATTGCGCTGTACCGAGCCGCCGGAGGCGGATGGCGTACCACGCAATACTGATTAATACTGACCCATGCACTTCCCTTATGACGTGGACACACTGAAAACATGAAACGCATTTTTCTCAAACCGCTTTCGATTGCTTTGTTTGCCGCAGCCGTGTTGTCGGCGATAGCTATCATGCTGGTATCGGGCAAGTCGGTCGCCGCCGATGACAAGGGTGGCCCGGGTCCAAAACCGGCACTGACCGTCACTACTATCAAGCCGTCCCAAGCCAACGTACCTGTCAAGCTGGGAGCGAATGGCAATATCGCGGCCTGGCAAGAAGCCATCGTCGGCAGCGAGTCCAATGGCTTGCGCCTGACCGATGTGCGTGTCAACGTTGGTGACACGGTACGCGCAGGCCAGATCCTCGCAACGTTCGCCGATGAAAGCGTCAAGGCGGACGTGGCACAGGCTCGCGCAACGCTTATGGAAGCACAGGCCAATGCCGCCGATGCGGCGGGCAATGCAGCCCGTGCCCGTACACTGCAGGAGACCGGCGCACTCAGCACCCAGCAGATCAATCAATACCTTACTACCGAGCAGACCGCCAAGGCCAAGGTTGAGGCAGCCAAGGCGACACTATCAGCACAACAGTTGCGCCTGAAGTATGCACGCCTGACGGCCCCGGATCACGGCATCATCTCGTCGCGCAGTGCCACCGTCGGCGCGGTCGTCCCTGCCGGCACCGAGTTGTTCAGGCTGATCCGTCAAGGCCGTCTCGAATGGCGCGCCGAAGTCACGGCAACCGAATTGGGCAAACTGCGCGTCGGCACACCTGCCGTGGTCACCGCCGCCAACGGTACCGAAATCAAGGGCCGCATTCGCAAGTTTGCGCCGACGGTCGATCCGCAGACCCGATCCGCACTGGTCTATGTCGATCTCACACCGACCGCCGATAACGTCGCACCTGCCAAGGCCGGCATGTTTGCCAAAGGCGAGTTCGATCTCGGCATGTCTACAGCGCTGACCGTTCCCCAGCAAGCCATTGTGGTCCGCGATGGGTTCAGCTATGTATTCCGCCTCAATCCGGACAATCGTGTCAGCCAGGTCAAAGTAAAAACCGGCCGTCGCCTTGCAGACCGGGTCGAAGTACTCGAAGGCATCAACGCCGAGGCCGCCGTCGTCGCAAGCGGCGCCGGCTTCCTCAACGACGGCGACCTGGTCAAGGTCGTGACGCCGGCCGCCAAATAAGGATCGCAGCGTGAACTTTTCCGCCTTCTCCATCCGGAACCCTATTCCGGCCATCATGCTGTTCACGCTGCTGACGCTGGCCGGATTGCTGGCCTACCGCGTGAACGCAGTACAGGACTTTCCCGATATCGAACTGCCTATCGTGATGGTCAACGCTTCCCTGCCCGGTGCCGCACCGGCGCAATTGGAAACCGAAGTCGCCCGCAAGATCGAGGACTCGATCGCATCGGTACAGGGCGTCAAGAACATGTACACCAAGGTGCTCGACGGGCAGGTACAGATCAGCGTCGAGTTCATCCTGGAAAAGCAGATCGCCGAAGCGGTCAACGATGTGCGCGATGCGGTCGCCCGTGTACGCGCCGACTTGCCCAGCGAATTGCGCGATCCATCGGTCACCAAGAACCCGACCGCCGGGCGCGCGGTGCTGACCTTCATCGCCAGCGTCGCACCGGGCATCGAAAGCCACCTCGACCAGCAAGAACTGAGCTGGTTTGTCGACGATGCCGTGACCAAGCGCATCCTTGCCGTGCCAGGAGTTGGCGCCATCAAACGCATCGGCGGCGCAACACGGGAAATCCGCATTGAGCTTGATGCCGGCAGGATGACCGCGCTGGGGGTCTCCGCCATCGATGTGTCACGGCAGCTGAGGCTGGTGCAGCAGGAAGCCCCTGGCGGTCGCGGCGATGTCAGCGGCGCCGAGCAGGCGGTACGTACGATTGCTACCGTCAAGACAGCATCCGAACTCGCGGCCCTCGATATTCCCCTGCAGGATGGAAGACGTATCCGGCTGGATCAGATCGGCACGGTGAGCGATACCATCGCTGAACAAAGATCGGAAGCGACCCAGGATGGCCGTAAGGTTGTAGGTTTTGAAATTTTCCGTACCAAGGGCGCAAGCGAACTCGCAGTCGCCAAAGGTGCTCGCGCGGCCATTGAAGAACTGCAAAAGGCGCATCCCAATATCGCGCTCAAGGAAGTGATCGATAACGCCCAGCCGGTGGAAGAAAATTTCGACGGCTCCATGCATCTGCTCTACGAAGGCGCCTTGCTCGCGGTCCTGGTGGTATGGTGGTTCTTGCGCGACTGGCGCGCGACCCTGGTGGCCGCGGCGGCGCTGCCGCTGTCGGTGATTCCGACCTTTCTCGGCCTGTCTTACTTCGGCTATACCCTCAACACGGTCACCTTGCTCGCGCTGGCGCTGGTGGTGGGTGTCCTGGTGGATGATGCGATCGTCGAAATCGAAAACATCGCGCGCCATCTGCACATGGGAAAAACACCGATGCAGGCGGCGCTGGAAGCTGCGGATGAAATCGGCATGGCCGTGATCGCCACGACCTTTGCTCTCGTCGCGGTTTTCCTGCCGACCGCCTTCATGGGCGGGATACCCGGCCTGTTTTTCAAGCAGTTTGGCTGGACCGCCGTCATCGCCATCCTCGCGTCACTGGTCGTGGCGCGACTGCTCACTCCCATGATGGCAGCCTATTTGCTCAAGCCGGCGAAAGTGGAGGAACAGAAAGACGGCTGGATCATGCGGCGTTACATGGTTGTCATGCAGTGGTGTCTGCGCCATCGGCTGATAACGGCGGTCGGCTCCGCGGTATTTTTCGTGGGTTCGATTGCGCTGGTGCCGCTGCTGCCAACCGGCTTCGTACCTGCCGCCGACCGTAACCAGACACAGATCAATATCGAACTGCCCCCCGGCAGCACGCTGGCTGAAACCCGTGAAGTGTCAGAACGTGCCCGGCTTGCGGCCATGCAGGTGAATGGCATTGTTGGTGTATTCAGCTCTATCGGCGGCGGGTCCAGTGGTGATGCGTTCGCACCCGGTGCGGCGGCAGAAGCGCGCCGTGCGGTGCTCACGCTGACCACGGTGCATCGTACCGAGCGCGAGGAATCGATGTCGGCGCTCGAACAACAATTGCGCCAGCGGCTCGCCGACATACCGGGAGCCCGCTTCAATGTCGGCCCCCCGGATACCGGCGTCAAGATGCAACTGGTATTGCGCAGCGAAGACCCGATCGCCTTGCAGGAGTCCGCACAAAAGGTTGAACGTGAGTTGCGTACGCTAAAAGGTATCGGCAATGTCAGTTCCAGCGCATCGCTGGTGCGGCCGGAAATCATCGTGCGCCCCGATTTTGCCCGAGCCGCCGATCTTGGCGTGACAGCATCCAGCATCGGCGAAACTGTCCGTGTCGCCACGGCGGGAGACTACGATGTCAGCCTGCCGAAGCTCAACCTGTCGGAGCGCCAGGTACCCATCCGTGTCAAGCTGCCCGATGACGTGCGTGCCGACCTGGAATCTATAGCGCGTCTTAACGTGCCCGGCAAACGCGGACCGGTCATGCTCGGCAATGTCGCAAGCGTCACCATTGAGAGCGGACCGGCGCAGATCGACCGCCTTAACCGCAGTCGTAACGTCACGCTCGATGTCGAACTGGGTAATCGTTCGCTGGGAGAATTGAATGCCGAAGCACGCGCCCTGCCATCGATGCGGAACCTGCCGCCTTCGGTACGCATCGCGGAACTCGGCGACGCCCAGGAGATGCAGGCGCTGTTTGCGAGCTTCGGCACCGCGATGCTGATCGGTGTTCTGTGCATCTATGGCGTGCTGGTGTTGCTCTTCAAGGACTTCATGCAGCCAGTGACCATTCTGGCGGCCTTACCTCTTTCTATCGGCGGCGCCTTCGTCGCGCTGCTGGTAACCGGCAAGGCCTTGTCAATGCCGTCGATGATCGGTTTGATCATGCTGATGGGTATCGTGACCAAGAATTCCATCCTGCTGGTGGACTACGCGATCCTGGCGCGCTATGCGGGCATGAATCGATTCGACGCGCTGGTTGACGCCTGCCACAAACGCAGCCGCCCTATCGTAATGACGACGATCGCCATGGGAGCGGGCATGATGCCACTGGCGTTGGGATGGGGAGCGGACCCGAGCTTCCGTTCGCCAATGGCGACAGCGGTGATCGGGGGACTGATTACGTCAACGCTGTTGAGCCTGTTGGTGGTGCCGGCGGTCTTTACTTATATCGACGATCTCGAGCATTTACTGCGCCGCCTGCTACGCCGACGCAAGCCTGGCAATCAGCTTGTGACGACACCGGAACCCGAGCGCAGCGAAATACATTGATGGCGATGTGAAGCCTTGAAGTTCTGAGACTTCACACGCTTTGCAACGCGATGCATCGTTGCATGTCAGGAGCTTAGCGCTTGGCGCAGATTGACCGAGTCGCGTCTTCTTCGCAACGCTTGTCAATGATCGCACGCACCGCAATGGTCCCGACGATGCCGGCGATCAGCAGCGCGATCATGGTTTGAATGATTGTCCAGCCTTGTTGCTTCATGGTTTCCCTCTGTGGCTTTGTGTGCCTGTATTTGCCGGTATGGCGTAAGTGCTCGCCCAAACAGCAGTTCGACATTGTATCGGACGTGGACACATGCCATGTCTATAGGAGCCGCATGCAGATTCAGCAACACCAGGAACTGGTGCAAGAGACGCGCAACCAAATTATTTCGTCGCAGTCTCCAATTCCACTGCGGCCAGTTTCCAGCTCCACCATCCCTGGCGCTGCAGCACAAAATACCCGCTGGCTTCCGGCAATCCTTCAGCGCGAAACAGCACGTTGTCCCAACCACGATAGGATAATTTCATGTCGGGAAGCACCGAAATATTCGGTACCTGGGTCACAGTGCTCGCAACCACCGCTTGCGTTACACCAGGCTTGCCAGCGCCTAGCATCTCGATAATACCGGCAGGTGTCAGCATCACATCAATCAAGGGCCCCGCCAGGCCGCTGACGATTGCGCGGGTTAGTGGCTCCAATGGATTGCCGCTATCCTGGTCGGCCCTGTCGTCGCCGCCTTTCCCTGTCATCTGCTGTTTGAAGCTGTTACGCAGTGAAGTGAAATCGACATACGATGAAAATGCCTTGTAATCCCGGCTTTCAACCGCGCTGCGCATCCGATATAACGTCCAGTGCGGGCTGAAATAACTCGCCATAGCGAGCAGGCTGACCAGCGCGACGGCGACAATAACAACTTTTTTCATGATGCTTTCCTGTGAGGGATACGCAGACCAGCACATCGCTGGTGTGGCAGAGCCCGCATAGTACATCGGAGGGCGACCGGCTTGTCGGATTCGGTTGGAGACTTTGTTCGCGTTACTCGACGTGGGCCGAACGCGGCATCCACTCGGAGGCGTACTCCCTCCCTACCGCATAGCGTGCACCTTTTCCGTAGCACAGATAGGAAACGCGCCTTAGTGGATTCCAACGCGCCTGGTGTCGCGCTCATCGGGCGTCTACAGAGACAACGCCCTTACATCATGGGCCAGAATGCTTGTCGTTATGCAATAGCATGATCGTCAATCAGCTATACGTTCGGTGGAATACCACTGCGCCGAAGAACAATGCTGCGTCGTAAATATTTAATGTTGGAAAGCGTCGCTTTTCTAAACAGCTGGCTTTATACCCTGGCATTTTGTCCTTTCAGGCGGGAACAAGCTGTATAAACATACAGTCTTTTCTATACAAGCTATTGCCTGTATCGCTACATTGGTGAAACGGCATTCTGTTCCCGCACTGCAGATTTTTAGATGGAGAGATAGATGGATAAGCAAACCCAGAACGAAGCCCAAAAGAGCAATATGGTCAAGGATCCGCAAAACTGGACAACTGGAGATGAGCCCATGACCGGAGCCCAAAAATCCTATCTGACTACACTGGCGGAAGAAGCGAATGAGCAGATAGACGATGATTTGACCAAAGCAGAAGCGTCAAAGAAAATTGACGAATTGCAACACAAAACTGGTCGCGGCTTATCTGATGCGGACAAGAAGTAATGCGTCATGAGGTTTGCTACACCAGGCCTCTGCGATAAGGTGCACCTGTGTGATCTGTGTGATTAGAACGGGCAGCCCGGCAAACTGGCTGCCCGTTTTATTGGGTTCGCCTAACGTCGACACAAAAGGCAGAGACAGTAATTTGATGGTTCTCAAGATTTCTGTCTGGCATTCCCGTCACGCCGAAACGCGCGCGTATGATTCGAGGAAATCTGTTTTTTTCACTTGCCATGACAATCGCGACCTACCAACCGATCCCCCAGCTCTGGGTTGAACCCGTGGGTGATCTCATCCTTGGGCGTATCAGGGGCGTACCGACGCAACAGGTACTGCGCCAATGCCAGGAACAGATTCTCCAGCTCGTCGAAGACCTCGGCCATGGGCGCGTCTTGCTCGACGCCCTCGAGATGGAGCCACCTTCCGTGGATGTTGTGCTGTCACAGCGCGCACTGGACGAACGGCTGGAGCGAGTTCCATTCCGACGTGCGATCGTAGTACCAAACGCAAAGCTTGCCTATCTTGCGCGGTTGGCGTTTGGTGAGGGCGACTATCGCGTTTTCTACAATGATATGACTGGCGCCATCATGTGGCTGCATGAAGCGGATGCAAACGCCTCTGGCTCTTGAGGTATTACTGCAATCCCGATCCGGAAAGTGCGACTGTTAAACCTTCATCGGCAGAATATTTAACTAATCTGATAGAGCCCGCCAATACTACATCTGGGATCCTTGTTTGCATAATATGGCCCCATTTCTCAAAACAAAGTCGCCCGACCTTCGGCAGAGTCTATGAGCTCCGCACTATTGAATTCTCTATTACATATATGGGAGCCGTGAAAAACCCAGTTCGCGGCTGGCTATAAATTCCCATTATGGGAAAAGAAAGGCCGACGCTAGACCGGCTTAGATTAGAAATCTTCCTGAAGAGGACTCCGCGAGCTTCTGCTGGCTACACGTGCTTACTTAAAACACTGTGGGTAAAGGTTCAATGGTTGGTCGACACTTTGTCCTGCTGGTCTCGTGTACGGGGTTGGCGGTAAGACGTAAGTCATAGAAATTGGTGCTGAGAACTCAGTTCCACCAAGGCCGTCTTGTGTCAGATCATTCAACGACCCGCGTACACTCACCGTAATGGTGGTTGACTGCCCTTGGGCTACCGGAATCGTGTGATAGTCACGATTATAAAAATCGTACGTGACCATCGGCGAGATGACTGCGATCTCATCATATTTAAAAGCCGTTGGCCCTTCCGATCCTGCCGTGTTGTACTGATAGCCGTAGACTTCGATAGCGACCGATCGAGGTATGTATCCCTGCTCGATCGCTTGCGAGATCAAGACCGGATCCGTTTCAGGTGCCTCTCCCACAACTCTTACGCAGAAGTTGGTCACAGCGGGGGTAGCGGATTCTGGTGGAGGTGGGTACGGTATTGCCTGCTCCAGCTTATCGAGAAGCATCTCTTTCTGTGTAGTCGAGAGATTTCTGAGGGAAGGAATGGAATTGATGAGAGCGAGACGTTGAGCTTCTGTCAGCGAAGAAAGCTTGTTGGTAATCTGCTGCTTCAAATGTGAAGGTAGACGATCCCACACTTTGATCATGTCGAGATGATCCCGATCTTTCTGCTTCGCCGCTTCAATGTCGGCTTTAGAAGGCTTCCCCCAGGGGTTGTTAAGCATCTGAGCGGTAGCAGCTGTAGAGAACGTCGCCGCAAGAAGCGAAGGAAGTAGTATCTGTTTGGCTTTCATGATGTCTCCATTAGTGAGCCGAGCTAATGTCTGGCTGAGAACTCTTGCTGCTTATCCGGCAATTTGTTCTTTGCAGCGCTCGTAGCTCGTATATAAACCTTTGCTATTTCAGCGCGCTGAAGTGCCTTGGCTTATGCGAATGCTCTGTGCTGACGCGTTAGGCGTCTATGAATCCTAGAGTTTGATATGGCTCAGGCTATTGAGGTCACTCAAGCCGAGGCACCAATTGTAAAAATTAACTTTATACCAACAGGAACCCATGCCAATGGAGCGGGAGAGTGGGAAGCCCTCTACAGTGAGAGGGCTTGAGATCTGGTGCCGGAATCTTTACGCACCGCCAGCTCCGGTGCAAACAGCTTGTTCTCTTGAGGTGAACCTCACTCGGAAAAGCCAGAGTGACGCCATAGTAGTGAGTAAAAGTTACGGGAAAATGACGGTAAAGGAAGAAAGAAAAACCGACGCAAGACTAGCAGGTTAGCCCTTGCTACTTGGAAAAGAATGTCTATGCTGGAAATCCGCAGGTATGCGGCATAAAAATAATCAGCCAGGAGACTCCCATGTCAGTTCACTTGGAGCAGTGTACGAATGACCGTTGCGCCCACCTTTTCGAAGTAGACCAGTTCAGTAAAGCATTTGGCAGCGGCTTGGCGGTCGGAATGATTGAATGTCCCCACTGTGGGAACTGGAAGAGCGGGGACCCTGGCTTGGTATATGTGACACGCAAGCTGGCAAGGGAACTGGAGAGCTGGCCTGAAGCGGAGGCCTAATAGCTAACAGACTTCACTCTGTAGGTAGGGTAGGAAGGGTCTGTTGCCAGAACCCCTCCCCCCTAAGAACCGTGCGTGCGACTTTCACCGCACACGGCTCAAGCACAATATAAGTTCCTATGCAGGAACCGGTTTCGTAACTTTTATGTC
>NZ_JBHTDH010000033.1:0-40605 GCF_042666555.1 Herbaspirillum sp. GCM10030257
AAGCCTGTTGGAGACGGATTGCTTCACTGCAAGTCAGATGAAGCGGCATCCGTCATGTGTGCCAGCCCGGCATAACGATGAAGGAGCCAGTCATGCGAGACGCAAACAACCATTGCAACAACGATGAAAAGTACCAGCAATTTGATTCCTCGGCCATGAAGCCGGATAACGCTGCTAAAGATCAGGATAGTGCGTCGAAGGCTACGCACCAGATGCGTATTGCCCAGCGACTGCAGGCTGTTGACGAGCATATTGCGACATTGCAGAACTCGGTGCGCGCCGCCATCGCGGACGTCGAGTATGCACGCCGCAGAGCGGAGGCGGACCTAGCGCATGCGCACCGGTTCGCGATCGAAGAATTTGCAAAGTCACTACTGTCATTTAAGGACTCGCTGGAAGCTGCGCTGATGATCAAGACCACGGATGTGCATGCATTACGTTCCGGACTGGCGCTCACGCTCAAGCTTTTCCAGGCGGCGCTGGAAAAGCAGGGATTGGTGGAGTTGCAGGCGAGTCCGGGAGACCGGTTTGATCCGGACAAGCATCGATTGCTGTCGAAATCCAGCGATATCAGTTCGACACCCATCGTAGCCAGCGTAGAACAAAAAGGTTATGCAATCAATGGACGGCTGATCCGTCCGGTGGCGGTCACCGTCGCACCATCGAATTAGCTGCCAGAAGGATTTGCTTGTTCAGCGCCGTATTACGTATTGAGGGGAATGGTATGCATCGTATTGAGACTATATTAGTCGCCACCGACTATTCAGAACAGGCAAGGCGTGCTGAAACGCGCGCTGTAATGCTCAGTGTCGAATTGAAAATCGGCACGCTCGAGATTCTGGCCGTACAGGAAACAAGGATGGGGTTAAATACACCTGCCACCGCTTCCCAAAGCACGGAACTCGATATCACTGCGGTAGATAACGTCCTCGTCGAGAACCGACTCCCGGTTTCGTTAATCCAGAGCGTTGAAGCATTGCAGTGCATACGTTCGTTGGCCGTGGGAAAACCGGCTTCTGCAATTGCCCGGCGAGCCGACGAACTGGATGCGGACCTGACGATTGTTGCGGCGCGCTCGAAAACATTTGTATCCGATTTCTTCACACGGGATGCTAACGACGAACTCGTCCGTCTTTGTAATCGGCCGGTGCTTCTGGTACATACCGAACCGGCGCGCGCGTACACAAAAGTGCTGGTTGCGGTAGATTTTTCAGAAGAATCAAAGGAAGCCGCGCGCTATGCGTTAGCCATGGCGCCATCAGCTCACTTCACGTTTCTTCACGCCTGCCTTATCCCGGACGAAGGAATCATGCGAGAGTCCGGCCTCAATACCGAAGCGATGAACGCCAGTCGGATGGCTATGTGCGAAAAGGCACGCGGAGAACTCAATCTGTTCATTGCCCAGCTAGGACCAAGGAAGCAATTGATCACTCGGGCCATTCATTATGGGCATACCGTCCCTGTACTGTGCGATTACGCCAAGCGCATGCGCGCTGACCTGATCGCCATTGGCAGACGCGGTAAATCGTGCTTCGAGGAACGCCTGCTGGGAAGCACCGCGCAACGTCTAATGGACCGCACAACCTGTGACCTCCTTGTCGCCTCAACTGCGCCTCCTGGTGGTTGGGATGACAGGCCGGCCGCTTAGAAAAATCGCCGATGACGGGAGGAATGCGCGCTCTGATCATGCATAAGCGCGCCAACGTACATTTAATATGGGGCACCGACGGTGCTTCACATCACACTTAACGGAGTATTACGAATGAAACCTGACATTATTGTTTCAGCTATTGATGCCGAACGCCTTGAGGCGATTGCCGATCTTCTTCCGGCATCCGCGATAGAGAGCAAGAATGCGCTGCTCGATGAACTGGGGCGCGCAAATATTGTTGAGCCTGATCAGATGCCGGCCACGGTAGTAACCATGAACTCAACAGTGCAGTTTGAGATCACGTCACCAAAAGAAGAATTTTGCATGACACTGGTTTACCCCTCGGATATTGGCAACGGAACAAACCAGATATCGGTCCTTACGCCCATTGGGACAGCACTATTGGGTCTTGCCGAGGGTAGCCAGATCGAATGGCCCAGGCCTGACGGTCAGTCCGTGAATGTCCGTATCCTTAAAGTGATCTCCCAACCGCGCCAGGCTAGCGTATTGCAACCTTAACCGGATGGGATCGGAGCTCCCGGATTGCCTACATCGCCGGGTGACGGGCCGCACCTGACAGCCAGACCGTCACATTCCGGTCTTTAGTGTGTACGACGAGTAAGAGCATTGCCGCTTGCAGCATTGCCTGGGGCCGCCGAGATCGATATCGGAATCTTGGTCCATGCCACATTGCTGCGTGAATACTACAGGTGCTCCGGCCTCGCAGCCTGGTTTCCACATTAGGCGAGAACCCAGTGATTATCTATTTTGAGGCTTGCCGGCAGGTTGAGCATGATGCCTGAATCTGATTCAACGCCGAGCACCTTTGCACTTCCGCTCGCCCAGAAGTCAGGACCTCCGGCCGAGACAATAGCGCAGCCATCCTGCAAGGCTAGTGGCGTCAGCCACCCCTCATCGGGCCGCCAGCGTAATACTGCGTTAGCACGCGGTGCGCCTATCGCAAAACCGTTGTCCCAGGCAGCTATGTCGCCGGCGTATCCTGCCAGCCCCGGCACGCGTACCGGGTCCGGGAGAGTCAGCGTGTCACCGTCGAAGAGGGCCAGAACCGGCGCTGCGTCGCGCTCTGCCCGGAGGTCGTGCTCGGCCTGCATGGCGATGCCGACGCGCGAGCCGTTACGCGCCATATGGCGCATGCTCAAACGGCGGTCAGGAAGCTTCCATTGTCCCAACAGCGCGCCGCTCCGTGCATCGAGACGGACCAATGATGAGGCCATCGTATTGAGGTTGCGCTTGATCCGGCCGGTTTCCGGCTGGGTCGGAACACCTCCGTTCGCCACCAATAGCGTTTCGCCGTCCATCAGCATCATGTGGGCATCAATACCATGTGTGTCCCACTCATCGAGCTTTTCCAGCGACTGTGCATCCCACACGCCGATCAGTCCCTGCCCCGTCTCCAGGTTGGTCTCGGTCGAAAACAGTCGTTTGCCGCCACCGGCAACAACGAGATGTCCATTGAAAGCCCGGCCCGGTTCGGCCCAGACCCAGTGCGGTGCGCTCCGTCCGGGATACCACCGCAGCATCCAGTCACCGGGCCGTCGCGCGACCGCCAGCAGACTGCCATCGGCTTCCATGAGCACCCCGTGGGCGCGCGTCGGCACTTCAACGCTGGCAACGGGCAGCATTCCCTCGGCACGCCTTGCCAGGACCCCGATGTGGTGACCATTTTTATCGTTCCATGCCGCAGCGATGCGTAGCTTCGATGCGGAGGCCGACGCACCCCACGCAGGCGTGACGCAACCAAGCAGCGAGGCGAGGAGTATGCGTCGGCGCCCTGGCAACTGCGTGGTGTTCTCGTCAGTCGCCATCTGCGTCGGAAAAGCCAATGCTGATGTTGAGCGCCGGTGCAATCTCATCCTCGGCCATGCGCTTGATCGTTGCCAGCCGCTTTGCTGCCGGAAGTAGTCGCCCCTGCGAGTTTGGAGAAAGTCCTTGCATGGCAGCGCCGGCTTGCTCGAATGCCTGCTGCCACCGCTGGACAAGAGCTGCATGACCGCGGCCACGCAGATACCAGTCCATGGGAATGAGATCGCGACCAGGTTGCGGCGCTTCCTGATCCCCGGATACCGCCAGCTCGCGTAACGACGCCCAATGGCTAGCCCAGCTGGCCGATGTGGCACCGCTGAGCTGACGCGGAAAACGCACGGCGCTGCGAGAGGTGGACTTCGCCTCACGTACGGGCCGTTCGATTTCTTGCCAACGCAGTCGTTCCACTGAACCGACCCACTGATTCACGAACTCCGTGAATGCGTTCGCGGCCCGCTCGGGGTCCCAGTCGCCCGGGTTGGCATTGGCAAAGGCAGCTTTCAGGGCATCAGCTTCCCGCGTTATGTCGGCCGCTACCTCGACGGCATATGCACAGGCGTGCGTGCCTCTGTCGATAGGCTTTTCCCATAACAGCCACTCCAGAGCAGGAAAGCCTTTTGCGGGAGAACCAATGCGCTCCATGGCCGCCGCGCCGCGTGGCGCTTGCTTGATGGCTCGCTCAATGAGTGACGGACGGGTCGGCGTGAAGTCGATGGCACGCACCGAACGGCGCTCGATCAGTGGCCCGAATGGGACAGCGGATAGCTGCTCCCAGCCGGCCACGGCGGCTTTCCATGCACTACTCACCTCGCGGATATTGATCGCCGAGCTACCGGGCGCATTGGCGCAGAATGTAGTTAATGCCAGGTGCATTTGCTTTGCCGCATCCGCGAATGCCACTGCACGCGGTTGCGCCCAGTGCTGGTAAAGTCCGGTGACCACATCTTCCGGCTTGTAAAACGGCGCCGCAACGTCTGGCCTGGAAGATTGTGCCGCCAAGTTGGTCGCTAGCGGGGTGAACAGCGCAACAGCAGCAAGTTTTAGAACGATGCGTCTGCAAACCGGGTTGGTCATAGGGACTCCACGAATTTCACGAGTGCCGACCGTTCGGCCTGATTCATCTTCAGCACCTGCTGCTTGCTGGCCTCGGCTTCGCCGCCGTGCCAGAGGATGGCTTCCAGCACGCCGTCAGCACGGCCGTCATGTAGCAGACGGGTATGGCCGTTGACGTCCTTGAGCAGGCCGATACCCCACAGCGGCGGTGTGCGCCACTGTTTGCCGCTGGCGGCAAAATCCGGACGTCCGTCAGCCAGGTCGTCGCCCATGTCATGCAACAGAAGATCGGTATAAGGCCAGATTTTCTGTCCCTGCAAGGCCTTGCTCGTCAGATGCGGAAAGGGACCTTCGGTCGTCGTATAGCTTGGCCGATGGCAGACCGCGCATTGCGCCTGCATGAACAGCTGCCGGCCCTGCTCGATGCGGACCTCGTCCTTGAGGCGACGTGCCGGCGGTGCGAGGCTGGCCTGGTAAAAGATCACGTTGGCCAAGGTCTCATCATCGATTTCGCCCCGGGTATCCGGCTTGCTGCCGTTTTTGGCGGCGAGGCAATCTTTCTGTTTCTCGGTACAGGCCTCGCGCCAAAACTTGGACGAGGTGATACCGATATCACCCAGGAATGCGGATGCAGTCTGGTGCGCCAGAGTGGCGGCGTTGGCTTTCCAGCCGAAGCGGCCGATCATTTCGCGCTCGGCGAAAGCATCGTAGACCCGGTTGGGAACACCTTTGATGGGCCCGGGTGAAGCCGCCTGCATCGCCGCGTTATGCAGAATCTCTTGCTCGGGTATGGCTTCAAGCAATCCAACACCGATCAACTGCGGCGCAATGCGTGGGCTGACCATGACTTCCTTCGCCATCGGGCCGTAGGCGAGCTTGCGAAAGCCGTACAGCGGCTTTTGCAACGTATAGGTGGTGCCGTCGGCAAAACGTCCATCGATTGCTTTCCAGCGCATCACTATCTGCCCTTCCGGCTTAACACCCTGGACGGCAAGATTGGCGAATTGATCGCCGTAGGTGGGTTCGGGTTTCGGCGCACCGAAATCGCCCTTGCCAGGAACGGACAGCCGCAACAGTAAGCCGACGGGCTGCTCATCGCTCAGACCTTTGCGGAACGCTGGCGGCGCCGCACGGCCATCCTGCACATGACAGCCACCGCAAGAGCGGGCGATGAAATGCGGACCCAGTCCGTCGCGCGCAGTGGTGGACGCGGGGGCCTGCACCCAGTTACGGCGAAAGAAAGAATTGCCGATCACAAACCGGGTGCGCTCATCGTCATCGAGGTTTGCCGCCGGGAACGAGAATGCATTGCGCCCATCCGCATGCACGGTCGTCGCTCCGCCGGTCAATTCGCCTTGCAGGTCGTTGCCGTCGAACGGCACGGCTGCGTGGAGCATAGCTGCGCCTGCCGCGGCAAGTACGGCTCCGACAAGCAAGGGGGCAAATTTGATCACGGCTGTACCAATGTCAGGCGCTTGATCCCGACGGCGTTCGCGGCATCCACCAGGTTGCGCGATTGCTCGACCAGGCTGTCGATCGTTTTCTGCACGCGCTTCCTGCCCGGCGCATCCTTGCCGCCAACGATTTCACGGTCAAACGGCGCCTGTATCCCTTCCGCTGCCTCCACGGAGGCGCGGATCTGGCGCGTCGTCTTTTCGGCCAGTCCGCCATCCCGCGCTGCGACTAGCGCCTGCAGTCCCGGGCCTTTCAACACTTCACCGTCCGGTCGCTTGTATTCGCCGAGCCAGACGTTTTCTATCCCCCTCGCATTGGCGACCGCGTCACGATGCGTGTTGTCAGAGAAACAGCTGTGCTCGTCTTCCTGGTCCTGACTCGCCAGCGCCACTTCCAGACGCTCGCCGGCGAGTTCGCCGCGCGACAAGGAACCTAATCCCACAAAGATCTTGCGCAGGGATTCCTGGCCGCCCTTTTCGAAGCGTGCACGGTAGTTGGACGCCGGCCCGGGAGACCATGCCTTTACCAGCGACTGCAGATCGTCGAGGAGCAATGCGCTTGTCACCTTCAGATACTGGCGGCGGCGATCTGCATTAGGCTTCTTGCCGTCAATGAAATCCTCGTACGACCTGTTGCCGGGGCCGGTCTCCGAGAGATCCTGTCCCCAAAGCATAAATTCGATTGCATGCCAGCCAGAAGCGATGTTTTCTTCGCCGTCCCGTTCGTTCAAGACAGTGAGGGCCTTCTTCGTGATCGGCTGTTTGCGATTATTGATGATGCCTGCCTTGTCATTGCCCTCGACGAAGTCCACATACGACTCGTCCATCGGCCATGCATTGAGCCGACCTTCGGGTCCTTTACTGTCATCAATAGGCCCACCGTAGAAGCGGTATGCCTCGGTCTGTCCATACACTTCGCGGGCGTCGAGCCAGGCTTTGCGTGCCTTCGCAAGGGAGTCATCGGAAGGAGCAGTCAGGAATCCATTGATGGCCTGGTCCATCCGTTGGGCAGCAGAAAGCGCATCCGAATAGCTTGCATGTACTAGCTTGGCGTAGTGCGCAACGACATGCTGGACGGGTAGAGAGGCTTGAGCAACCGAGAATGGGCTCGACAGAGACAGGCATACGCCCAAGCTTACAGCGGCAAATGATTTTTTCATCTCAGTGTTCTTTATTCTGATAACTTAGAAGTCGACCTTTGCAGCGACCTTCAATGTCCTCGGGCTACCCACGCCGATGAAACCGTTACCGGCGGTGCTCCAGTAATTCTTGTCGGTGACATTGTCCAGCACGGCCTGGAAGGTAGTACGCTTCCCAGCCAGTTTTGTCATGTAGCGTGCGCCAAGAGAATAGGTGGTGTAGCCGCCTATGGAGGCCTGATTCGCGTTATTCACGGGGCGTTCGCCAACGTAAAACACCCCGCCGCTCAGTGCCAGGCCGGGCACCTGCGCAAGCCGGTACTCGGCGAACAGGCTGCCTGTGCGACGCGGCGTGTTTTCCGGTGTCTTGCCATAGGTGCCGGCATTCGCGATATTTTTCTGCTCGGCATCCATGAACAGAGCAGATCCGATCAGCGACAGCTGCTTCGTGATCTCGCCGGAGGCGGCGAGTTCTATTCCCTTGTATTCAGCCAGTCCGTTGAGCACGAAACGGTTTGCCGCATCGATGTCGGTCGAGGGACGGTCGATGTCAAAATAGGCAGCCTGCAGCAGCACTCCCTGGGCGACCTCGGCCTTGACGCCAATTTCCTTCTGTTTGGCGACAGCGGGAGCCAGCAGTTCGCCTGCATTCGCGCGGTTCGCCGGAGCCTGACCGCTTTCCTCCACGCCCTCGATATAGCTGGCATAGACGGAAACGTTGGAAACCGGCTTGTACATCAACCCGACCGCAGGATTCAACTCATCGGTGCTGTAGCGCGTGGTCGAAGTCGTACTTTCATAGCGGCTCGAGCGCACGCCAGCGGTCAACTGCCATTGTTCGCCGAACGAGATGCGATCCTGAGCATACCACCCGCGGTCCTTGATGGCCGAAGGTGCACGTACCGGAGCTCCGGTCGGAGAGCGCTCGGCAATATCAATCGGGTTATACAGGTTCTGTGGCGTGTCGAATGTTCCATTAGAGATGGACACCGCGTCGCGGTCATTTCGTGTGAAACCGAGGGTGAGCTCATGCGACATCCAGGCTCCTGGCAGGACGCCCATCAGCTCGGTTCGATAATTTGTGTTCTCCCATTCCTGCCCGCGATTGAAGAAGGTGCGCAGGGTGCCGGCACCTGTCGTCAGACTGTAGTTTTGAAACTGGGAAAAGTTGCGATCGCGCTCGGTCTTCGCGTGCCCGCCTTCCACCAGCACACTCCAGTTGTCACTCAGACGATAGTCGGTGCGGAACAGCACGTTGGTCGCCTGGGCGTCGTAGTTCTGCCATTCGCCAGCCAGGTTGCGCTTGTTGTCGGGAACGTTCGGCAACGCGATTCTGCCGCCTGAAGCAGGTAACAGCGCGATGGCGGCCTGTTCGGACACGTCCTTGCGGTAATGTTCAAGATCGAGCTTGAACGACAGGTCCCTGGTCGCTTTCCAGTCCAGCGCTGCCGACGCAAGCTGTCGGTCACCCGAGAAGCGTTCGACCCCGATGTCCTCGCGCCCGGTGACCAGGTTGATGCGGGCGCCGAATTGTTCCTGTTCTCCGAAGCGACGGCCTATGTCGGCGTGAGCCGACGCCCCGCCATGCTGGTTGGCCGTCACTGCAAAACTGGTGACCGGTTCCTTGGTTGCCCGCTTGGTGACGAGGTTGACGATGCCGGACGGCGGCACGAAACCATAGTACAGGGACGATGCGCCCTTCAACACTTCCACCCGCTCTTTGTTCTCAAGCGGGATATCGACCAGATTGATGATCGGAAGACTGCCGTTGAGGCGGTAATTGCCGCGATTTTCTACCAGAATGCCGCGAATGGCGATGTTGTCGTAGGTCGACCCATTGAGCTGCGAGCGGGTGACACCGGCGGTGTTGCGCAGCGCGCCGTACAAGGTTGACGCTGCCTGCGCATCAAGAACCTCGCGCGTGACGACATTGCTGGTCTGGGGTACATCGAGCGGGGCGACATCCCGGAAGGTTCCCACCTGGACACTGTTGCTCTTGTAGCTGCCCATCCTTTCTGCAGATACCGTGACGGTGCCAAGTTCTTTTTCTGCCTGGGCGGGCGATGTCTGGGCAAGCACAGGGAATGCGGAAAAAGCCAGGGAAAGCGCGCTGGCAAGCACGGTCAGACGGGGCTGCATAAGGTCCTTTCAGGAAAATTAACGCAAATGCGACTAATTCGCATTCACAGATGATACTATACTCGCTATCTTGAGCGGCAATTTTTGACCATTTCGGTACGTTTCCCCTGTCTCGTGCCTGCGACTATGCGAAAGACCCTTGTATTTCTCCACCGCTATCTCGGCCTTGCCGTGGGGCTTTTCCTGATAGGCAGCGGGCTGACCGGCAGCGCAATTGTCTTTAGCAAAGCAATCGACGCCTATCTCAACCCGGAGTTATTGACAATCTCTCCTACGGTCAATGCCCCGCTGCAAGTCGATGCGCTCCTGCGGAATGCGAAAGAGGCACTGCCTGCGGAAACACCCGCCTTTGTCTATATGCCCCTGGCCCCTACGGAGCCAGCGCAGGTTGTGTTTCAACCGAGTGGCTTGCGGGCCCACGCGGATCCCTACTCCGGCCAGATTCTCGGCGTCCGCCATCCCAATGATTCGGTCACCGGACTGCTGATTGATTTCCACGTGCACCTCCTGGCTGGCAAGACTGGCAAGCAGATTCAAGGCTGGATCGGCCTTAGCGCAATACTGCTTACGCTGGTTGGCATCTTTCTCTGGTGGCCCAAAGGCGGAAAGTGGAAACAGGCTTTTTCAATCAAATGGGGTGCGGGAGCGTTTCGGGTTTGGTTTGACGCGCACCGGGTTAGCGGCGCCATCGCGGCGGTGTTGATTTTGCTGACTGCGCTGACAGGGTCCGCTCTTGCGCTGTATGACCTGATTACCGAACCCCTACTCATCGCGACGACCGGTAGCGGGACTCGGCAGCCTGCGCCCAAAGCTCTCCCGACATCGGTTGAGTCGGCATCGATTGATCGCATGCTGCGGGAAGCCCAGTCGATGTTTCCGGACGGGCAAATCACCAGGCTGACATTGCCCGTAAAAGATAGCAGTGTGGTTGCGGTTCGCATGCGGCTCAACGGCGAAATTCATCAATTCGGCCGATCCTTTGTCTGGTTCAGCCGTTATGACGGGCGTGTGCTTCGGGTCGACAACGCCCTGGAAGCGAATCGGGCAGTGAAGATTCAGAGCTGGCTGTTTCCGCTTCATACGGGGGTGTACGGCGGTCCGGCCACGCAATGGCTACAGGTGCTGGTGGGCCTTAGCCTCGCATTGCTGTCGTTCTCCGGCGCGTGGCTCTGGATCAAGAAGGCCCGTGCGAAAACCATCGCGAACACGCGCCGCGCCCGGACAGGCGAAACGGTTGCCGGCTGAAGCAGGATTGGCGTTAGAACCAGCTCGCTCAAGTGTCCGTGCGGTCGTCATGACTACTGCGATAAACCGCGGTATATATCATCGCGATGTGATGGCGGCAGAGGGATTCTTGCTTGCCCCCTCAAGTCGGCTTGAGACAAGAGCAACGATGACCAGGAGCGCACCAAGCACTTCGGCCCAATTGAAGGCGTATCCCCTGGCGACACCAATGATGAAGGCAGTAATCGGCACGAAATTAATGAACAGAACACCATTGGGGCCAATGCGCTGAATGCCGATGTTCCAGCACAGGGTGCCGAGCAATGCGGCACCAAAGGTAACGAAAGCTATCTGCCAGCCGACCGAGACAAGCTGGCCCGTGGTCGGAAGCGTTGCAGCGCCGAGCAGTGCCGTCACTAACGTCACGGCAACCACAAATACGGTTCCTGCGCCTGCCGTCAGGGCCGTAAATCGCAAGGCAGACCAAGTCGGAAACGCCGCAGCGCTCAGCGTATATGTCACCCAGCAAAGGGCGGCACCAAGTACGAGAAGGTCTCCAGTCACCGATTCGGAGCCTGCCAGACTCAGCGGAGCACCACGCGTCACGACCAGGGCGACTCCGGTGAAAGCAAGACCGACTGCCAGCAGCGTGCGGGAATCCGGCCGCTGGCCTCGGACCATCCAGGTGACCAGCGCCGCGACGAGCGGCTGGGTGGCGACGATTACCGCCGCATGTTCGGCATGTGTACGGTGCAGTCCGACAAACATCATGAGAACGCCACCGCCGATGCCAACGATGCCCAGCACGCCGACGAGGATCATTCGGCCGTCAAAGCGAAGCGACTGCACGCCTTCAGAGAGTAGGAGTGCAAGCACCAGGATCACAGCCGCCACGCCATAACGGATCGATGTCAGAAAATAGGCGTCCACAGCCAGCATGGCTGCCTTACCTACCGGAAAGCTGCAACCCCAAAGAAAGGCTGCAAGCAACAGACATCCGATTCCGCCTAGCCGCCCGGGCTGCAACGACGCGGGCTTCACGCCGTTGCCTTCAGCTCCGCAAGCAATTGCTCCCGCAAGTCGCGTTTGAGTAACTTGCCGTTGGCATTACGCGGCAATGGCTCGGTTCGCAGTGTGACGCTCTCCGGCACCTTGTAGTCGGCCAGGCGTTCGGCGCAAAATGCGATCAATTCTGACTGCGCAACGCCCTGCCCTTCCTTCAGCGCGACGAATACATGCACGCGCTCGCCGAGCACCGGGCAAGGCTTCCCGACCACCGCCGCTTCCAGAATGGCAGGATGCTGACACAGCACGTTCTCCACTTCGACACTGTAGATTTTGTAACCGCCGCGATTAAGCATGTCCTTGCGCCGATCAAAGACATGGAGATAGCCGTCTGCGTCCATGCTGCCGATGTCGCCGCTGTGCCAGTATCCGGCAGTGAAATTTTCTGCGGTTGCCGAAGGATTGTCCCAATAACCCTTCACGATCATCGGGCCGCCTATCCAGATTTCTCCGGTTTCGCCGCGCGGCACTTCACGCCCGGCTTCGTCCATAATGAGGATGTGTCCGCACTGTACCGTGCGGCCTACACTGTCGCGGTGCCCGTCTGTCTGGCCGGGCGGCATGAGCGTCGAAGGCGAGGTCGTTTCGGTGGCACCGTAGGCGTTCATCAACACCAGTCCCGGAAGCTGACGGGCTAATGCATCGATGGTGGCGGTTGGCATCGGTGCGCCGCCGTAGGCACCGACACGCCACGCGGAAAGGTCGCGCCGGTCGAAGTCATCCTGCAACAGGCACAGGTTGTACATGGCGGGCACCATGATGGTGAAGCTCATGCGTTCGCGCTCGGCGAAGGGCAGGAAGTCGGCCGCTTTGAAAGCAGGCACCACGAGAAGCGTGCCCGCCGTGCGTACCATCACCATGAGAAGGCCGACCAGTCCGGTCACATGCGACAGCGGCACCACTGCCGCGCCACGGTCCGCACTGGTAAGTGCCATCGTGCTTTCATAATGCATGGTCGAATGCACGATGTTGACATGGGTAAGCATTGCGCCCTTGGGGCGGCCGGTCGTACCCGAGGTATAAAGAATCGCGGCTACGTCCTCTTCATAAATCTCGGCGGCCTCTGCCATTGCTGGCGTGGCAAGCAGTGCGCCAAACGCGTTTGCGCCGGTATCGTCACCGACACAGACCCTCAACCTGAGATGCGCGACGTCGACTGCTGCGGGAAGCCGATCGGACAAGGCGGCATCATAGACGATGACTGCCGCCGCGCATTGATTCAGGATATACGTTATGCCGGGCTTCTGTTCGCGAATACTGAGCGGCACGACGATCGCTCCCAGAGCCGCAGCGGCAAGGGTCGTCACAACAAATTCGATATCATTACCAAGTAAAAGCGCGATGCGCTCGCCTTTCACGACACCCCGCTGGGCCAGGCCGCCCGCAACCGACATGGCCTGAGCATGCAGGGTGTGCCAGCTCAATCGCCGTTCGCCGCAGATTACCGCCTCGCCATCCGGATTGGATTCAACCGCCTGCCGGAACATGGCGTAGACACTATGCGGCCGTTCGGCAAAGCACGGCACCACACGGTCGCCAAAGTGCGACTCCATTCGGGTTGCCGGTTGCTGGATTTCCCACATCCTCATCCTCCTTGCATGATGCTCGGTCCTGATGATCAGCGTTGAATATCAGTGCTGATCATCAGTGCTGGCTATTGACCCGTATAACTCGCGGGGCGCTTTTCAAAAAACGCTGCAACACCTTCCGCAAAATCACGCGTTGCCGCGCAGGCGGCGAAGCCTTCGGCTTCCGCGTCGAGTTGACCCTGAAGATCTCGCTCCAGCGAGTCGCGGATCAGTCGCTTGAGCCGACCCAGTGCAAGCGGCGGGCCGTCCGCCAACCGCCTTGCCAGCTTGTCGGTTTCTTCCTGCAGTTGCTTAGCGGGCACCACACGGTTGACCAGATTGAGGCGCAGCGCTTCCGTGGCATCGAAAGTGTCACCCAGCAAGGCAATTTCCATGGCCTTGCGCATCCCTACCACGCGTGGCAAACCCCAGGACGTAGAGCAATCCGAGCTGGCGCCGATGTTGACGTAAGCAAGGTTGAAGCGAGTTCCCTCTGCGGCAATGGCAAGGTCACAGGCAAGTGCCACGCCCAGGCCAGCGCCGGCCACCGCGCCGTGCAGGCTGGCGAGCACGGGGGCGTTCATCGATGCCAGCAGCATGATCCCGCCATGCAATGGTTTGATAAGTGCCTGCGCGGTGTTGACCGGGTCGCGCTTCATCGCCGCCAGATCGCCGCCGGCAACAAAGGCACGCCCTTCACCGCTGATCACCACCACCCGCACCTCCTTATCCGCGGAGGCCTCCTGACAGGCGGCGAAGAATGCGTCCGCAGTGGGTACATCGATCGCATTCAGGACTGACGGTCGATTGAAGCGAATATGGGCAATTGCACCATCGCGCCAGTAGCGCAGCCGAAGATTGGTGTCATCGGTCGTCATGCTTCCTCCTTGTGGGCAAGGTAATAAGGCAGCGTAGCGCCACGGTTTGCCTTGGCCTTGCCTGGTTCATCGCATGCCAAAACGTTACGCAGCGTCTCGTGCGTGACCAGCGATGGTTCCGAGTACTGAAAATCCATGGATATGTCCTGTGTTCATTATAAAAAGTGTCATGGCGCTATTGCCACGTTGGCGCCGCGTTCAATCACGTATTCCCGATCGAAAAGCTTGCGCGAATGATTGAGGTCGGACTGCGAGATCACGACGGCAAGGTCCTTGCCCCTGAGCGCAAAGATCACTTCAGACAGCCGCTGGGACAGAGCCGGGGCCACGCCTTCAAACGGTTCGTCGAGCAACAGCATGCGGGTGCCGACCGCCAGCGCGCGGCCCAGCGCCACCAGCTTTTGCTGACCACCACTGAGCAGCAGCGCCTTGCGGTCGCGCATGTCGGCCACCTCCGGCATCAATCCGTAAACAAAGTCCAGGCGATCCCTGGCCTTGAGCGTCTTCGACACCCAGACCGGTAGCAGGATGTTTTCCTCCACCGTCAATTGCGGTACCAGTCCCCGGTCTTCCGGCATATAGCCGATCCCGTCGGCGGCGCGGCTGTTGCGACTGGCCTTGACCAGGTCTTTGGCCCCGAAGGCCAGCGTACCGCCAGACGGCTGGAGATGACCCATGACGGTGCGCATGAAAGTGGTTTTGCCCGCGCCGTTGCGGCCGATCAGTCCGACCATTTCGCCGGGCTGCACGGTCATCGAAAAGCCGCGCAACGCAGCCATCGACTGAATGCTGACTTCGAGCGATTGCACGTCAAGCAAGGCATGCTGGCTCATGCGTGTCCTCCGGTGACGTAACGCTGCACTTCGGGGTTCTTCAGTACTTCCGTCGGCGCGGCATCCGCAATAATCCGACCGCTGTAGAATGCAATCACTCGTTCCGAAAAGCGGGCCACGATATCCATGTCATGCTCGACAAACATGACGGTGACCTCTTCCTGTGACAGCGCTTCCATCACGCGCTCCATCGCGTCAAATTTTTCGTCCGCGCTGACGCCCGACGTTGGCTCATCCAAAAGCAGCAGCTTGGGCTGCCGGGCCATTGCCATGGCGATATCGAGCAGCTTGCGCACGCCGCCGGGCAGTTCGGTGACCCGGCGATACGCATACGGGCCCAGGCCGAAACGGCGTATCAATTGTTCGGCCCGTTCGAACCGGTCAGGCGAGTCGGCACGCTTCCACATCGAGAGCCCGGTGGAATGCGCGGCCGCCACGGCAACCAGCAGGTTGTCGAAGACGCTCAGGTCCAGATATAACTGTGGAATCTGGAACGAGCGGCAGATACCGAGACGGGCAATATGACGTGGCGCGAGCGCGGTGATATTGGCGCCCTCCAGCGAAATGCTGCCGGTATCCGGCTTGAGGTATCCGGTCACCATATTGACGAACGTAGTCTTGCCCGCACCGTTGCTGCCGATCAGGCTCATCTTTTGCCCGGCCGGGACTTCGATGTCAATGTTCTCGGCCGCGACTACCGCACCGAATCGCTTGTTCAATCCTTTTGCCGCAAGCAATGGCGTCATGTTGCCGCTCCCTGGTGACTGACAGGTTTTACCTCGACCGCAGGCGCAGTTTCATCCGGCACGGAGGATTGCGGAGCACGCCGCTGCCGTATCCAGAAAGACCCGATGCCGGCCGGGCGGAACAGCACGACCACCAGCAGGAATATGCCCAGCGCCAGCTGCCATGTGGTTGGAAAGTAAAGGTTGGAAAACGACCGCACTACTTCCAGCACCAGGGAGGCGACGAATACCGCGGCCACGCTCTGGTAACCAGCAAGAATCGCAGCGAACACGAATTCGCCTGAGGTGGTCCAATAGGCAAATTGCGGATCCACATGTCCGAGCGCCAGGCCGGTCAGGGCACCGCCGAGACCACCGAGCGCGCCTGCCAGCGTAAAGTCGATTGCCAGCGAGGCACGTGAGGACGCGCCAAGGTATTCCACGCGCAAGTCGTTGCTGCGCACCGCAAGCGATATGAGCCCCGAAGAGGAACGGAAGTACACCGCAATGCAGAGGCTGGCGATCATCGAAAACACGACCGTCAGCGCGTACAGTACGTAATCCGCATGCTCCGTGGCGAGCTGCATGCCCAGCAACGTCGGGCGCGGCAGGTTGAAGCCATCGGTCCCGCCGAGTGCAGTCCATTTGCTGAGAATGCCGTAGGCAACCATGGATAAGGCCAGTGTGAGCATCGCAAAGAAGATGCCACGATAGCGTGCCAGCAGCGGTGCAACCAAACCGGCGACCACCGCGCCGGCCAGCGCGCCGAGCAGCGCCCGCAGGATGGCGTCGTTGATGCCAAGGCGCAGCGAGACCAAGGCCGCCACGTAGGCGCCGATGGCAAAGAACAACCCCTGGCCGAAGGTGGCGCCGCCGCCACGTGAAAGTACCACCACCCCGAGAATGGCAAGTCCGTGTGAAGCAGCCATCGTGACGAGGAACAGTAGCCACTTTGGGGCAACGAGCCCCACCGCAAGCAGGGCAAGCGTCACGCCAAAGGCAATGAGCAGGGTTTTTGTGGCCGTCATGTCAGATCACCCTCGCTTTCACGCTCTGGAACAAGCCTTCGGGACGGAACACCAATACCGCAGCCATCACCAGGTAGACGCTGAACAATTCGACATCCGGCATCACGTGCACCGCAACCGCCCTCGCCAGACCCACCACCACGGCACCAATGGCCGCGCCCTCGATGCTGCCGAGCCCGCCGATGATGACCACCGCGAAACTGACGATGATGACGCTCACACTGACCCCCGGCTGCACCGAGATCATCGGCGCGGTGAACGCGCCGCCGAGTGCGGCAAGGAACACGCCGACGGTGAAGGCGGCGCTGTAGACGAAGTTCACGTTGACGCCCATGCTGGCGCTCATCTCCGGGTTATGGATGACCGCCAGCACAATCTTGCCCGCCACCGTCCGATTCAGCCCCAGCCAGACCAGCAGGCCGCACACCACGGCAAGCACGATCAGCGCGAGGTCATAACCGACGAAGGAAAGCGACCCGATCTCCACGTTGCCGAACAAGCTGTACGGCTCCGATACGTAATAAGGGTTCACACCCCACAGCAGCTTGGTGCCATCCTCCAGCATCAGGAAGAGCGCATATGTCACCAGCAACAGCAACACTTCGTCACGCCCATAAAAGCGTGCAAGCAGGCCGCGCTCCAGCAGCGGTCCGATGAGCGCCGCCACACCAGCTGCCGCCAGCAGCATGGCCACCAGCGACCATGCGGGCGACATCCCCCAGGCGGTGAATAGCGCAACGACACTGGCCGCCGAATAGGCGCCCAGCGCATAGATACTGCCGTGCGCCATATTGAGGATCTTGAGCACACCGAACACCAGCGTCAGCCCAAGAGACACAATGAACAGCCACGACGCATAGACCAGGGCATCGACACCGATGGTCAGAACGAGATCCATTTTGCTTCCTCCTGGGATTTGGTGCCGAAATCGGTGTCAGGCGCGCGTTGCCGTGCGCCTGACTCTTTCGTCGTTTTCGCTCGCGATCTGCCTTGTGTTACTGGTCGCATTTCGCGCCCGGGAAGCCTGCCTTGATCCAGTCCAGGCTCTTCATGTTGGCCGGCGGGTTCACGCATTCCGCCTTGAAGTGCTGAATGTCGGTGGCGACCACCATCTTTTTCGCAGGGTCATATTTGGTCCGCCCGATCGCAATAGGCTGGATCGCCTGTTGCCCGTTTGCCAGCGCCATCTTGATGTGTCCGCCCGGCGAATCCCACTCCGAACCGCGCAGCGCCTCCGCCAGTTCTTCGGGCGTAGGCTTTTTGCCGCCATTCTTTGCCATGGCTTTTTCCACTGCCAGTTTGACACCCATCAGCGATTGGGCCATCCGGTAGCTGGCCTGCACGACAGCCGCCGGTCCGTGGACATCCTGATACGTCTTCCAGAACCAGTCGTTGAGCGGGCTCTTCGCTGCCAGGATGCCGTAAGCGCCGCGTGCGCCAAGAACCGTGCCGTCCGGCATCTTGTCGCCAAGCGAAGGCAGCACATGATCGCCGGCGCTCAGCACCAGCTGGCTGCGCTTGAACAAGCCGCGCGGCGCGGCCTGCAATACAAAGGCTTGCAGGTCGCCACCCCACAGGCTGGAGTAGACGATGTCAGCCGGCTGGCGTGCCAGTGCCGAAATCTCGGTGCCGTACTGACCCGCGCCGAATTTGGGCAGCAGATCACCGGCGGCTTTGGCATTGGGATAAAGCTGCCCCATGGCGGCCACGAAGTCGGTGCGCGAGTCCTGGCCCCAAGCATAATCCTGATTGATCAGGTTCATGGTCTCGACCTTGATGTTGCGCGACTTCAGGTAGCGCGCCAGCGCCACGTTGTCCATCGCGCCGTGTGCGGCCGTGCGAAATACATACTTGTAATTGCCTTCCTCGAAAATGCGGGGCGATCCGCAGTCGAACAGCACCAGGAACTTCTTCATTTCCTCGGCTGCCGGCGCTACCGCAAGGCAATCGCCCGATCCGACATAGCCGATGACCGCATCGACATTTTCGCGCTGGTACAGGTTGCGCAGTTCCTGCACCTGCTTGGTCGCGCCGCCTGCCTCGTCGACCACCACGGTTTCCACCGTCAGGCCGCCGAATCCCTTCTTGTTATAAGGCGCGGGCGCGCTACCCTTGTTGAACTGCTCGATGAGGATCTTGGCCGCGTTACCCGCCGGCACACCGAAACTTTCCGCCGCCGGACCAGACAGGAAGGTCACGATCCCCAGTTTGAAAGTTTCCTGCGCCTGGACTGGCAAGGCAAGGCTTGCACCGATACCTGCCGCAGCCATCCACAGCCTCAGCTTTGTGATTCGCTTTGTCGTCACTCCATGTGTACCGGACTGCAGTTTCATACTGATCTCCTCTTGTTGTTGGGACCGGAGGCGACTCCGGACGGTTGGGACAAACAAAGCTGTTCTGCAAAAATCATCTTCCGGTAAAGCGCGGGGTGCGGGTTACCAGTTCAGGCGGGGCGGTCGCGGACATGGTTCTCCTCCAGTCGCTCGTCGTTCGATGCCGGCGTTTCTTTTTTGAAATTCTTGCCGTGCGTTTGGTGTTCGGATCGGGACAGCGTAACAATGGCCGGTAATGGCGGCATCGTCGAAAAGGACGATTTCCTTGAAGCGACGAAGGCTGCTAGCCATGTCCATCCTCGCCAGGGTCATCGATAAGGACGACGCGCGTTGCGCGCCATTGGTGACAAATCGCTTTCAGTATGGAACCTGGCCAGAGCTGTGTCGCGACCCGAGCCATGCCGCTTGAGATGGATCAATCGCAGGCTTGCGCTGCAAAGAAATCCGTGTGGATGGCTGGTTTACCGTAGCTCATCCATGGGGCAATTCGCGCTTACACGGCAATCCATGCCTTACCGAAGACCTTGAGGTCACCGTCCTGATCTCGTGCCTGCACATCCACGACGACTATATTTCCGCTGCGTTTCTCCACGACCTCGCCGGTACAGACAAGGCGGTCCCGAACATGCGTGATGTTCATGAAGCGGACGTCAAACTGCATGATCCGCTCCTGCGGTACCCAGTTCGTCAGCAAGCGTCCAAGGTAGGCCATCACCAGCATTCCGTGTGCAAAGACATCTTCATGCCCTGCCGCCCTTGCGGCATCGATATCGATATGGTTGGGATTGTGGTCGCCCGAAGCACCCGCATAAACCGCCAGGGCGGTACGGGTAATGGCCGGAACCTCGAGCGGCGGCAATTGCTGGCCAAGCTGGATGGCATCGGGCCCGGAACAGCTAAAAGGCGATTTACCCATGGCGCTGGACAATCACGGTCCGCAGGTCCGCCACATGCTCGCCTTGCAGGCCGCTCATACCGGTCACTCGGGTCACTCTCGTGGCTTTGACGAGAAATTCCAGCTTGCCTTCCTTCTTGTCATAAATATCTTCGATGCGCGTTTCAAAGCTCAGCACATCGCCGGAAAAACAGGGCCTGATGTACGTGAACGACTGCTCGCCATGCAATACCTTCGGCAGTTCCAGGCCGGCCCCGGCATACCAATCGTAAGGATCGGGGCGCTCCATGTCCAGGCAAAACAAAAAGGTAAGCGGCACCCGCAGCCGCTCCTCCTCCGACCAGCAATCGCCCGTCTCCCCGATTGCTTTGGCAAACAGGCGCAAGCGCCCGCGCTCCGCCTCAGCCTGATGACGAGATACGATGCGACCGATAAGCTGTCTGTCGATCATGCTTGAGAATTCCGCGTAAATCAGACCGTTGGCAACCGGTAATCGCGGAACTGTTCCCGCAGCTTGGTCTTGAGCAGCTTGCCGGTAGCGGTATGCGGCAATTCGCTGACGAAGACCACATCATCCGGAACCCACCATTTCGCGACCCGCTCGCCGAGATACTCGAGCAGCTCTTCGCGCGTCAGGTCCTTGCCCGGGCGCTTGACAGCCAGCAGCAATGGACGTTCCTGCCATTTCGGGTGTGGTGCGGCGATAATCGCCGCTTCCTGTACGGCAGGATGGCCGATAGCGGTATTCTCCAGATCGATCGATGAAATCCATTCCCCACCGGATTTGATCACGTCCTTTGCACGATCGACCAGCTGTACGTAACCATCGGCATCGATGGTGGCAATGTCGCCTGTCGGGAACCAGCCGTCCTTGTCAAGGACCTTGCCACCCTCATCCTTGAAGTAGCCGCCTGCGATCCAGGGGCCGCGCACATGCAGATGGCCGTAGGCAACACCGTCATGGGGTAATTCCTTGCCATCGTCGCCGACGATTTTCAGGCCCACGCCCCACACTGCCCGGCCAGCCTTCATCTTCACCCTGGTCTGCTCTTCCCTGGTCATACCCGCATGCTTGGGCAGCAGGCGGCCGATCACGCCGATCGGACTGGTCTCAGTCATGCCCCACCCCTGCACGTAGTCGGCGCCGAAGTCGCGCTCGAAACGTTCGATCATCGTGCGCGGAGTTGCCGCGCCACCCACGCCGATGGTCTTCAGGCCGAGTTTCTTCATGTCGATTTCCGGATGCTGGTCGAGATACTGGAACAGCATTAGCCAGACGGTCGGCACGGCTTGCGAAAAGGTAACCCCCTCGTCCCGCATCAGTTCATACAGGCTTTGGCCATCGAGGTGCGGGCCGGGCATGACCACCTTGGCACCCACCATCGCGGTGGCATACGGCATGCCCCAGGCGTTTGCGTGGAACATGGGCACGGCAAGCAGGATGCACATCGACGAGCACACGCCAAACGTGTCCGGTGAACACTCCATCAGCGAGTGCAATACCGTCGAACGATGCGAGTACAGCACTCCTTTGGGGTTACCTGTGGTGCCGGACGTATAGCACAGTGACGAGGCGGAACGCTCGTCGAATTCCGGCCATACGTACTCTTCGCTTTGCGCGGCGAGCAGGTCCTCGTAGCAAAGCAGATTAGGGATATCCAGAACCGGCATGTGTGCCCGGTCGGTCATGGCAATGAAGTGGCGCACACTCTTCAGCTTTGGCGCGAGTTTCTCAATCAGCGGAGCGAATGTGGTATCGAAGAACAACACCTTGTCTTCCGCATGGTTGATGATGTATTCGATCTGCTCGGGAAAAAGGCGCGGATTGACCGTATGGAGGACAGCGCCCGATCCCGACACGCCGAAGTAAAGCTCCAGATGACGATGAGTATTCCAGGCGAGCGTGCCGACACGGTCCGAAAACTCGATGTCCAGTGCCTTGAGTGCATTGGCAACGCGTTTTGCGCGACGATGGACCTCCGCATAGTTGGTCCGATGGAGTGTGCCTTCCACGGTCCGTGCGACGATTTCCCTCTCCGGGTGATACGTGGCCGCATGCTCGATGAGCGATGAAATCAACAGCGGCCGGTCCTGCATCAGTCCTAGCATGGCGTCTTCCTTTAGTTTCCTGGTCTCTTGGTCTCTCTGCTTTCATTGCGGACATGTCGTGACTGCGACCATCCGTTGATATCTTTATTTTGCGGCGATGTCCTTGAGGATCAGCGGTTCACCTGGTACCTGGCGCCTCCAGTTCCTTTCGTTGATGCGCACTTCATTCATCGAGGTCGCCTGCACGTCCACATTCACTTGCGTTGCAGGCGACCGACTACAGATACTTGAATTACAGGCGCTCGACGATGGTCACGTTTGCCATTCCGCCGCCTTCGCACATGGTCTGCAAGCCGTAACGCTTGTTGCTTCGCTTCAGCGCATGCACCAGCGTGGTCATGAGCTTGGTACCGGAGGCGCCGAGCGGATGTCCAAGTGCGATGGCGCCGCCTTGCACGTTCAGTCTGGCGGGGTCGGCACCAGCGGCCTTCAGCCACGCCAGCGGCACCGAGGCGAAAGCTTCGTTGACCTCGAACAGGTCGATGTCGTCGATCTTCATACCGGCCTTCTTCAGCGCGTTCATCGTCGCAGGAATCGGTGCTTCCAGCATGATGACCGGATCGTGACCAATCACCGACAGATGATGAATGCGCGCCAGCGGTTTTACACCCATGGTCTTGAGCGCTTTTTCGCTGACGACCATCACGCCGGTCGCGCCGTCACAGATCTGACTCGCGTTAGCCGCGGTGATCACGCCGCCCTCCTTCAGCAGCTTGACACTCTGAATCCCTTCCAGGGTCGCGTCAAAGCGAATGCCCTCGTCAGCCGCATGCATCTCGCCGGTTTTCGTGCCATCCGCGAGGCGCACTTCGAGCGGAAGAATTTCCTCCTCGAACAATCCTTCCCGGGTCGCAGTGATCGCCTGCTGGTGACTTTTCAATGCGTACTGGTCGAGTTCGTCCTTGGTCAGGTCGTATTTTTTGGCCATCATCTCGGCGCCAATGAACTGGCTGAAATCCGCCACATCGGCATAGCGTTCACGAATTTGCGGGCTCATGTAATAGCCCATGCCGTTCTTCTGCGGCAAGGCGCTTGGTGTAAACATCGGTACGCGCGTCATGCTTTCCACACCGGCTGCAATGACCACGTCCATCGTGCCCGACATGACGGCCTGCGCTGCGAAATGCAGCGCCTGCTGGGATGAGCCGCACTGGCGGTCGAGCGACGTGCCGGGTACGGATTCGGGCAGTTTCGATGCCATGACGGCATTGCGCGCCACATTGGTAGATTGTTCACCGACCTGGCTCACGCAACCCATGATGACATCTTCCACCAGTGCCGGGTCGATGCCGCTTCGGTCGACCAGCGCGTCGAGCACTTGAGCCGCGAGATCAACGGGATGCCAGCCAGCAAGCTTTCCTCCGCGGCGTCCGCCGGCGGTGCGTACGGCGGCAACGATATATGCTTCAGCCATGTTTCGTCCTTTTCAAGTAATGAAGGAAATGGGTTTTCAGATTGGCATTCTTGGCCGATCGGCCCCTTGCTGCGTCGTCGTAAACGACGATTTGCATCTGGTCAGGCTGAGCATCAAACATGAAACATCAGCCGAACACGCCTTTTTCCTTGAGTTCATCGATCGCCAATCGCTCGAAACCCCAGTCGTGAAGGATAGCATCGCCATCGCTTCCCGGTGTTGTCGGGGCGGAGGGCCGGTCTGGCTGCGTACGACTGAAGCGCGGTGCAGGCGCTGGCTGTGTAACCCCGTCGACCTTGATAAAGGTCTCGCGGCTGCGGTTGTGCGGATGCTCCGGTGCCTCGTCCCAATCCAGAACGGGGGCGAAGCATACGTCCGTGCCTTCCATCAGCGCGCACCATTCCTCCCGGGTTTTGGTCCTGAACACATCGGCCAGGCGGTACTTCAAAATTGGCCATCCATGCGGGTCCCGTTGCGCCTTAAAGGCAGGATCGTCAATGCCGCACAACTGGATCAGCAAGGCATAGAACTGCGGTTCGATGGAACCGACGGAAACGTACTTGCCGTCGGCACAGGCGTAAGTGTTGTAGAAGTGCGCACCGCCATCGAGCAGGTTCTCGCCGCGCTGATTGTTCAGGGATCCATCGGCCCGGAATCCATACATCATCGCCGATAGCAAGGCTGCGCCATCGGTCATGGCAGCGTCGACCACCTGACCCTTGCCGCTGCGGCGTGCCTCAAACAACGCGCAGACAACGCCGAAGGCGAGCAGCATGCCGCCGCCGCCAAAGTCGCCGATGTAGTTCAGCGGAACGACCGGCGGTTCGCCGGGCCGGCCGATCGCATGCAGCGCGCCAGACAGCGCGATGTAATTAATGTCATGTCCTGCAGCGTGTGCGAGCGGACCATGCTGGCCCCATCCGGTCATGCGCCCGTAGACCAGCTTCGGGTTGCGTTCGAGACAGATATCCGGGCCGAGACCGAGTCTTTCCATGACACCGGGACGGAAACCTTCCACTACTGCATCGGCGTTGTCGAGCAGGCGCAACACGGTTTGCCGACCCTCCGGCTTCTTGAGATCGATGGCAATCGAGCGCCTGCCGCGGGCCGTAATGTCGAAACGGGAATCCTCCGGCGCAACGATGGAGGCATTGCCCGGCCTGTCGATGCGGATGACTTCCGCGCCCATGTCGGCAAACATCATCGCGCAGAACGGCGCGGGGCCGAGACCGACCATTTCCACGATCTTCAATCCTTCGAGCGGACCTGCCATCGCGTTTCTCCTGATTCAATGCATGTTGAAACCACTACGTCCCATTATTCCCGCCGCCACGCCGCAAGGCATCGTCGAATCCGACGAACTACACGCAAGCTATTTAAGCATCCCGCCCGAGCAATTATTGTTTACCGGCATGGCAATCGGCCATGCCGATCGGGATGCGCTTTTAAGCCAACGCTGGTAGCGGTTAAGTGCGGTCAAGTCAGACCGCTCCGTGCGGCCTCGACAGCTCGCCGCGCGAGCGCGCCGGATTGGCGTCCCACCTCGAATGCATCCTCGCCAGCAGCGCTGCCTGCCTGTGCGCGGGAAGCAATACCTTCCAGAATGACCGCAAAACGGAACATGGAAAACGCCAGGTGGAATCCGGTAATGCTGTCTTGCCTGCCGCTGAATTTCCGGTAATCGTCGAGGTATTCCTGTTGCGTTGGAATACCCATCGACGTCAGGTCGACTCCACGGATACCCTTGAACTCGTCGGGCGCGGTATGCCAGGCAATGCAGTTGTAGGCAAGGTCGGCCAACGGATGCCCAAGAGTCGAGAGTTCCCAATCCAGCACCGCGATCACGCGCGGTTCGGTGGGATGGAACATCAGATTGCCGAAGCGAAAGTCACCGTGGTTGATCGTGGTATCGTCATTGGCTGGAATGTGTTCCGGTAGCCAGCGTATCAGGAAGTCAATGTCCGGATTGTCGGCTGTCTTCGACATGGCCCATTGTTTTGTCCAGCGCGCGATCTGCCGTTCGAAATAATTCCCGGGCTTGCCATAGTCGGCCAGGCCAACTGCCTTCCAGTCAACCCGATGCAGCCTGGCCAGCGTGTCCGCCATCGAGCGATACATGGCGCGCCGCTCATGCACTGGCACTCCTTCCAGCAGGTAAGTCTCGAAGATGCGGCCCTGCAAACGATCCATCAGGTAGAACTGCGTGCCGACCACCAATTCATCCTCGCAGAAGAGCACAGTGGAGGGCACCGGCACGTCGGTAGTGGCAAGCGCATTGAGGATGCGGTATTCGCGATCGACGGCGTGCGCGGAAGGCAGCAGGTTGCCGCCGGCCGGACGCTTGCGCAGCACCATGTCCCTGTTGTCGAAGCTGACAAAGAAAGTGGGATTGGACTGTCCTCCTCCTATGCGTTCCAGGCGCATTTTGCCTTGCAGTCCGGGTATCTGCGCCATGAGATAGGTCCGCAGCCGCTCAGGGTCGAATTCGGAAATTGCGCCTGGGACATCAGTGGTGGTGGTTGAATCGGTCAAGCGCAGCCTCGCAGGTTACATATCAATTTTTGAAATCATTAAAACTATCGGCGAAATACCGGATCCCGCTTTTCAAAGAAGGCTTGTACGCCTTCCTGGAATGATGGCAAGTCGAGCAACTCGCGCTGCCGTTCCTTCTCATACTCGAGCTGAGCGGGTAGGTCCTGGCTGGCAGCCTTGTCCAGTGCACGCCGTGCTTCGATCACTGCATGCGAAGGTGCATTGGCAAGGCGAGTCGCGATGCGCCGGGCTTCGTTCATGAGTTCGCCATCTTCCACGCACGACCAGACCAATCCCCATTCTGCCGCCTTGTCGGCAGGAAGCCGGTCGCCCAGTAGCATCAGCCCCATGGCGCGCGCCCGGCCGACGCGTTGCGGCAGAAAATAAGTCGTTCCCATGTCCGGCACAATACCCAGGCGAGGCAGGAAGGGCGAAAGGAAGAAAGCCGAACGCGCGCAGATCACGATATCCGCTGCCAGCGCAATACCCACGCCGGCGCCGGCCGCTGCGCCATTGACTGCGGCAACTACCGGTACCGGCAAGGTCTGCAAGGCCATGATCAGCGGATTGGACGATTCCTCCATCATCTTTGCGACCGTATTGCCAAGCGAGGCGCCACCCTCGGCATCAAGTCGCCCAAGATCCGCGCCGGAACAAAAAGCATGGCCTGCGCCAGTCAAGATCAATGCCCGCGCGTCGCTGTGCCGGGCGACATGATCGAGTGCGGCGAGCACTTCGGACTGCAGCTGTCCCGTCAGACCGTTGCGGCTGGCGGGCTGATTGAACGTAAGCACTGCGAACTCATCGGCCTGTTCAAGGAGGATCGTGTCGAATTGCATGATGTGGTCCTATCGTGGCGCCATCCGGATCGCACCGTCAAGGCGTACGCTTTCGCCGTTGAAGTACTCGGTCAGGATCATGAATTCGGCCAGTGCCGCGTATTCGTCCGGCTCGCCAAGCCGTTTCGGGAAGGGCACCGAAGCAGCCAGCGCACTCTTTACGTTATCAGGCAGCGACTGGAGTAACGAGGTGTTAAAGATGCCAGGCATGATGGTGTTGACGCGGATCCCCTCATTCATCAGGTCGCGCGCAACCGGCAGTGTCATGCCGACTATGCCGGCCTTCGATGCGGAATAGGCAGCCTGGCCCATCTGTCCATCCTCGGCAGCGACGGATGCCGTATTGACGATCGCGCCGCGCTCACCGTTCGGCAACAAATCCAGCGACAGCATGCCCGCAGCCGATTTGGCCATGCAGCGGAAATTGCCGACCAGATTGATCTGGATGATCTTGTCGAACGCATGTGTCGGGTAATGCTTGATTTCTCCTGTGGTTTTGTCCCGGCTGGCGGTCTTGATCGCATTGCCGGTTCCGGCGCAGTTCACCAGCACGCGTTCCTGGCCGATCACCGAGCGTGCGCGCGCAAAGCCTGCGTCAACCTGTTCTTCCGACGTCACATCTACCTTGCAGAAGACGCCGCCCAGCTCTTCTGCCAGCGCCTCTCCTTTCTCCGGATTGAAATCGAAAATCGCGACCTTGACGCCGCGAGCGGCAAGACGGCGTGCGGTCGCCTCGCCGAGGCCAGAGGCACCACCGGTAATAACGGCGGAAATGGTATTGTCGAGTTTCATGATTTTCCTTGGTGCGTAATTCAGTGGATTACTGTTGAGCGTAATAGCGCTTGCCTGCGGCGGCCATGTCGCGCATCCGCGGTGTTGCCTGGTATTGCATTCCCAGATAGTGATACTTGTCGCTGAGTCGTACTACCTCGTCGAGTCCCAGCCAGTCAGCGTACTTGAGTGCCCCGCCGAGGTATTGCGGAAAACCGATACCCAGGAGCAGCGCCATGTCCAGTTCGGCGGGGGTGGCGACTACACCATCTTCAAGCGCGTGCGCCGCTTCAATCATGAGGGCAAGCATCATGCGCTCGACGATTTCCTGGTCACTGAAGTCTTTCCTGCCCTTGGGCTGGACTGCACTCAGCAGGTTCTGTGTGTCCTGTGCCACCGATTTCTTCGGCTTGCCATTCGGATCGGTTTCATAGCGATAAAAGCCGATTCCGTTTTTCTGGCCATAGCGGCCGTGTTGCACCATCAACCGCAGCGCATCGTGTCGCAGTGGCGGCATGCGCTCGGGGTAACCGGCCGAAATCACGTCGCTGACATGGCTGCCAGTATCCATGCCGACGACATCTTCCAGATAGGCCGGGCCCATCGGCCATCCGAAATTTTCCATGACGCGGTCGACCTGTTCGAAATCCGCGCCGTCGGCGACCAGTTCCAGGAAAGCCCGGATGTAGGACGTGAGGATGCGGTTAACCAGGAAACCCGGACAGTCCTTGACCACGATAGGCGTTTTGCCCATTGCCAGTGCGTAGTTCACAGCGGTAGAGACAGCCCGTTCGCTGGTGCGGTTGCCCTGGATGACTTCCACCAGTGCCATGACCGGTACCGGGTTGAAAAAGTGCATGCCGACGAAATTTTCCGGGCGGCTCAGCGGCGTTGCGATGTCATCGATGCGCAGGCTGGAGGTATTGGACGCGATGATGGTATCCCTGCGGATCACGCCTTCCAGCCCGGACAACACAGTGTGCTTGACTGAAATATTTTCGACTACCGCCTCGATGACAATGTCGACCGCGTCGAATCCCTTGTAATCGAGTTGCGCATGAATGCGGACAAGCACCTCGTCAGCCTTTTCCTGCTTCAGCCTGCCAGCCTTGACTTGCCTGGCGAGTTGTTTAGCCGCTTCACCGGTCCCGATTGCGAGCTGTGATTCGGCAATATCCTTCATGATTACCGGCGTTCCTCTGAGCGCGCTGGTGTACGCAATGCCTCCGCCCATGATGCCGGCGCCCAGCACTGCACCCTGCCTTACGGGGCGGCCGTTCTGTGCATGACGCCGATACAGTTTCTTGAGCAACTGCTCGTTATGAAAGGCTTGTACCAGCGAGTCAGCCGCCTGGGTCTTGGCGAGCCTTACAAAGGCTTCGCATTCCAGCGCGCGGGCCCCTGCGCGATCCATGCGCACGGCCTGCTCCATCATTTCTATGGCAACCAGTGCGGCGGGCTGATGCCTGGGGCTGCTTGCGCGCACTGTTGCTTTTGCCGATGCAAAAAGCCCGTCCAGTTGCGCATCTTCCATTGGCACCCGAACACGTTTGCGGTCCCGATGAGTGCGCCAGTCCTTGCCGTCCGTACCTCCGTCGGCAGCCTTGCGCAATAAGGCAATCGCCTGTTCGCGCAGACTGTCCGGCACGGCGATCGCGTCGACCACGCCTGACTCCAGCGCCTCGGCTGCCTTGCGTGGACGGCCAGTCGATATCCAGTCGATGGCTACTGCAGGACTAGCTACGCGCGGCAGTCGAACCGTACCGCCCCCGCCCGGATACAGACCCAGCTTGACTTCCGGTACACCTATCTGGGCGGTAGCCGACATGACGCGATAGACCGCCGTTAGCGCGATCTCCAGCCCCCCACCGAGCGCATAGCCATTGATGGCGGCCACCGTCGGCACGTCCAAGTCTTCGAAGGCGTCGAGCGGCGCGTTGCTGACATCATTGGATGCCATCATCTCCGCCGCCGGCAGCATGAACATCGCACCGAACTCGTTGATGTCCGCGCCGACAATAAAAACATCCTTCGCGCTGCTCATCAAAACCCCGCGCAGATCTGGCCTTGCGGCAAGCAGTGCGGTGGCTTCAGCAAGTTCCTGCGTCATCCGCCGATCCATCTTGTTGATCGATGCCGTTGTGCGATCGAAGCACAGTTCGACGAAGCCCTCACCGAGATCACTTAATCGAATCGTTTCACCTTGGAACAAGCTGATTTCCTTTCCTGTCGGGCTGGCAAGGCGGCGTCATTGTCATCGTCATTCGTCGCCCACGTTGCTTGCAGTGTAGAGACGCCCTCTGTCATCAACATCGTCGGAACCGACGAATTGCAACGGAGAGGCTTGGACTATCGTGTCATCTTGCTACTACTGCGTCATAAAACCATCGCTGTAGGGTTCCCTCCCCTTTGCAGGGGCGCCCGGTGTAGGGGAAGGGTTAGGGAGGGGGTAGTGCGCTCGAGTTACCGAGACGATGCCTCGAGCGCACTACCCCCATCCCAACCTTCCCCCTGCAAGGGGGAAGGAGCCTGACAACGATGGACTATGGCGCAGTAGTACTACCGCCCATGCGTTCTTTCAGGGAAAGAGGCCTGTTGATTTTTCTCAAACCCCTGCCGGGTTCGTTTTTGGCTTCTACGTTAGAATTTACGCTCCACGTTGCCGCCTCTGCGGCCCCGCAAGGTTTTTTTGCTTACGCTGCTCCAGGTCCTTTACCGATGATCGAGTCTGCAAGTCTTGCCCGCCCTTTCCTGTCCACGAAGCTGAATCCACCCAGCACGACGGCAACGCAGGTACTGCGCAATGCCATCTGCGAGCTGGTCCGCACATCTAGGGCGGTAAAGCTGATTTTGGTACGAGCGCCTGCCGGCTTTGGCAAAACGACGGCAATGGTGCAATGCCGGGACCTGCTGGAACAGCATCAGGTCGATACTGCCTGGATGACGCTCGACAGCGCCGACAACGATGCCTCCCGCTTCCTGGCCTGCCTGGCGGCGGCGGTCGCCGGCATGACCGCCGAACGTGGTGGCGCCAACAGCGACATCATTGCCGACAGCAGCCGCGCACCTGGGGATGTCGCATTGGAAATCATGGCTCGGCTCGCTGGCCATCCAGCTCCCTTCGCGCTCTTTCTCGACGACTTTGAAGCGGTGCAGGAACCGACCGTGCTGCGCCTGGTCCGCGAAATTCTTGACAACCTGCCGCATCGCGGCCAACTGGTGATTGGCTCGCGAGGACTTCCCGATCTTGGCCTTGGCCGCCTGCGGGCACGCGGCCAGTTGCTGGAAATCGACGCGGTCCAGCTACGGTTCTCCCTGTCGGAAACCACCGAATTTCTTACACAGCGGCGTCAGCTTGTCCTGCCGGAAGACGACCTGTCGCAGTTGCAGCGCAAGACTGAAGGGTGGATTGCCGCCTTATGGCTGGCCTCCGTTGCACTGGAGCGCCGTGAGGAGCGCTCCGCTTTCATTTCCCGCTTTTCCGGCTCCAACGAGGCAGTAGCAGGTTATCTGGCCGAGGATGTGCTGGCGCACCAGTCGCCCCCTATCCGGGAGTTCCTGCTCAAGACAAGCATCCTGCGCCATCTCAACGCATCGCTGTGCAATGCTCTCTTGCCAGGTACCGACAGTGCTGCGGTTCTGCTTCAGCTCGAACAGGCCAACCTGTTCCTCACACCGATTGAAGGACAGGAGCGCACCTACCGTTATCACAGTCTCTTCGCCGGTTTTTTACGCGCGCAGCTTGGGCGAGAAATGCCGGATGAATTGCTACGCCTGCATCGCGCCGCTTCGCAGTGGTATGAAGTACAAGGCCGTCCGGTACCCGCCATTGATCACGCCATTGAAGGCGGCAATTATGCGCATGCCGCCGAGTTGCTCAATGAGCATGCCGAGAGCCTCCTCGAAAGCGGCCGCATGCGCCTGCTATCTCGCTGGTTCGCCGCGATGCCCGAAGACCAAACCCGCGCATCGGAACTGCTGCAAGTGATCCACGTCTGGGCACTGTGTTTTACGCGTGGCCCGCGTGAGGCGATGGCTCTGCTTGAACGTTCCGGGTGCTCGACGTCGGCCGATTCAAAAATCCTGGCCCATGTGCTGGCGCTTCGACCGATGATGCTTGCAATCATGGACCGTACCGAGGAGGCCTACGCGGTCGGCCGCGAAGCACTGCTGCAGTTGCCGGTATCCGACGCGTTCACCGGCAGTGTGCTGTCCAACGAGATGGCCTATATCTGCGCCGTCATGGGTGATTACCAGGAATCGCACAAGCTGCTCGACGCGGCGCGGCATCGCCAGGATAGCGATACCAGTTTTTTCAACAAGATGTATTCCGAGTCAGTGGAAGGGCTGATCGACCTCGAAGAAGGGCAATTGCGACAGGCGACGGCACGCTTTCGCATCGCGGTCAGCGCGACGCATAGCGTGTCATACCGACATACCGGCGGCAACGCCTGGGCCGGCGTGCTGTACGCCTCCAGCCTGTATGAAATGAATGACCTCGATCAGGCGGAACACCTGCTGCATGTGTATGTGCCGCTGGCAAAGGATGTCGGCCTGGCCGACCATATGATTATCGGATACACCATGCTGTCGCGCCTTGCCTTTCATCGCGGCGATGTGGACCAGGCATTTCATTGCCTGACCGAACTGGAATACCTGGGCCATCACCGGCAATTACCAAGGGTCGTCAGCAGTGCCAAACTGGAGCGGGCCCGCATGCTGACGATCCAGTCTAATTTTCAGGCGGCGCGCGAGGAACTGGATCGATCCAACAACCAGGAGGTTTGGCATGAGGTATCCCGCCTGCGCCTGCCTGCCCACGATGTCGAATACCATGCGTTGGCCGAACTGCGCTGGCAGGTTTTTTCCGGCGATGCTACGCATGCTCTGACGTCATTGCAAGCAGCCATCAATGCTGCCCGAAGCGAACGGCGTTACCGGCGCGCGCTCAAGCTGCGCGTACTCTACAGCATTGCGCAGAAGCAGATGGGCGAAGAACGTGCTGCGCTGGCCACCATGAAGGACGTGTTGAAAATCGCAGGCAGTGAAGGTTTCATACGCTTGCTGGTGGATGAATCAGACCGTGCCGGTGCGCTGGTCCGACGGGTGGAAGAAGAATTGCGCAACGAGAACAGCTCCGGCGATCCGATCTTCAGCGTCTACCTGCAGAAATTGCTCCAGGCCTTTGGACCTGCCGCCATGGCGGAACCTGAGGCTTCCACGACAACTGAAGCGATCAGCATGGTCGAGCCCCTGACCAACAAGGAAGTCCGCATTCTCGGTCTTTTGGCGGAAGGCTATTCCAACAGCGCGCTGGCGGAAAAACTCTTCGTATCGGACAGCACGGTGCGCACCCACCTCAGAAATATCAACGGCAAACTCAATGCGCAAAATCGTACGCAGGCGGTGGCGGTGGCGCGCCGCCTCGGGATGATTCGTTAGAGCGGCTTTCATATTGATGTACGGAGGAGCGGGCCGAGGCGACAGTACATTAATATGAAAGCCGCTCTAAGTGCACTGCTCCTCGGACGATGCCAGTCTGCCCTGGGCCTTCGCAGTTTTACATCGCCCGTGAAATAACTTCCTTCATGATTTCGTTAGTGCCGCCGTAGATGCGCTGAATGCGGGCATCGACATACATGCGTCCAATCAGGTATTCGTTCATGTAGCCGTAGCCGCCGAACAGCTGCAGGCATTCGTCGATCACCTTGTTCTGCAAATCGCTGGACCACATCTTGACCATCGAGGCCCCGACTGTATCGAGGCGACCGGCGACAAGATCCTCGATGCAGCGGTCGACATAGGCGCGTGCGGCCGTGACATTGGCGGCTATTTCAGCAAGCTTGAACTTGGTGTTCTGAAATTGCGCGATCGGCTGGCCGAAGGCCTCGCGTTCGCGGGTGTACTGCAGGGTGGCTTCATACGCACCTTCCATTGCCGCAGCCGCTGTCACACCGATAATGGTGCGCTCATACGGCAGGTCCCCCATCAGCTGGTAAAACCCTTTGCCTTCCTCTCCGCCGAGCAGGCAATCCACAGGCACCTTCACATTATCAAAAAAGAGTTCCGACGTGTCCTGCGCCTTCAGACCGATCTTGTCCAGCACCCGGCCGACCTGGTAACCGGGCTGATTCTCGGTTTCAACGATCAGGATGGATGTGCCTTTCGCCCTCTGGGTCGGGTCGGTCTTGGCAACGACCAGTACCAGGCCGGCAAGATAGCCATTGGTAATGAAAGTCTTGGAGCCGTTGATGACGTAGTGATCGTCCTGACGCTCGGCGCGCGTGCGCACTCCCTGTAGGTCGGAACCCGCACCCGGTTCTGTCATGGCGATTGCACCGACGATTTCACCGCGTGCCATGCGTGGCAGGTAGCGCTGCTTCTGCTCTTCGGTTCCATGGTTGAGTAAGTAGTGCGCGACGATACTGTGCACCGACGAATTCATGCCGGTCAGGCCGCGCCGCGCCATCTCCTCATAGAACACTGCCTCGTGGCGAAAATCGCCGCCACCGCCGCCATATTCCTCGGGAATGTCGGAGCACAGCAGGCCAAGTTCGCCAGCCTTGCGCCAGAGCGCGTGGCCGACATGCCCACGCTTGCGCGCCTCTTCGTCGCCCGGCACCATTTCATGTTCGATAAAGCGGACCGCCGTCTCCCGCCACATTGCTAATTCCTCGTTCATCCAGGAACGGTGGAAGTGAATTGTCATGCTTTGCTGTCTCCGGAAAATAGGTGACGTAAGGAATACCACATGCCCGGCACATTACCGGGCATGTCGCAGCTGATGCCGTTAAGTATGTACTCCCAGCTTGCAGCCAACATCGCATTCTACGACGGTGTCCGTGATGTACGGGCGTTGTCCGGCGCCGGAACCGGGCCGGCGGAAGAGGCCCGATTCCCGCCTTCCAAGTGAAACCAGCTTTTGCTTACATGCGCTTCATGGCACAGGTAGTCGGAACCTCGGTGTCCTTGGGTGGAATCATTGCCACGGTACGGAAACCATATCCGGTCCCTTCGGTGTCATACTTGACCGTCGTGCCGTTCTTCTTGCTGTAGGCTGACAGTACGAGCGGCTGGATCAGCTGGTGATCGTCCTTGCGCATCACGACCTTGCCATTGCCGGCATCAAATTCCATCCCTTCCATGGCGGTCGACACTTTCAACGGGTCCGCAGACTTGGCCTTTTCCATGGCTTGGGCCAGCATTTGAATTGTTGTGTTGATGCGTACATAGGAAAATTCCAGCCCAGGGAAACGCTTCGCATAATCGTCGGCAAATTTTTCCAGTTTGTTGGGCTGGATGTTGCGATGCCATTCGCTGATCTGGTAGACCGTATCTTCCGGCATCTCGCCCAGTGCGGTCGGCGTACCGCGTACTGCGGCGAAGTAGGTAAAGAACTTGGTTTTTAGCCCGGATTCCTTGGACGCACGCAACAGCAGCGAAAGATCATTACCCCAGTTGCCAGTGATCACCGTGTCGGCACCCGATGCCTTGATCTTGGCAACATAAGGCGCAAAATCCTTGACCTTGCCGAAAGGGTGCAACTCATTGCCGACAATTTCGATATCAGGGCGCTTCTTTGGCAGTGATGCGACAACGGCCTTTGCCATCTGCTGTCCATGGGCATAGTCCTGTCCAATGATGAACACCTTCTTGATGCTTTTATCCGTGGCCATATAGTTGGTCAGCGCTTCCACCTTCATGAGGTTATGCGCGTCGAAACTGTAATACCAGAAACTGCATTTGGAGTTGGTCAGCTCCGGATCGTTGGATGCATAATTCAGGAAGAGTACTGTCTTGTCAGGATTGCGGTCATTCCATTTGTCGATCGCATTGATCAGCGCGCCTGCCGCGCCGGAGCCTTGGCCTTGCACGATGTACCGGATACCGCTATCGGTCACTTTCTTCAGCAAGGTCAGTGATTCTTCCGGACTGGCTTTGTTGTCCATCGGGACAATTTCCAGTTTCTGCCCCCCGAGCACCCCGCCCTTTGCATTGATATCGTCGGCGATCGCGATGAAACTTTTCAGGCCAAAATCGCCGATGCTGGCAAATGCGCCTGACAAGGGGTCGATATAGGCGATCTTGATCTGCGCACTTGCACTTGCCGGGATGGCGAACGCAACACTGGCACAAAGACTAAATGCGAGGCTTTTTAACATAATGGTCTCCTTGAGTAATCCGGCGCATCACCGTAGGGCAGGCATTGCTTCCCAAAAGTGGAAACGCATGCTCTTTTACCTATTGTGTGCGGTCGAGATACCTGAAACGTCGTCGGAAGCGACGATTTTTAGGACAATGGGGTTAGCATCTGAAATACGAAGCTGATACGCATTGTAGAAGTCCCATGGCCAAGATAGCCTCACTACCTCATGAATTGTTTCATTAAAGAAACAAATTAGGACAGTGACAGAACCGCCGTCTCGAAACATTACTTTTGCCCAAATGCGGGGCCGCGCACGTGCTTATCTATTCCGACCGGAACGAAACAAGCGTTACCTGCCTTGCGAAGTGGAGTGAATCAGGGATGGCTGCAGTAGTGTTACTGCATCACGACGCCGCAGTCGATGACCGCTCGCGGAGTCTTTTTGAAGGAACGCAAAGAACCGCTGGCTGCTGACCTATTCAGTGATGGATTGTCGCGTCTGAAAAGTTACGGTACCAGGTAACAAAATCCGCTCCCACGAGAGGTTTGCAGACATAGTAACCTTGCGCTTGATGGCATCCATGTTCACGCAGGTAGCCGAGCACACTATGCGATTCTATCCCTTCTGCCACGATCTCAAGATCCAGTGTGCGACCTAATGCGATGATCGCTTCCGTAATCGCCCGACTGGCATTATCGTCTTCAAGACGATGAACAAACGACTTGTCTATTTTAATTTTATCCAGCGGCAGGCGGCTCAAATAGTTCAGACTTGAATATCCCGTTCCAAAGTCATCCAGGGAGACCTTCATGCCTTTCTTTCGGAAATACCCCAGGACATTAATCGCATGGTTGATGTCTTCCATCACGGCGGTTTCCGTCAGTTCTATCTGGATCGCCGTAGGATCGATCTGATGCCGTTGAATAGCATCGTCCAGATAGACTTCAAAATCCTTCTTCTGGAACTGGATCGATGAAACATTCACCGCAATCGGGATTGAGGGTAAACCGCAATTTTTCCAATCAGTATGCTGCCGACAGGCTTCTGTCATAACCCATTCCCCAAGGCGTCCAATCAAGCCGGTTGCTTCGGCAATCTGAACAAAGCGTTCCGGTCCGATCCCATTCCTTGGCCAGCGCAATAACGCTTCCACACTGACAACCTGATTCGTTTGCATGTCAATGAGAGGCTGATAATGAAGGCAAAATTCGCCATGGACGAGTGCTTCTTTAATTTCCTGTTCGAGGACGGATTGCGTAAGTACCCGTTCGGAGATCGCTGCAGTGTAGAACTGGAAGCTGTTCCTTCCCGTTTCTTTTGCAAGGTACATCGCAGCATCGGCACAGTTGATCAGGGTGTCAATGTTTGCGCCGTCAACCGGATACCGGCTTAGCCCTATTGAGCAGGACAAAAATAACTCAAGCGAACCGACTGAGTATGGCCTGCTGAGTGTTTCGAGAAGATGCCGCGCAACATGTTCTGACGCCGATTTATCGACGCAGTTTTGCAGAAGAATAAGAAACTCATCACCTCCCAGCCGAAATATTGTGTCGTCGCCTCGCATGCTTTGTCTTAAACGATGTGCGACCTCGCGAAGCACTGCGTCGCCGGTCTCATGTCCGTAGAGATCATTAATGGGCTTGAAGCGGTCGAGATCCAGGAACAGGACGCATACTTCATTGTGCGTACGCTTGGCAGCAGCAATGATATGCGGCGCATACTCAAAGAGCAGGGCTCGATTGGGAAGGCCCGTTAGTGAATCGTGTAAAGCTGCCAGCCGTATGCGTTCTTGCGATTGACGGCGCTCAGTGTAGTCATGGCATATCGCCATGACTTCCCGTACCTTTTCGCCGGCTTCGCAGATAGGTACGCACGTCACAGCAAAATTCCGCAAACCTGTGCTTTCGGCAAAATCCACATCATCGGACTGGATGGTTGCTGACCACAGTGCGGCGTTAAGAAGCGGTCGCCACAATGCTGTCACGGTCTGTGGTCTTATCTCCACATCCGTGCGACCAATCAAATCTGCCGCGGTCATTCGCGTGTTTTGTAATGTGGCTAGATTCGCGTACTGTATCCGCAGGTTCGAATCGTAGATCACAATCATGTCCGGTATATTGTCAAAGGCAAGCCGTAGTCGCTCTTCGCTAACGCGTAATGCGGTCTCTGCCATGCGCCGCTGCGTGACGTCGTGTACGGTCAAAACGGCGAGTGAAGAATCTTCGTAAACGTCTCGCACCACAGAACCCGTAAGGTTTGCGATCCAGGTTTTGGTGGTGCCCTTCTTATGAACAATTAATTCTTCTCCTGAGACAGTTTCGCCGCGTAGCAACTTCGATACTGGCCACTGTTCGGAAAATACTGGCGAACCATCCAGTTGAAATACCTCGAACGTTGAATCCAAGGCGGAATAGTCGGAATTAATTTCGTCCCTGTTACGGTATCCGAACAGCTTCATTGCCGCTGGATTGGCTTCCAGTACTTCGCCTTTCGGCGAAAACACGATCACTCCTTCGCTCAGGCTATCAAGGATAGCCTTGAACCGCGCACGTCCACGCTCTATCTCAACGTGTGCACGTACTCGTCTATCGATATTCTTAACAATGGAAATGAAATATTTTGGATTTCCTACTTCGTCGCGCACAAGAGAAACGCTCAAGTGGCCCCATACCACGCTTCCGTCTTTTCGGATGTAGCGCTTTTCCATTCCATAGGACGGTATCTTCCCGTCGATCAAGGCTTGGACGAGCGATAGGTCAGTTGGCAAATCATCGGGGTAAGTTACATCCTGGAACGTCTTGGTTTGCAATTCCTCGACGCTGTAGCCAAGCATTTCACAGAGAAAAGGGTTGATCCGGATCCAGTTTCCTTCTGGAGTAAGGTGGGCAATACCGATTGCGGCAAGGTCAAAGGTGGCACGATGCATGGCTATTGCATCGTTGAGTTTTAGTTGAGTACATTCCTCTGACGCTTTCCTAACTGATAATTCTCGTTGAGCAGCCAGGAGTGCCTTATTTTTTTCCGCAAGCTCCTGCTTTAACGCCAGAACTTGCTGTTCAATTTCTTGATTTGAGGTAAGCATTTCTAATGTAAAGCCGACAGAGTTAACTTCTAGGCTGAATGCCCTTGGTGCAGTCAATACACTTCCCAAGCAGTCAAGGCCTCAACCCATATATGTTCGGCCTATGACAAAGCGTAGCACCAAATTAGCACAATCACCATCGTGGCTACGTCCCGTATTTACCTGCAACTTCTAGCCGGACGCGTTTGGTGATAGCCGTCTACCCAGGTAAGCGGTTCTGTTGAAGGCGAGTAGCGTACTACCTGTCCGGTTGTCCACAAAATCAAACGTGGTCATGTTATCTGGCCAGTTATATCCGGCTCAATTCATACGCGACGTCGTCCTTCTGAAGCATCGAAATGCGCCTTGATTAATCAATCCCATTTAACTTTGGCCTTGATGGATTGCATTGCCCACGATAAAGAAACGGATGTCAGTCAACTCTTTAGATGGCCCACACTCAATAAGGAAGCACATCTCAGGATGTCTTGGGCAGTATTCAATACCGGTATGCTTACCGCTGAGATTGGTTCCTCTTCGGCAAGTACAAATCCCCTTGCTCCACCGGATCGAATGGCGTCTTCACAGATCGTCTCGCCTCGTATGGAAGTTACACCGTCGCGGCTGAACGGTTTGCGGTTTTGAACGGCACTAACCCTTGGTTTGAGGGAAGCGGCACCAGTTTGAAGGGGATCGCACTAAAAACCCCGCCGGCTCTCAAACTCGTATTAGGCAGAACGATCAGCACCGCCTACAGACCCGGCAACCCTCCCCGATGCGGGAGTCGGCTGCCGAGAAAACTTTTTTCCGATAAATGTCGATTTTTGAGAGTCCTGTTCGTCATTTGGATGCGAGATCTATGAGGCCTCTGCTCACAGTGTCGAGTTCAGGCTTCTTTTTCCGACTTATGGATATCAACTTACCTCAATGTGGAGAGATATATATGTCTTGTGAGGAAAAAGTCCTTCGACCGCTTCCAGTCATAACGGCCTTTGAACAGTCGCCGGATCGCGGCCAGGGACTGGCGCGTGACATGCCTGTGCGCTGGGCATTGGAGGAAGTAGGCCAGTCTTATGACGTTCGTCTTGTTTCATTCATGGCGATGAAGGAGGCGGCGCATCGTGCGCTTCATCCTTTCGGACAAATACCGACTTATGAAGAAGGCGATCTCGCCTTGTTCGAGTCAGGGGCGATCGTGTTCCATATCGCCGAGCGCCATGTTGGCCTCCTGCCACATGATGGAAATGCGAGGGCACGCGCAATCATGTGGATGTTTGCCGCTCTCAGCACAGTGGAGCCGCCGATCGTTCAGCTTGAAGTCGCGACATACTTGGAGCACGACAAGACCTGGTATGAGCAACGCCTACCTATCGTTGAGGACCGCATCCGTACCCGACTGGACGAGCTGTCGAATCGGCTTGGAGGCGCTGACTGGCTCGATGGCGATGCGTTCAGCGCCGGTGACCTTCTGATGGTGCAGGTGCTTCGAAGGCTAAATGGCTCGAGTTTGCTCACGGATTATCAAAACCTGTCTGCCTATGTCGCTCGCGGCGAAGCACGGCCGGCCTTTAAGCGTGCTTTCGACGCTCAGCTTGCGGTTTTCACTGGGAAGTCGTCCGGACGGTAGGGTGGAGTGTTCTAACAGTTGAATTATGCCGGCATCGTTTTGCGACGCAGGCCAATCCATACGTTAAACCCTTCGATGCTATCAATGCGGTTCACACCGCACGCATGCTATTAAAAAAGCTGGGGAAGCAATAAAGGGATGCTAGTTGCGAAGGTGCAGTGCAAAAGCCGAAGCGCAATGCAAAAAGCCCCAGCTCGTTGGAGCTGGGGCTTTGGGTAACACAAGCCTGACGATTACCTACTTTCACACTGGTTGCAGCACTATCATCGGCGCGAAGTCGTTTCACGGTCCTGTTC
>NZ_JBHTDH010000034.1:0-37846 GCF_042666555.1 Herbaspirillum sp. GCM10030257
CGGCCTGGTCAAGATCACGCCAGCGCACCTCGATGTGCTCGGGCAGCGCCTGCTGGCCGACCGGGTCAGGAGCGCGGTGGGTGTGTTCGTGATCGGCGGCGAAGCGTTATCGTCATCGACGGTGGCGCTGTGGCAACAGATCCAGCCCGGAGTGCGGCTGATTAATGAATACGGTCCGACCGAAACCGTGGTCGGGTGCGTGGTGTACGACATTGCACCGGATGCACAACTGGACGGTTCGGTACCGATCGGGCGGCCGATTGCCAATACCCGCATCTATGTGCTCGATGGCTACGGCCAGCCGGTGCCGGTGGGGGTGGCAGGCGAGATCTACATAGGTGGCGCCGGTGTTGCACGCGGCTACCTGAACCGCAACGAGCTGACCGCCGAGCGCTTCGTGGCCGACCCATTCAGCAATGAACCGGGTGCGCGGATGTACCGGACCGGGGACCTGGCGCGCTATCGTGCCGATGGCAACCTGGAATTCCTTGGACGCAACGATCACCAGGTGAAGTTGCGCGGCATGCGCATCGAACTGGGTGAGATCGAGGCGAAGCTGGCGCAGTATCGCGGGGTGAAAGAAATTGCAGTGATCGCGCGCGAGGATCAGCCGGGCGACAGGCGGCTGGTGGCGTACTACACGGAAGACGAGCCGGGCACGGTGGAAGTGGACGGCATGCGCCTGCACCTGTCGGCCACGCTGCCGGAGTACATGGTGCCGGCTGCCTATGTCGCACTCGATGCACTGCCGCTGACGCCAAATGGCAAGCTCGACCGCCAGGCGCTGCCGGCGCCGGAAAGTGGAGTCCACGCAACGCACGCTTATGAAGCGCCGGTAGGCGATACGGAAATTGCGCTGGCGGCAATCTGGGCCGACGTGCTCAAGCTCGACAAGGTCGGACGCCACGACAATTTCTTTCAGCTAGGAGGACATTCGCTCCTGGCGGTCAAGGTAGGAAGCCGGGTTCGGAAAGTGTTCGGATCGGAAATTACCGTCGGTACGGTATTCGGCAAACCGGTGCTGCACGAGCTTGCGCGTGCAATCCGGGACTCTGATTCTTCCGGCCCGCCGCCGATTCGTACGGTAAACAGAATCGGGCCCTTACCCCTTTCGTATGCTCAGCAGCGCCTCTGGTTCCTGTCGCGGATTGAGGAAATCGGCGCCGCTTACCATATGCACATGATCAAGAGTTTGCATGGACAGGTTGATCTGCAGGCGCTGCAACGATCGCTGGACCGTGTCGTCATGCGTCACGAAAGCTTGCGTACCACGTTCCACATGCAGGACGGCGAGCCCTGTCAGCATATCGGGCCATCCGATACCGGCTTTGCGCTCGTGGTTGACGATTTACGCGGCAAGTCCGGGCAGCGTGAGACGCTGGAGGCAAGTCTCCAGGCGGAAGCGGTTGCGCCATTTGACCTTGAAAACGGCCCCTTGATTCGGGGCCGGCTGTTCATGCTGCCCGAAAGCGAGGCTGTGCTGCTGGTCACCGTGCACCATATCGTCTCGGACGGCTGGTCGCAGGGTGTGTTGCAGGGTGAGGTAGACCGTTTGTACCAGGCCTTTCAGTCCGGTGCGGATGACCCCCTGCCGTTGCCTGTGTATCAGTATGCGGATTATGCGGTCTGGCAACGAGAGTGGGTTGAGAGCGGTGCGGTGCAGGAACAGGCCGAATACTGGCGCGCGGCGCTGCAGGGTGCACCTGCGATCCTTGCTCTGCCAACCGACAGACCACGTCCGGACCACTTCGATCCACATGCACAAGCGTTGTCGATGGAACTGGACAAATCGATAGTCGCAGCCATCGACACCTTGAGCAGAAATCACGGCATGACGCCGTTTATGATCGTGTTTGCCGCCTGGGCGCTTGTCCTGGGCAGGCTGTCAGCGCAAGACGACGTCGTGATCGGCATGCCAGTGATGAATCGTACCCGGTCCGAGTTGACCGATATGGTCGGATTGCTGGTCAACACGCTTCCACTTCGTATTGACCTCTCCGGCTCACCGAGCCTTGATGAATATCTGGAAAGGGTAAAGGTATGCATCCTGCAGGCACAGGCCAATCAGGACCTGCCGTTCGAGAAGATTGTCGAAATCTGCAATCCGCCACGCAGTACCGCCTACAGCCCGTTATTTCAGGTGGTATTGAACTGGGAAGGTGCAGAAACGAACGAGCCAGTGGACACCAGCGAAGCGAATTCAGCCGTGCAGCCAGTCGGCTTCGTGCAGGCGGCCGCGAAGTTCGATCTGGCACTCAGCCTGCGCGAGGACGGCGGGCGCCTGACCGGCATTCTCGAATATGCGACTGCACTGTTCGACGAGGAAACGGCTTTGCGCATTCGCGCCTGCCTGCTCAATTTAGTCGAAGCCATGGTCGCGGGCTCAGGCATGACGATCGACACGCTACCTCTGATGCGTTCGGAAGAAAGACATCGCCTGCTGGTCGAATGGAATGCGACAAAGACCGAGTATCCAGACCATGCGTGTATCCACGAGCTGATTGAGGAACAGGCGGCGCTTTCTCCCGATGCAGTAGCGCTCAAGCACGGTGAAACAACGCTCAGTTACGCGGAATTGAATGCCAAGGCAAACCGTCTGGCACGCCATCTGCGCAATCAAGGGGTGGGGCCAGATACCCGGGTCGCGATCTGCGTCACGCGCGGTCTTGACATGATGGTCGGGCTACTGGCGGCGTGGAAGGCGGGTGGCGCTTACGTGCCGCTGGACCCGGCATACCCTCGAGACCGACTGGCATTCATGCTCGCAGACAGCAACCCGGCGGCGATACTCACGCATGCACAGATTGGAGAACAGGCTCTAGAGGTTTTGCACGGTAGTGCGGCTGTCGTTATCGACCTAGAAGCCGACAGACAGTATTGGGGCAGCCAGGCCACGGAGAATCTGCTACGCAGTGAAACCCGCGTCGAGCCGGACCATCTGGCGTATGTGATCTATACGTCCGGCTCGACTGGACAGCCGAAAGGTGTGATGGTCGCGCATCGCGGCGTGTGCAACCTAGCGCTGGCGCAGATTGCCGGATTTGACATCGGAGCCGACAGCCGGGTGCTGCAGTTTGCCTCGTTCAGTTTTGACGCCTGCGTGTCCGAAGTCGCGACCACGCTGGTGCGGGGTGCTACGCTGGTCCTGCCAGCAAGTGACACTGTACTGGCTGGTGAAACGCTGGTCGACGTATTGGAACAGGAACACATCACTCACGTGACCTTGCCGCCGGTGGTGCTGGCCGGCTTGCCGGAAGAAGCGCGACTGGAGACGGTGCGCACGCTGGTGATGGCCGGAGAAGCGTCCAATGCTGCCTTGGTACGGCGCTACGGCCGGGGCCGGCGTCTGATTAATGCCTATGGGCCGACCGAGAGCACCGTATGCGCCACCATGCAGGTGTGCGCTGAGAACGAAGAAGCGAACAACCGTGAAGGGGAGCGCGCCCCCGCGATCGGGAGACCAATCGCCAACACCCGGATCTACCTGCTGGACGCTCACGGCCAACCGGTACCGCAAGGCGCACGCGGTGAGATCCATATCGGCGGCGTGCAGGTTGCACGCGGCTACCTGAACCGGGATGAATTGACTGCGGAACGCTTTCTGCCAGATCCTTTTGTGAACGAAGCGGGAGCACGGATGTATAAGACCGGCGACCTGGGCCGGCATCTGGCGGATGGCAGTATTGCTTTTCTCGGCCGCAATGATCATCAGGTCAAGCTGCGCGGTTTCCGCATCGAACCGGGCGAGATCGAGGCCAAGCTGCTGGAACATCCGGGCATCCGCGACTCGTTGGTAATCGCCCGCGAAGACCGGCCGGGCGACGTGCGCCTTGTGGCGTACTACACCTGGCAAGAAGAACAGGAAATCGATGCCGAAGCGCTGCGTCTGGCACTGTCGGCCACCCTGCCCGAATACATGTTGCCCGCTGCATATGTGCAGCTTGATGCGCTGCCGCTAACTCCGAACGGCAAAGTCGACCGTAAAGCGTTGCCGGCGCCGGGCGGCGATGCCTATGCCAGCAGAGCCTATGAAGCCCCGCAGGGTGACGTCGAAACTGCGTTGGCGTCGATATGGGCCGAGGTGCTCGGCATCGAGCAGGTCGGACGCCACGACAATTTTTTCGATCTCGGCGGTCATTCTCTTCTGTCAACGAAACTGCTTGTTCGCGTCGAACAAGCATTCGGAGTAAAGCTTTCATTTGCCGATTTCTTCAAGGAGCCGATTCTCACCGCTATCGCCAGACAGGTCCTGGTCGCGCAACTTAGCCACCTGACAATGGACGAACTTGAAACACTGATGGGAAGCCCGGAATGATGCTGCCTGAGAAGAAAGCCTGATATGCAAACCCCATTACAGCAACTCAGCGTAGCCGATCTCGAACGCCTCTTGAAGCACGCGAAAGAGAAAGGGCTGAAGCGCCAGAAACAGACGGTCGAGACCATACCGCTGGCTGATCGCAGCACGCCGATACCCGCCTCGTTTGCACAGCAGCGCCTATGGTTCCTCGGTCAGATCGAAGGTGCGAGTGAGGCCTATCACATTGCGAATGGCATGCGCCTGCCGGGCAAGCTTGACGTGCGTGCTCTGCGCCGCGCGCTGGACCGGGTGCTTGCGCGGCATGAAGTATTGCGTACCACGTTTACGCCGATCGATGACATGCCGTTTCAGCGGATTGCAGCGGACGACGCAGGCTTCGCATTGCGATTGCATGACCTGCGCCGGCATCCAGAGCGCGAGGCCGAATTGCAGCGCATTGCCAAGCAGGAGGCCTGCACTCCGTTCGATCTTGCCACAGGACCCCTGATCCGGGGTCGGCTCGTTCAAACCGAAGACGAGGAGCACGTCCTGCTGATAACGATGCACCACATCGTGTCGGACGGTTGGTCGATGGGCGTGCTGACCAGGGAAGTGCGAACCTTGTACGAAGCATTCAGCCGTGGTCAGCCTGATCCGCTTTCACCGCTACCAATTCAGTATGCCGACTATGCCGCCTGGCAAAGACGCGCGGCCACCAGTGACGCACTTGCCGACCAGGCCGCGTACTGGAAACGCACCTTGCGGGGTGCGCCCGAAGTGATCTGTCTGGCGAGCGACCGGCCACGCCCCGCTTACCAGGACTATTCGGGGGAACTGATTTCTTTCGAACTGGATGCAGCCCTCACGACCGGCCTGCACCGGTTTGCCGCGCGGCATGGCGCAACCATTTTTATGGTCTTGCTGGCCGGGTGGGCAGCCCTGCTGGCCAGGCTTAGCCAGCAGGAAGACGTCGTCATCGGCACTCCGGTCGCCAATCGGGGACGCATCGAGACGGAGGACATGATTGGCTTCTTCGTCAATACGCTCGCCCTGCGAATCGAGGCTGCTCCCGACTTGCCGGTGCACGTCTACCTGGCGAAAGTCAAGGCGCGGACGGCGGAGGCGCAGGATAACCAGGACCTCCCCTTCGAACAGGTGGTGGAAGCCGCCAACCCGTTGCGCAGTATGGCCTATAACCCCCTGGTGCAGGTCATGATCTCATGGGAAGTCCGGGAAGACGCCACGGGCAAGGGAGCCACGGCGGAGCGGACGGATACTGCTGGTTCATCCATCGCCACGCCTGCATTTGCGAAGTTCGACCTGTCGCTCGACTTCAGCTTGCATGGCGATCGGATTGTGGGCGAGCTGACCTACGCCACCGCGCTGTTCGAGCGCGACACAATGGAAAGGCATTGCGAGCAGCTAAACACGATTCTGAGCGGAATGATCGAAGACGATATGCGTGAAATCGGGCGCCTGCCAATACTAGGACCGATGGAAAGCGATCGCATCCTGCACGAATGGAACGATACCCGCGCAGAGTATCCGCATGACCGCTGCATCCATGAGCTGTTTGAATACCAGGCAAAAATCCAGCCGCACGTCGTCGCGGCTGTGCATGAAGGTAAAAGCACTACGTATGCCGAGCTCAATACGCTGGCCAATCAGCTCGCGCATCACCTGCGCAACATAGGAATCGCTCCCGATGACCGTGTCGGGTTGTTTGTAGAACGCAGTGTGGATATGCTGGTCGCCATGCTCGCGATTCTCAAGTCTGGCGCAGCTTATGTACCGCTCGACCCTGCGTATCCGACCGAACGTCTCATGTACATGCTATCGGACGCTGCGCCACGCCTTATCCTTACCCAGCAAAGATTGCGCCTTCGTCTCGCGAACGAAGCCTGTAACGTTCCCGTGTTCGAGCTCGATCGTCAGCAGGATGAATTCAGGGGGTATCCGGATAGCGACATTGCGCGCAGCGAATCGGGGCTTGACGTCAGCAACCTCGCGTATGTGATGTACACCTCCGGCTCGACCGGAAAGCCCAAGGGCGTCATGATCGAACATCGCAATGTGGTCAATCAGGTGCGGGCGCTGCGCGACCGCTATGACCTGCAGCCTCACGAACGCGTACTGCAGTTTGCGTCGATCAATTTCGACGGCTCCATTGAAGAAATTTTTCTGGCGCTAATGGCTGGTGCGACGCTGGTATTGCGCACCGACGACTGGTTGTCGGGAGTCGAGGGATTCTACGCGCGGTGCCGCGAAAACCGCATCTCGTCGCTCAACCTGCCGACCAAGTTCTGGCAACAGCTGATGGAAGACACGCGCCATCCTATTCCGGACTGCATCCGGATCATGGTCATTGGCGGCGAAGCAGTCAGTGCACGCTCGATGGAAGCATGGTTTAGCCGAGACGGTTACCGTCCGCGGCTGTTCAATGCCTATGGTCCGACCGAGACAACGGTCAACGCTTCTGTGCACGAACCGCAGGCATCCGACGCGAACTGGCAGTGGATTGGCCGTCCGATGGCCAATACCCGAATCTATCTACTGGATCGCTATGGCTCCCCGGTGCCGATCGGCGTGGCCGGCGAGCTTGTCATTGGTGGAGTGGGAGTCGCGCGCGGCTATCTGAATCAGCCGTCGTTGACCGCTGAACGCTTTGTAGCAGATCCATTCTCCGGTGAACCGGGGTCGCGGATGTACCGAACGGGCGACCTCGCACGCTTCACTCGCGATGGCTACATCGAATATCTGGGGCGCAACGATTTCCAAGTCAAGATACGTGGCTTCCGTATCGAGCTCGGCGAAATCGAAACGGCTCTGGCGCGCCACCCGCAGGTCGGGCAAGCGATTGTTGTAGCCCGCGAGCTCGACGCGGGCGACCAGCGGCTGATCGCTTACTTCACCCGCCACTCCTGCGAGGTCTCTGAAGCGGATGCGAACGCGCTTCGGACTTATCTCACGGAGCGCCTGCCGGAATACATGGTGCCGTCCGCGTATGTTTCCTTGCCCGGACTGCCGCTCACACCTAACGGCAAATTGGACCGCGACGCACTGCCCGAGCCACAGCCGCATGACTATGCAATCCGTGACTACGAGGAGCCGCAAGGCGACCTGGAAATCGCGGTCGGCCGCATTTGGGCCGAGGTGCTCAAGTGCGGCCAGATCGGGCGCAACGACAATTTCTTCGACTTGGGCGGCCACTCCCTGCTGGGCGTGCGCGTCGTTTCCCGGATCAACCGCGAGCTCGACGTGGCAGTCGGAATTTCGGAACTGTTCACACACCCGGTGCTTTCTGCCTTCGCGTCCGCAGTGCAACGTGCGGGACGCAGCAATCTGCCGCCGATTACGCCTGTTGCAAGGGACGGGCATCTAGCCCTTTCTTACGCACAGCAGCGTTTGTGGTTCCTGACCCAGATAATTGGCGCGAGTGAGGCATATCACATGCCGATCGGTTTGCGGCTGATCGGCAAGCTGGATCGTGATGCGTTGGGGAAGGCATGCAATCGTCTTCTGGAACGGCACGAATCGCTGCGTACGACCTTCTATGTCGTGGAAGGAATTCCGGCGCAGCGCATCCACCCGGAGACGATGGCTTTTGCCATGCAGGAGCATGACCTCGACGGTGCGGACCGGGCCGAAGAGCGGTTGGCAGATCTGCTCGACGAGGCGGCGTCGACTTCGTTCGACCTCGAACGCGGACCGCTGGTCCGCGGAAACTTGATCCGCCTCGGCGCAGAAGAGCACGTTCTGATGATCACGATGCATCACATCGTATCCGACGGCTGGTCGCTCGGCGTACTCACCAACGAATTGAGCACGCTATATAAGGCGTACAGCAACGGACATCCGGATCCCTTACCGACTCTTGCCATCCAGTATCCGGACTATGCTGCCTGGCAGCGGCGCTGCGTCTCGCGTGAAACCCTGGAGTCGCAAGCGGCGTATTGGCGTGACACACTGGCCGACGCGCCGTCGGAGCTAACCCTGCCGACAGACCGGCCGCGACCGTTAGTCCAGGACTACGCCGGCGGGCTTGCGGACCTGGTCCTTAATACCGAGCTGACCGCGAGCATAAAGGACTTGAGCAAACGCCACGGAACGACCTTATTTGTCACCTTGATGACAGCCTGGGCTGCAACGCTTTCGCGCCTGGCGGGACAGCACACTGTGGTGATCGGCACACCGGTCGCGCATCGTTCACGGACTGAGCTGGAACCGCTGATAGGATTTTTCCTGAACACCGTTGCGATACGCGTCGATTTTTCAGACACGCAGACTGTCGCGGAAGCATTGTCAGCGGTCAAGGGTCGTGCAGTCGCCGCGCAGGCAAATCAGGACCTGCCTTTCGAGCAAGTAGTGGATATCGTCAATCCGCCGCGAAGCACAGCGCGCAGTCCGCTATACCAAGTCTCTTTTACCTGGCAAAACAATGACGAAGGCGAACTCGATCTTCCCGGTCTGGCGGTCGAAGGCGTTGGTACCAATTACCTGACGTCCAAGCACGATCTGTCGCTGTACCTCAGCGACGCCGGTGATGAAATCGTCGGCAGCGTGGAGTACGCAACTGCCCTGTTTGATCGGGAAACGGTGGATCGCTACTGCGTCTATCTACGCAAGGTGCTGGAGGCAATGGTCAAAGATGACAGGCGCAGCATTGCAACGCTGCCACTGCTCGATGAAAGCGAACGCTATCGCCAGCTGGTCGAATGGAATGCCACGCAGGTCGAATATCCGGATCGGTTTTGCGTCCACGAACTGATCGAGGCGCGCGCGGAGTCTTGTCCGCACGCTATAGCACTGGTGCACGAAGGTGCCGAGCTTAGCTACGCCGAGCTCAATGCCCGTGCCAACCGCCTGGCGCGTCATCTGTGCAAGAAAGGGGTAGGGCCCGACAAGCGGGTAGCGCTTTGCATGAGCCGCGGCATCGACATGGTGGTTAGCCTACTGGCAGTGTGGAAAGCAGGAGGTGCTTACGTGCCGCTGGATCCGTCCTACCCGGCTGAACGACTGGCTTTCATGCTCGCCGACAGCACACCGGTAGCGCTGCTGACGCACGCTGAAACGCCGGTCGTGTTGCACGCCACGCTGCGCCTGGGATTGACAAATTCCGACGCATCGTTGATCGACCTGGATGCAGACGGCGGGCGCTGGTCAAGACAGTCGCCGGACAATCTGCCATCCAGTGAAACCGGGGTTCGACCTGACAACCTGGCGTATGTGATCTATACCTCCGGCTCGACCGGTCAACCCAAGGGCGTGATGGTTGCGCATCGCGGAGTGTGTAACCTGGCACAAGCGCAGATCGCCAGATTTGAAATCGAAGCCGATAGCCGGGTGCTGCAGTTTGCGTCGTTCAGCTTCGACGCCTGCGTGTCCGAGATCGTAACCACACTGGTGCGCGGCGCAACCTTGTGCGTGCCTGCGAGCGACACCGTATTGGCAGGCAGCGAGCTGATCGAGGTACTGGAACAGGAGCGCATATCGCACGTGACCCTGCCACCGGTGGTGCTGGCCGGGCTGCCGGAAGACGCGAGGCTGAACACAGTGCGCACGCTGGTGATGGCTGGCGAAGCAGCCAGTGCGGCGCTGGTGCGGCGCTACGCCCCCGGCAGGCGTTTGATCAACGCCTACGGCCCGACCGAGAACACGGTGTGCGCCACCATGCAGGTGTGCGGAACGGAAAGCGATGCCGAAAGCGATCGGCCACCCTCGATCGGTCGCCCGATCGCCAATACCCGCATCTACCTGCTAGACGCTCACGGCCAAACGGTGCCGCAGGGCGTGAGCGGCGAAATCCATATCGGCGGCGTGCAGGTGGCGCGCGGCTACCTGAATCGAGACGCATTGACTGCGGAACGCTTTCTGCCAGACCCTTTCGTGAAAGAACCGGACGCCCGAATGTACAAAACCGGCGACCTGGGCAGGTATTTGTCAGACGGCAGTATTGCTTTTCTCGGCCGCAATGATCATCAGGTCAAGCTGCGTGGTTTTCGCATTGAACTGGGCGAGATCGAGGCACGACTGCTGGATCAACGGGGCATCCGCGACGCGGTGGTGCTGGCCCGGGAGGATCAGCCGGGGGACGTGCGTCTGGTAGCGTATTTTACCCTGCACCAAGGGCAGGACGTCGATGCCGAAGCACTGCGTTCGGCCCTGTTGACCACCGTTCCGGACTACATGGTGCCGGCGACCTGGGTGAAGCTGGAGTCGCTGCCGCTGACGCCGAACGGCAAGCTCGACCGCAAGGCGTTGCCAGCGCCGGACGGCGACGACCGTGCCAGACGCGCCTACGCAGCACCAGCCGGCAAAGTTGAATGCGTGCTGGCGGCAATCTGGGCCGAGGTGCTCGGCGTTGAGCGGGTCGGTCGCAACGACAACTTTTTTGACCTTGGCGGCAATTCCCTGCTGGCGGTGAAGATGGCTTCGCGCATGCGTGAAGCGGAACTGTATGTCGATGTTCGGACCTTGTTTGTCAAGCCGGATTTGGCCGCACTGGCAAAAGCGGTGGGCAGCGAAAACGGGCGGCCGCGCATTTCCATCCCGCCGAATCTGATCCCCGCCGGCTGTGATGACATTACGCCGGAGATGCTGCCGCTGGTAACGCTGCGGACAGAAGAGATCGCGCACATCGTGGCCGCAGTGCCTGGTGGCGCAATCAACGTGCAGGATATTTACCCATTGGCGCCGTTGCAGGAAGGGATCCTGTTCCATCATCTGGTCGAAAGCGAAGGGGACGTCTACCTGTCGCCAACGGTTTTCCGCTTCGACAACCGCGAACGGCTCGACCTGTTCCTGCGGGCGTTGCAAGCTGTGGTCGACAGGCACGATATCCTGCGGACGGCCATTCACTGGGAAAGACTGAACGAAGCAGTACAAGTCGTGTGGCGCCGCGCGCCGCTACAGGTGGATGAACTGTTGCTGGATACGGCACAGGGCGAGATCGCCGACCAATTACTCGAACGTTACAACCCCCGCCGTTACAGGATCGATGTGCGGCAGGCCCCGCTGATGGCGACGGCGGTTGCACAAGACGCGCGCAACGGATGCTGGACCTTACTGTTGCTGAGCCACCATTTACTGATCGATCATACGACTCAGGAAGTCGTGCAGGAAGAAATACAGGCATATCTGGCCGGCCAGGAAGCACGGCTACCACCTCCGCTTCCTTTCAGGAACTTCATCGCGCAGGCTCGCCTTGGCGTGAAGCGGGAGGAACACGAGTCGTTCTTCCGGGACATGCTGGGCGACGTCGTGCAGCCGACGCTGCCGTTCGGACTGGCTGACGCCCATGGCGATGGCAGCTGCGTGGATGAAGCCCGGCTGGAAGTTGACGCCGAACTGTACGTCCGTGTGCGCAACGCGGCGCGCAACCTCGGTGTCAGTGTGGCCACTCTGGTTCACGTCGCCTGGGGTCAGGTCCTGGCGCGCACCGCCGGGCAAGACGACGTCGTATTCGGCACGGTACTGTTCGGTCGCATGGATGGCGGGGAGGGAGCCGACCGGGTCCTTGGCATGTTCATCAACACGCTTCCGGTTCGCATCAGGCTGGCAGATGGAAATGTCTCAGATTGCCTGCGTAACACACACCGGTTGTTGACCGACCTGCTTTACCACGAACATGCATCGCTCACGCTGGCACAAGGTTGCAGCGGCGTCGCTGCTCCGGCGCCGTTGTTCACCGCGCTGCTCAATTATCGCTACAGCGCCGATGCGGAAGCGCCTCCATCCGAGGCGACAGCCGTGGCATGGCAGGGCATCGAAGTGCGCGGCGGCGAAGATCGTACCAACTATCCATTTACGCTTAACGTTGACGACCTCGGTTCACGCTTCCTGCTTAATGCGCAGGTACAGGAGCCTGTGGACCCGGTACGTGTGTGCGGCTATGTCAGGCAGGCGCTGTCCGGCCTAGTCGACCTGCTCGAGCAGGCATCCGCGGAACCGGTGTACGGCATCGGCATCCTGCCCCATGAAGAACGGCAACAGGTTCTCGCCGAGTGGAATGCCACCGAAACCGCCTATCCGGATACGCTTTGCATACACCAGTTGTTTGAGTTGCAGGTTGCACGCACACCGCTTGCCCTCGCACTCATCGCAGACGGGCAGCGGCTTACCTACGCCGACCTCGATTCACGCGCGGAACGGCTTGCCGGGCACCTGCGCTTGCTTGGCGTGTGCAGGGACGCAAGGACCGCGGTTTGCACTACGCGCAGCGTGGACATGGTCGTGGCCTTGCTGGCGGTTCTGAAGGCAGGCGGGGCCTATGTGCCGCTGGACCCAGACTATCCGGTGGAGCGGCTGACCTACATGGTGTCGGACAGTGCACCGCGCGTCCTAATCTCGCACCGCCAGGTGCCTGAGGCAACGCGTCAGGCGCTTGCCGATGCGGCTTCGTCCATGATCTGTATCGACCTTGATTCGGACACTATGCACGAGCACTCGCCGCATTCCGTTATCGCGGAAACCACTGACACGACGAGTACAGACGCCAGCGCGCTGGCGTACGTGATCTATACCTCGGGATCGACCGGCGTACCGAAGGGCGTCATGCTGGAGCATCGCAGCGTCGTTAATTTTCTCTGTGCGATGCGCGACGCCTTGGGTGTCGACGCATCTGACCGGGTACTTGCACTGACCACGGTCGCCTTCGATATCGCCGGACTTGAGCTTTATCTGCCACTGAGCTGTGGTGCGGCGATTGTGTTGGCCGACAAGGCAGATGCAAAGAATCCGAGTCTGCTGGCTGGATTAATGTCGGAGTTCGGCGTCACCCTGGCGCAGGCGACGCCGGCCACATGGCGCATGCTGCTCGAGTCTGATTGGGTCGGAACGAACACGCTTTCGGCGATCTGCGGCGGCGAAGCGATGCCGGTCGAGCTCTCCGACCGCCTTGTCGCGCGCGTCGGACGGCTGTGGAACCTGTATGGTCCAACTGAAACGACAATCTGGTCCGCACTCGAGGAGGTCGTGCCGACACGCATTCCAGCAGGCGTGCATGAGCCGATCGGACGTCCAATTGCAAACACGTCGATTTACCTGCTCGACGCCACCGGTGTGCCGGTGCCGGTCGGGGTGACAGGCGAAATTTACATCGGTGGCGAAGGTGTGGCACGCGGCTATTTGAACCAGCCGGAACTGACGGCTGAACGATTTCTACCCGATCCCTTCGCCCCGCAGTCGCGCGGGCGCATGTACAGGACCGGCGACCTGGGACGATTCCTGGCGGACGGTCGCATTGAATTCCTTGGACGCAATGATTCCCAGGTGAAGGTACGCGGTCATCGGATCGAGTTGGGTGAAATTGAAGCCTGCCTGCAACAGCATCCCGTGGTCGGCGAGGCGGTAGTGCTGGCGCTGGAGGAGGAAGAGGGCGATCAGCGTCTGGCTGCCTTCGTCGTCCCGGGCGCTGCGGGCAAGATCGATGCAGCCGGCCTAGCGCACGCGCATGTCAATGAATGGACTGACGTGTGGGACCAGACCTATCGGCGCGACTCGGTCGATCTGGGCGATTCAGTCGGCGCGGACAGATTGGACCTGAGCGGATGGATCAGCAGTTATTCGCGTGCCGCGCTGCCGGTCGAGGAAATGCGCGAGTGGCTGGATGCAACGCTGACACGTATCATGGCCACCGATCCCGACGAAGTGCTGGAGATAGGCTGCGGCACGGGGATGGTTCTGCTGAACCTGGCGCCGCGCTGTCGCTGGTACACCGGCATTGACGTATCGCCTTCGGTCCTGGCAAGACTGCAGCAACAGGTGGATTCCGATGCGGTGCTGACGGACAAGGTTGAACTGGTTCGTAGCGACGCTGCCGGCCTTGACCAGATCGCGATACCCGAACGTGAGTACGACACCGTCATTCTCAATTCCGTGGTCCAGTATTTCCCGAGCATTGACTACCTGTTCGAGGTGCTGGCTCACGCAATCAAACGGATCAAAGCGAACGGGCGTGTCTTCATCGGCGACGTGCGGCATCTCTCGTTGCTGGAAAGCTTCCACTTCTCCGTGCAGTGCTACCAGAGCGAGGATGAGTCGGAACCATCACGGTTGCTCGCACGTGCACGCGAGCGCATGGCCAACGAAACCGAGCTGGTCATCGATCCAGAATGGTTTTTCACGCTGCGCACACATTTCCCGGAAATCTCGGACGTGCAGGTACTCCCGAAACTCTCCACTGGTTGCAATGAGATGTCAGCCTATCGCTACGATGTTGTGCTGACCCTGCGTGGCACTGCGCCGGCTCTGCCTTCCGCGACATGGACGGACTGTGCTTCGACACTGCGGCGACGCGCCGACATCGAGCACCACATCAGGCATTCACGGGAAGCGGTGATTGGCCTGCGCGCCATCCCGCATCCGCTGGCCGGACCGTATGCGATCGTCTGCGAGGAAGCGGCCGATGCGACCGACCTCGTCACCTTGAAGACCAGCCTTGACCGGCACCGCGATGAGGGCATCTTGCCGGCGGATCTTCAGCGCTTGTGCGCGGAACTCGGCTATAGCCTTTCTGTGAGCTGGTACCCTGACTGCCGGCACGGTGCCTACCACGCTGTCATGACGAAAATAGGTATGGCCGCTCCGATCGACTGGACGACGGCCGCACATCACTGCGAGCACTCGCGCCGACCTTGTTCCTTCGCCAATGACCCACTGCGCGCAAAAACGCGGAATCTGCTGCACAACGAGTTGCGCACCCATGCGGCCAGGTTCCTTCCGGACTACATGCTTCCTTCGTCATACAGCGTGCTGGATTCGATGCCGCGCACACATAACGGCAAAACCGACAGATTGGCCCTTCGTGTATTCGGTGCGACCGGCCGAGACACAATGGGCCATGATGAACCGCCGGTAGGCGATCGCGAATGCGCCGTTGCGCATGCATTCAGCGAAGTGCTCAAACTGAAGCAAGTCAGTCGCAACGATAACTTCTTCCTGCTCGGCGGACACTCGCTGCTGGCGCTGAAGGCTGTGAACATCATGCAGAGGGGCGGAATGGAAGTGTCGGTTGCCGACTTGTTTAATCATCCAACGATCGCGTCGCTTGCCGGCCATCTAGCGCGCGAAGAGGAGAATCCAATGGATCAAGGGATCATCCCGGTCAGAACTACGGGGAAGGGCTTCCCGCTGTTTCTGGTACACGAAAACACGGGTGTCGACCTGTGGTTTCCTTTGCTTGCCGAACATATCGATGCCGACATGCCAGTGTATGGGCTGGCTGCGGTTCCGCTCGGCGAAGACCAACTCCAGACTATTGAGGGCATGGCCGCCCGGCACGTCCGAGCGATCCGCAGGCTGCAGCCCGCCGGTCCATATCACGTCGCAGGATGGTCCCTGGGCGGACTCCTGGCCTATGAAATAGCGACACAGTTAATGGGACAGGACGAGTTGGTCGACTTCGTCGGGTTAATCGACATGGCGCGTCCGGAATTCAGGGGGAAGAGGCCGGAAGCGCAAGTCCCGCAGGTCTACCTGCTCGGCTTGTGCGAAGGCGTGGTGCGCCAGAAAGCCTTGACCGACGAACAACGCGAGCACCTGTCCGTCCTCAGGAAGACCGCATCCGCCACCTCCTTCGATGAAGTCTTCAGGCAATGTGAAGAGCGAGGCGTCCTGCACGAAATATTCGCTGGACTCCCCGCTGAGGAAGTGCGTCGATACGTCCTGCGCCTGATTGCGCACGAGCACGCGGTGGAAGGATACAAGGCGCAACCCATCCCGTTCCGCGTGCATCTGTTCACCGCCGAGGAGCAGCCGCGCATGGTCGGGTCTGAGGAGAACGAAGCGGACCGCGACATCACGATGGGCTGGACAGCAGTTGTGCCCCGGTCCCGGCTCGAAATTTGTGTTGTTCCCGGCAATCACCAGTCGATGATGGACCAGCCGCATATTCAAGCGCTGGGCGCGGCGCTCTCGCGGGCCATTGCACAGGCTAGCGAGACCCTGCCGCATCCGGATGAACTTCAATACCGCCCGCAGGTGACGATTCAAACCGGCACGGCCGGCGAACTCCCGGTCTTTTGCATCCCTGGTGCCGGCGACAACGTGATCGGTTTCATCTCGCTTGCGAACGCACTCGGCACGCGCTGGCCCTTGTTTGGGCTGCAACCGCGCGGTGTCGAAGGCGGCCTCGTACCCCATTCGACCGTGGAGGCCAGCGCAGCAGCTTACGTCCGCGAGATCGAAAGACTCAGGCCGGACGGCTTCGTTCACCTAATCGGGCATTCGTTTGGTGGCTGGATCGCATTCGAGATTGCCCAGCAACTGCACGCACGTGGCCGTGCTGTTGCTTCCCTCACAATTGTCGACAGCGAGGCACCGGAAGGCAGCGGCATCTTGGGGGGCGAATACACCGCCCTGGCTGCACTGAAGGAGCTGGTGGGCGTAATGGAAATTGCGGCGGGAAAATCCCTGGAAATAGACATGGCCAAACTGGACTTGCAAACCGATGCCGAGCGGCTGGTAACGCTGCATGGTGGGATGGTGACGGCCGGCCTGATGCCCCGGCGCTCGTCGGCCGACACAATGCGCGGTCCACTGCGCACCTTCAGCACCGCGTTGCGCACCGCCTATAGTCCACGAGCAGTGTATCCGGGATCCGTCAGGTTAGCCTTGGCCAGCGACTCGAGGGTAGATGCGCAAACCGATCAACAGCAGCGCATAGCAACGCTCGCCGGCTGGAAGGCATGGGCGCCGCAGGTGTCTTGCTGGCATGCGCCGGGCAATCATTTTACTGTACTCAGGACGCCGCATGTGAACGTCCTCGCCGACTGGTGGCGTGCAGGGCTCGACAAACCGCAAACGAAGCCTTCCTGACGGGGAACACGGAAATACCCTTAAGGAAATCTACGTCAACACATACATGGATCCAGCGCTCATGACCCCAGAAGAGAACCAGAGACCGACCCGCCCGTCCCAGCATGTCTTGCAGATCCTGAAGCTGACCTGGGATCGGCATCCGTGGTTGACGATTGGGACCGCCGTCAGCGGCGCCATCGGCGGCTTCACTGGAATTGCCATCGTCGATACCATCAATTCCGCGATACACGACGCTTCGGGACGCCCCAGGCTGATGCTGATTTTTCTTGCACTTGCCATTATCAGCATCGTAGTCCGAAACGCTGCCAGCCTGATCCCGGCGTACGCCGCGCGCGAGATCGCAACCAGCCTGCGTGCAGCCATCTCGCGCAAGATACTGAAAACGCCGCTGGAGCAGATTGACCGGCGCGGCGTACCAAATGTCCTGACGCTGGTCAATGAAGACATCGCTCAGCTCATGGGTACGCTACTCCTGCTGCCGATGATCCTGGTCGAGGTGATCACACTTGTGTTCGGGCTCGGCTATCTCTTCTACCTGTCAAAGGAGCTGCTGCTGATTACGGCACTCGCGATACCGATTGGCTGGGTGAGTTACCGCCTGTTCCTGAGGCGCGGCATGTTCCTTGCCCGAAAGCTGCGCGACGAAGCGATTGTCTTCAATTCGCATTCACTGAGCCTGTTGTATGGAATCAAGGAACTGCAACTGAATGCGCGGCGGCGGCGCTGGTTCCGCCTGACCGGGTTTGAGTTTTCATCGCGTCGCATGGCAAAACTGGATTACTTTCAGACGGCCTGGTATACCGCCGGCGGTAACATCGATGAAATCGTGTACTACATCATCGTAGGCTCGTTCATCTTCGGGGTCTCGGCAATGTTCACGCCCGAGCCGGTGGTCCTGACTGCATCGATTATGGCGCTGATGTATGTCATTGGACCCGTCAGAAGTCTGGTTGCGACAATTCCGCAGGTCGGCCAAGGCGTGGTCGCCTGCGAACGCCTCTCCGATTTTGGCTTTCCACTCGCCAACAAGGAAATCCAGGCGCTGCTGCAGGACCCACCCGACAGTTGGCAACAGCCGGCCGGGGAATGGGTCTGCGTGGATGTGCAGGACGTGAGGGTAAGCTATGGAGAAAACGACGCATCGGGAGCGTTGGCAGAAGGATGCAGAGAAATTGAAGATGCTGACAATCCGGAACAGCCGTCATCGGAATTTGGCAACGATGTGCAAAGCCTGCTGAACGCCGGCGGCACGGCCGATGTGTTTCACGCCGGCTCACCGCGCCGGTCCGGTTCCGGCGGACGGTGCAAGTTTGAACTCGGGCCAGTCAATCTGCAGATTCGCCCGGGTGAACTGGTATTCATCGTTGGCAGCAATGGCAGCGGCAAGAGTACGCTTGCGAAGGTCCTGACCGGTTTGTACGCACCTACGGAGGGGCAAATTCTGCTCGACGGCGTCGCCGTCAATGCCGGCAACCTGGAACGGTATCGCAATCTGTTTACTTCGGTATTCACCGACTTCCACCTCTTCGACCGAGTGCTCGGGAATGACAGTCAGCACGAGAATGTAGCGCGCGCCAAAGAGTTGCTGGTCAAGCTCGGCCTCGCGGATAAGATTGAGATCGTGCGCAACCGGTTTTCCACGACCAAGGCGCTTTCCAATGGACAACGCAAGCGGCTTTCGCTGATCTGCGCCTATCTGGAAGATCGCCCGATTTTCGTTCTCGACGAGTGGGCCGCAGATCAGGACCCGGAGTTCAAGCAGTACTTCTACGAAGTGCTGCTCGACGAGTTGCGTCGTCAGGGAAAATGCATCGTGGTGATCTCGCATGACGACCGCTACTTCGAACTTGCTGACCGCGTCGTGCGTCTGAAGGAGGGCCGCCAGGAGAAGCCTGAACCCGAATTTGCACGGCAACGGTATGGAACGATGCACAGCTAGCAAAGCTGGCTGTGCGTTCAAACCGGAGATCGACCGAACACGAATATTCAGGAAAACAGTTATACGGGGACAAACATGCTTATCTGCGGAATCAAGCTTACTCACGACGCGTCAGTAGCCGTGATCAGGAACGGGAAACTGCTGTTCTGCGTCGAAGTCGAAAAACTGAACAACAATAAGCGCTACAGTGAGATCGGTGACCTTTCCACGCTGGTCGAAATTCTCGACCTCTACGGACTGAAGCCGTCCGACATTGATCGCTATGTGCTGGACGGCTGGCACGGGAAAGACTCTTACTGGCGCGGTGAGTCGGTCCTCACCCAGTCCAGCGGCGGCGAGGATGTGTCACTGAAGGTAGCGTCGTACAACGAAGTCTCGATCAAGGAAGACGTCCTGGCGCGCAACTCGTTCGCGTCTGCGCTGCCGCTGGAGGGCAGGCGCTATCACTACGCCAGCTACATGCACGTCACCGGTCACCTCCTCTCCGCTTATTGCACAAGTCCATTCGCGGCCGCCGGGGAGGGCGCTTATGTGCTTGCCTGGGACGGTGGGCAGTATCCAAGGCTCTACCACGTCGATCCAGTCGAAAAACGCATCCTGAACAAGGGAAGGCTGTTCTGCCTCCTCGGCACCATCTATTCGATCATGGGCCACTACTTCGGCCCGTACAAGCGGACCGAGGAACAGCTTGCCGAGGAAAGGGAAAAACGCGATTACGAAGGCTACTTTGGCGGGTATTCGATTGCCGGCAAGCTTATGTCGTATATCGCGCTGGGTAAGGTGCGGGAGGAGTTGGTGGCGCAGCTTCCAATGATCTATGAACGGGAGTTCGAGGTCGCCAACACCTTCGAGCACCGCTTCATGCGTGCGATAAAGGCCGAGATCGCCGGCCGCGACTATTCCGATGCTGACGTGCTGCTGAGCCTGCACACCTATCTGCAGGAACTGCTTGTATCGAGCTTACGGGCAAAAATCCGGAAAGACGGCCTGCCGCCGCAGAATTTTTGCTTCACCGGCGGTTCGGCCCTGAATATCAAATGGAACAGCGCGATCCGCCAGAGCGGGATGTTTCGTGCGACCTATGTGCCGCCGTTCCCCAACGACTGCGGCAGCGCGATCGGGGCAGCCTGCGCCGAGATGATGACGGTGGACGGGCGAATGGCGCTCGACTGGTCGGTCTACAGCGGGCCCATGGTGCGCGTCGGCGAGCCCGAGCCGGGCTGGCGCCAGCGGCCCTGCGACGTTGCCGAGCTGGCGTCGCTGTTTGCGTCAAAGGGTTGCCCGGTCGTCTTCCTTAACGGCGCGGCGGAGCTGGGACCGCGCGCGCTCGGCAACCGCAGCATCCTTGCGCCGGCAACAAACCCGGAAATGAAGACCCTGCTCAACCGGATAAAGAAGCGCGAAGATTTTCGCCCGGTCGCACCCATCTGCATGGAGGAACATGCGCCTGAAATTTTCAGCCCTGGTACGCACGATCCGCACATGCTGTTCGATCATATGGTGAAGCCTGAATGGCGCAGCCGGATTCCCTCGATCTGCCATCTGGACGACACCGCGCGCCTGCAAACGGTCAATGTGCGTGAGAACGAAACGATCTACCGACTACTGAGCGAGTACCACAAGCTCACCGGGATACCGCTGCTTTGTAATACCAGTGCAAACCTGAACGGCTCAGGGTTCTTCCCTGACGTGGGCAGCGCGATGCGCTGGGGTGGCGTTGATCATGTGTACAGCGATGGCGTTCTCTATGAGAGAAGTGCCTAGCGTGAAGGATGCCGCGCCGCGGATGACGGGCCGCGGATGCACGAACCCCGTAGCGCCGGACGAATCGCGCGAGCGGGGACGACATTGTCACCATACCGGAGAAACGGATATGAGAGATAAGCTGGAACACATCGTGCTATGCATGTTCAACAGCATCGACGCGTCCGACTGGACCGCGCTCGATGCATATTTCCACCCCCACATCGAGTACCGCCGGCCCGGCTACGAGGCCATCCAAGGCCTGGAGCAGTTGCACGTCTTCTACGAGCGCACGCGCATCGTCAAGAGCGGACGCCATACAATCAACACGCTGTTGTGCGATCCGGAAGCCCCTTCGGTTTGCGTGACCGGCGCCTTCAGCGGTGTGGACAAGAGCGGCAGGGACCTCGATGTCCGCTTCTGCGATGTCTACTTGTTTCAGGACGAAAAGATCATTCGTCGCGAGACCTTTTTTAGCGTTCCTGCCGTTTAGGTGCGACGCTATCCGTTCAGGCCGCTCAGCTAAGAATAGCGGCCAAAGGCAGAGATAGCGCGCGCAGGGCTGCTATCGTGTCGGATGATCTGTCCGATGTGGATAAAGTTTGCGCGCGAACACAAGGAATTGTCGGTCGGGACCTTAGAAAGGGTGATGCTACGCTAGCTCACCGCGTGTTCGGCTTCTTCCTGATGTACGTCGTCGATAACGATTGTGGTCTTGGCGGTAAGCAGGCGCGCGTCCGCGAGTCCGGCATTCCGGGCGTCGACCAGAATTTTTTTCATTTCCTTGATCTGCTGAGCGTCTTCCGTGTACGCCAGACCGAGCAGCCATTCGTACCACGGTTCCAAACCCATCGCATAGACATAGAGACGTCTGGCGCCGAGCGCACGCAGCATGCGCATTCCACGCTCGGAGTCCGAACCGTGCTGGCGACGTGTCTGATCCTGCTGCATCGTCGGCTTGACCGGGAAGAAAGCACCGCAGCTCCAGGACATCGGCGCGCCGACGCATTCAAGACCCAGGAAGACGGTCTGTACCGGCCCGAGGATGCGTGCAAGATGCTCGTACTGACGCGGATCGAGGCAGTCTGAATCGGCGGCAAACAGCATTCTTTGCTTGCCGATTTCGATGACGAACGCAGTCTTCGAGTGCGGCAGGTCCGAATGTTCGCCGAGGAAAGGGACTGCCACGATCCTTCCACCCAATAGCGGCAGCGAATCAAGGGTATCAAGCTCCACGACGTTCCTGAAACCCAGCTTTCGGGAAAGAAGCTTGAGCGAAATGTCACCGTAGTGCAGACCGGTCGCGCGCGGGACCACCAAGCAGCCCAGCCGGTGGCGAATACGCAGCAGGGTTTCCAGTGAGAAGTGATCGTGATGATTGTGCGTGATCAGCGCGTAGTCGATATGCGTCGGTAAATCATCGTAGGACAGGCGTTTTTCCGCCTCGTCGGTCGGCGTTGGGCCGAAACAGGGATCGACGAGAATGCTCGTGCCATTCCATTCAATCAGCACGCAGGCGTGGCCAAAGTGTTGTACGCGGATATGGTCCGCGCCATGCCGGCGTGGTTCCGACGCTGGCGTTTCCGCAAACAGCGTGTGGAGCAGTGCGTCGCAGGAGGCGGTCACTCCAAGCAATTCGCGGATAGCGCCCAGTGGCTGCGGATTGGTATCCAGCGCGAACAGCGCATCCACTTTTGGATCGTCGAAGCGCACCTGCCAGTCGATTTCGCCCGTATTGGCCAACCGTGGTGTGCTGAATATGAAATCGCGCGACCTATCGTTTTTCAGGGAAAACAAGCGAAATGACTGTAGGTGCGGCTTGTAATGCCTGCTCTCGTACAGGAGCGGCTCGATGACGCGTATGCCGGGTCGCGTGAAGTAGTCGTAGACCAGTTCGACATAGCCGCGAAGTTCATCCGGCACCCGTGGATAGAATGGAGCAAGTGGCAGCCCCGTACTCGCAGCCGCGGTTAGTTGTGCCTGGAACCTGAGCGTTTCCTGCGCCATACGGATGCTGTCCGCATACTCTTTCTCCGACTGGGCGAGAAAGGCCTCGGCTTCCTTTGCCCGTTCAACCGGGATGTTGACGAAGCGCCCCGCGCGGTACTTTGGGTTCTTGCATGCCTCTACCGCCAGTTCCGGCGACTGCAGGTACTGACGCAGATTTGGCACCTGGTAGTGGTTCGCGTACAGGCTGGCGGTCAACGGGGAAATGCATTGCGAATAGGCACTCCAGCGGTTGACCAGAGGTTCGACCACCGTGCTCTTCTTCAGGCTGAATAGGGGTTCCATGCTTTCTCTCTGGCTAGGGAAACGAAGCGCCGACTGGCGCCGTGCTCAGGTGAAGCGCAAGCGGTGGTCGGCAACGACGATCTCGCGCTTGCCAAACAAGCGCTCGGCCACCACATCGCGGCCCCGGCAATGCTCGATCAGCTTGTTCGACTCGACGATCGGTGGCGACTGCTCGTTGTAGAGGATGCTGGTGATGTGGGTAAACCATGGCTCCGCACCCATTGCGTACACGAATACACCGGACGGTTTGAACTGATCCACAATCCTGCTTGCCTTTTCGAAATTGGAGCCGTTCAGCCGCCGCGATTGATCGTGCTCGCGGCGCAGCCGGCGCGTCAGCAGGTCACCGTACAGCCAGGACATCGGACCGCCGGTGCATTCCATGCCAATGAAGATGAGATCCGGATTCGGTAGCAGCCTGGAAAGACGTTCGTACATTACCGGGTCGAGGTTATTCGAATCGGCGAGGCACATTGCCCGTTGCCCGCGCAGTTCGACCTGGTATCCAAGCTTGGTCCGGATATGGAGGTCGCAATGCTCGCCGAGAAAGGGCAGGCCGGTGATAGCGCCGCCCGGGACCGGCAGTACTTCCAGATCGTCCAGTTCCACCACCGAAGTGAAGCCGGCCTTTTCGAGCACCAGTTTCAGCGAAGGGTCCTGCACGAAACCGCCGTGACACTTCGGAACGACGATCGTGCCGATCTTATGGCGCAGTTGCAGCAGGACTTCGAATAGAACGTGGTCCTGGTGGTTATGGGTGATCAGAACGTAGTCGATACGATCGGGAAGATCGGAGAAGCTGTAATAGTCGAGAGCGGCGGTTCCCTCGTAACCCACACTGGGGTCGCTCATAATCGTGGTAACGCCGTCGTCGATCAGGAGCGTCGCGTGGCCGAAATAGCGTACGCGCATGCCGTCGCCGTCGTACTGCTCATACCGGCGCGGTGGCGCCTCGTCGGTGAAATAGTCATCCAAGCGCTCGCCCCCTTCCGCCCGGCCGGAAAGCTCGGTTTTGAGCGCGTGGTATTCGTCCTCGTTCAATCCCTGTTCTCGCGACCTTGCCAGCGTATCGTAGATGCCGTCCGAAAACGCTGCGTTGATGAGCAGGCCGCCCGATGCATCGATGAGCGGCGTGGTCAGCACGAAAGGGCGTGCCTCGGAGGTGACAAGGCGCAGAAAAACCGATTGCAGCGCAGGTTTGTAAAGCGAACTGGCATACAGCAGCGATTCGAACACCCGCAATGATGGATTGTTGTTGAGGTCATAACCAAGTTCCACCGCGCCGCGCAACGGCTTCGGCATCTTCTCGTACAGGTTTTCCAGGGTACCGCCGTTGCCGTCACGGATCAGCAAATCGTTAGCCAGGACTAGCGCATCGGCGAAGGCGAGTTGTTCATGTAAATCGTCTTTCAGCTTGTCCAGAAGCGCCTCGGCCAGGCCCACATCGCCGGGGAAATCAATGAAGGTACCCCCGAGCAGGGCCGGATCCCTGGCCGACTCCCTATGAAAGTCCGGGTCCTCGATGAACGATTCGAGCAGTGGGATCATACGGTTTTTTGCGACCATCGCAAACGTGGCTGGCGATACGAGGAAGGGCCAGGCATACCACCGGCAAATGAGCGGTTCAAATGCGACGTTCTTCTTCAGGTATTTCATTCGTTCTCCTTGGTAGTCCTTGCTTCCGCGACCGCATCTGCCCCGGGCTAAAAGAATCGCTACACCAATGCATGAAGCGTGCCTTGGTCAGAATTGGGCTGGCGGAGAAGGCCGCCCGCCGACAGGCCGACATAGAGAGCGCTAACAGTCTTTTAAATGCGGCGTGCCCATGGCAAGGGTGGAGCGGTTGCAGTGCGGGAGCTAGTTACGTTTTTCGGAATTGGGTTGCAATCCGTCCGGAATTCCGCCCTAGGCGCGTAGTTACGGGATCGCTCTTTAGCCAAAAGACCTTTATTTTCTAGGTTTTTAGGTGCGATCCGGGACGTGGCACGCAATCTGCTGCAGAACGCCTTATGCGGGAAATTGGCACGCCTTTGCCGTGGACGGAACCCGGGTTACGACAGGCTAACAGGATGCCGTGATGATTTCCTAATGTCGGAGTATGAAGAGACGGGAGGGACAGACTGCAGTGGGAGCATTGGACGAGGTCATCCAGGTATGGGAGTTCGCGCTCGATCGTGAAGCCGAGACGGTTGCCCGGCTCGCGGGCTTCCTTCATGAGGATGAGCGCACGCATGCGCGACAATTCCGGTTCGAAGTGCATCGCAACCGCTACATCGTCGCGCGTGCAGTTTTGCGCATGCTGCTCGGCAATGTGCTTAATCTTCCCCCTTCACTGGTGATGTTTCGCTATACCGATAGGGGGAAACCGGAACTGGACGATGCGATGAACCGCAACTGGCAATTCAACCTATCCCATTCCGGCGCACTTGCGCTGGTCGCGCTGACGTGCGGCCGACGTATCGGAATCGACATCGAGATGGTGGAACGAAATATGCCCGATCTCGACGGCATTGCGCGCATATTCAGCGAAGACGAGCAGGCGGCGATTAAAGCCTTGCCGGCGTCCCTGCAGCCGGACGGCTTCTTTCGCTGCTGGGTTCGCAAGGAAGCGTTCGTCAAGGCACTGGGGCTCGGGATCACATGCGAGCTTAAGGATTTTTCGGTCGACATCCGACCGGGCCGAGCCCGCCTCCTGCGGGCGGAACGGTCTATGGTCGGCCAGCGTGACTGGCAATTTGCTGAGCTCGACACGATCGGGGAGGGCGCCGCTAATTATGCGGCGGCACTGGTTTACGAGGGGTCGCCGGCTCGCATTGCTTTTCACCGTGGCGTTCCGTAAGACTGTTTCGGCGGGTGTGGCGATGTGAAAAGTGGCAGCGAACCGGGTGCCTGGTATCCGGAATTCATGGAGAGTGGAGACGACGTGAGAGAGAACCCGAAAGAGAAGGCGGCTGCCGAGGCCGTCGACGATGCTGTCAACGATGTAGCCACCTGTGCCGCACGTAGGTACACCAAGATCGACCATATCGCCCTTGCGGTTCACGATCTTGAGCAGGCCGTGCATTTGTTTACCCATGTGCTCGGTTTTACCTTGGTCCGGCGACGCACCATCAAGGGAGACCGTACCGGCATGATTTCCGCAGAGTTGGAGCACAACCAGATCAAGTTTGTCCTATGCCAGGGGACGGAACCGGCGTCACAGGTCTCTAGGTTGATCGAAAACTTCGGACCCGGACTTGCCCACATCGCGCTGGCCGTCGACGACGTCGAAATGACGGCGGAAGATCTCGCGTTGCAAGGCATGTCGTTCGACACAAATGTGATCAAGGGAGCCGGCCTGCGCCAAGTTTTTTCGAGCCGTGATCACAATTCGGGCATGTGCTTCGAATTCATTGAGCGAACCGGTGAGGATGGGTTTCTTCAGGAAAATGTACAGGAACTCTTCTCGCAGCTTGAGAAGAAAGGCACCTACTAGCGACTAGTCGAACTAGGGTATTTAAACATGACCATACCTTCCGCCAGAACAGGCAACACCATCGGTTCGTCGCGGCTCAACGTGATGAATTTTCTCAACGAAGTTGCGCAGAACTATCCGTCCGCGATCTCGTTCGCGTCGGGGCGTCCGGCCGAACAATTCTTCAACCTTGAAGCCTGGATAAACCGTCTTCCCCTGTTCGTTGAGTATTTTGCAACGCAGAATGGACTTTCGCTCGAAACGGCGCGCAATCTCATCGGGCAATATGGACGCACCAACGGCATCATGTGCGATCTGATAGCACGCCAGCTTGCCCTCGACGAAGGTGTCTCGTGCAAGCCGGCCCAGATAGTCGTGACCGCGGGATGCCAGGAAGCGATGAACCTGTGCGTAACCCGCTTGTGCCGGCATCCGGACGACATCATCCTTTCACGCAGCCCGGCCTACATCGGTATTACTGGTATCGCCGATCTGAATGGAATCCCGATCGCGCCGTTCGTCGTCGACGACTCCACCCCGCCGGCCGACGCGCTGGAACAAGCGATCCGGAATGCGCGGTATGAAGGCAAACGGCCGCGCCTGCTCTATCTCGTGCCGGACTTCGATAACCCGACCGGTACTGTGCTGTCGCGCGACGCACGTCTACAGATGATTGAGGTCTGCGCGCGTAACGGCATCGTCATTCTTGAGGACAATCCCTACGGAATGTTTAGGTATAACGGCAAGTCGGTGCCGACCATGTTCTCGTTGGATACCAAGGCTTGCGTGGTCTACCTCGGCACCTACTCGAAGACAATCTGCCCCGGCCTGCGTGTAGGCTTTGCCGTCGTACCAGAAGGCGAAATGCCGGGCGGGCAGTCCGGTGCCGGTATGCTTGACGCCTTGTCCCAGGCTAAGAGCTTCGTGACGGTCAATACCAGCCAGATCGGCCAAGCCATCGCCGGCGCGATCCTGCTTTCTCAAGCGTGCAGTCTGCGCGACTTGATTGCTCCGGTGATCCAACATTACCGCACGAATCGCAATGCCATGCTCGACAGCTTGGCATTTGCATTTTCCGCACATAAAGACATGGTCTCGTGGAACCAACCGGATGGAGGTTTTTTCCTGACTCTGCGCCTGCCATTCAAGTTCGGGCGCGAGGAGGCCGAGATTTGCGCAAGCGAATACGGGGTGCTGACCATGCCGCTTTCATTTTTCGCACTGGGAGAAGACGGTCGCAATCAGGTACGCTTGGCATTCAGCAATTCGGAACCCGAGCAAATCAGAACAGGCATTGAGCGCTTAGGGAGGTTTGTGACAGCGCGCCTGCACGGCAGGCGTGAATGAGGGCTGTAAGTCGGCCGCGACAGCAAGGCGCATCATCACCCAGCTTCGTTCACGTGAGCAGAAACGATTGGCAGATCGAACGGTTACCCGGAAAACTTTATGAATCGTCCATTAAAATTATCGAACACGAATTCTGCCACAGCGGCGCGCGAGGCTATCTGGTCACGTATCATTGAAGTGATGAAAGCAGGCGATTACTATGACCGCGTGATGTCGGCCGGCTCAGAGCTTGATCGTGTTAAGCACTATCTGTCCATTCTTGAGGGAACAAGCCACGAAACCAAGGCGCTGCACCAGGACACGAGTCTACTACCGATCTTCCCCGGGCTCGACTATCGGGCCGTTTACTCCGTCAACGACTTTAGCGCACTGGCGGATGCTGCCGAGGCGCTGAAGGCTTCCTACCAAATCATTCTCGCCGAAGCCGATGGCATCGACTACCACGCCTATACCGAGGGCGGGCTCAACGGCGGGCGCTGGGACGTGTTTCCGATCTATCACATGGGCGAGCGGCTTCCCCCGGCGGAACGGGTTCCGAGGACGACCAAAATTGTCGAATCCCTTTCTCTTTCAAGCCACGTCTATCCATGGAGCGACATGATCTTCTCGTCGCACGAACCCAGGACGCATCTGTTGCCGCATTACAGCGTTGATAGCTTTCGGATTCGCTGCCACTTAGGATTGCGGGTGCCAGCCGGTTGCTGGCTGCGGGTGGCCGGGGAGACTTTGACTTGGAAAGAGAAAGAAGTGCTGTTCTTTTCGGATTCGTATCGCCACGAAACCTATAACGGCTCATCACAACAGCGGGTTGTTCTCATCGTGGACCTGTGGCACCCGGGCCTCTCGAAGGTCGAAATTGACGCTATCACCGCAGGCTTCAGGAAGCGGGAGATTCGTGAATGGTTCATCAATATCCGCGTACCTGAAGGCTGCCCGTACAGCCCGCTTCGTTCCGTACTTTTCCAACGCTTTTGGGAGAGCGACAACGACGCATTGATGCAAAAATATTGGGGAAAGGTCGAGAGTTGATGATGTCCAAGCCGCTTGATGGAGGTTCAACGCCACTCAAGTACCGGTAAAGGAAGTGTTCGTGTCGTCTGGTCCCAGCCGCACGCTGCACCTGGGAAGGCGCATCATTGTCGTCCGACATGCGCCACGATGGCAGCTTATCCTAGGCACATCCCGCGCTGGCATGGCGGTTCGTGCGATGGCGTGGCTAGGGAAAGAGCACCTAAGTGAGGTATTGCCAAAGATTCGGCAACAACTGCCTTCTGAAGATTGGGGAAAACTCACTGCCGTACGCGCGAGCTTGCCGTCCTGGATGACCAAGGCAGTAGGCGGCGCAATGAGTCATGCCTGAATCATATCTTTCTCTGCCGGCAAACGAACCTGCCGAAATATTGGCTATCGCCGCTGATCAACTGGATAGACCAGCCGACCTCCTTGACAAGGACTTCTAGGTTGTATGGACCTTGTCGACTTTATTCGACACACCTTTAGGCCAGGGATTGACTTTCAAGGGAGGGACATCTTTATCAAAAGCCTATCAGTTGATTGATCGCTTCTCTGAAGACATTCACCTGACCTATAACATTCGGCATCTTATCGGCGACCTGATTACCGTTCAGAACTCGTTGCCGTCGACCCGAAGCCAGGCAAAAAAATGCACCGATCATGTAAATGCACGCCTGCCTGAATGGATTCACGATAACGTCATTCCTATCATTGAAGCGGGTTTGCAGCGGGATGGTCTTCCAGCACGTTGTGAGCAAGGCGGGAGCAATGGGGACAAGTTGTATATCCATTACGACGCCATCTAGTTGGGCACGGGCTATGTTTCACCTTCTGTCCAGTTGGAGTTCGGCGGAAGGGCGACGGGTGAGCCTCATGAAAAGAAAACGATCATGTGCGACATGGCGTCGTTGTTTCCGCAACTGGCCTTTCCGATTGCGCATCCGCTGGTGATGACTATTGAGCGCACCTTTTGGGAGAAGGCAACAGCAGCGCACGTCTATTGCCTGCAGGAGCGCCTGCGAGGTGACCGTTACGCACGGCATTGGTACGATCTAACAGCCTATGAAAACACACCGTATCTTGATGGCGTCCTAACCGCCCATGATGTTAGAAAGATGGTTGCTGACCATAAGGCCATGTTTTTCATCGAGAAGGATAAAAATGGACAGGCCATCGATTACCATCGCGCCGTTGGAGGTCATTTAACGCTCATACTTGAGTCAAACGGACTAGCGGCTTTGGAAGCAGATTATGAAGCGATGACGGATGCTGGTATTCTGATTCGTCATGCATTGCCGTTTGAAAAAATCATTGAACGCTGTCTGCGCATCCAAAATAAGGCAAACGGTCACCCGTTGTAAGCACGGCGTATGCGATGAGTGGAAGATTCTTAGGAATTACAAACTGTTAAACCTTAGTGCACACATATCATTTTACATAATCTTAATTAGCGACCTTTGTTGCATAAATGCAAAATTGCCCGCTTTGGTAGGAAGGATCCCTCGCAAATTGCACATGAAACCGCTATCACACAGATCCTGCTTTCCTTGTTTCAATAATAGAGTTCTGGCGTTTTATCCAGCCTGACATTGCTAAATAGCGAAGCTAAATGTAAGATATATTTTACATTTATCGATTATGGAACACTCTATCAAGCCATGCAACTCGCAGAAATCGGACGTCGGATCGGCGAACGCCGTACAGCATTGCAACTGACGCAAGCGCAATTGGCGCGCCTCGCCGGCTTGTCACGTCTGACCATTAACCAGCTTGAAGCCGGAAAGCTCAAGGACCTCGGTGCTGCCAAACTAATTTCGCTGCTCCATCTGCTTGGCTTGTCACTCGATCTACAAGACGCTCGGCCGCATCGCGGCCTGCTGAAGGCATCAATCAGTGCCAGTGTAAGTTATCAGCATGAGATGACGCCGGCGCAACTTGCAGAGGTGCTTACAAGCGGCGAGCTGCCGGACGAGCTGGAAGCACCAGTAGCCACCCTGCTGGACGAAACGCCTCTATCTGTCGTCGTTCAGGCCGTGGAAGAAGCGGCTGCGACCCGTGACGTACCACCCAGGCAGATCTGGAAGCACCTGGCCGTCTGGTCACGGAACCTGCATTTATACCGCCAGGTGTGGCAATAATGGTTCCAGCCGCATTACCTGATGGCCCATGGCGGAATCTGTTCCGCAAGGCGCTGCTCTTGATGGAAGACGTCAAGCGACACGGCCACAGCAAGCCGTTCTGGACCTTCGGTGGAGGGACGGTGCTCATGTTGCGCTATGAACATCGTCTTTCCAAGGATATCGATCTTTTCGTTCCTGATCCGCAATATCTTGGATATGTCACGCCCCGCCTCTCCGATGTCGCGGCCTCTGTCACCGAGGACTATGACGAAGGAAGTCAGTACGTCAAACTGTTCCTGCCTGAGGGAGAAATTGACATCGTCGCGTCGCCAAACCTGACGGATAATCCGTATGAAGATTGGATGCTTCTGGAGCACCCGGTCAAGGTAGAGTCAGCTGCGGAAATCGTAGCCAAGAAGATGTGGCACCGTGGTGACAGGCCAACGCCTCGCGACCTTTTCGATCTCTGCTGCGTGATCGACCGCGAACCCGACGATCTACAAAAGGCAGCACCATTCCTGCTGCGTCATCGCGAGATTTTTCTTCATGAACTGACTGCAAACGCAACTCCGCTATCGCGCCGCTTTAACGACATCCGAACATTGAACTACCATCCGCACTATGACGAATGTGTAGAAAAGGCGACGAAGTTTCTCAACAACTTGGCACTGCAACGTTAATCGCGTCGTTCAGCCTCCAATCATTACGCAGCATTTCATTTTACGAACAACGGCGATCACTACGTTGGTGTTCTTTCCTGCGGATTGGCAAAAAGGATCAGAATAACGGTTATGTAAAATCAAGTCCCACTGTCTCATCCTAGTACGCTAGTCACGGATATTTTTACCTTACTAACTGAGAGGAGCATCCAGCTCGCGCAATATGGCGTCCTGAAAACAAGCTAAGCAGATCTGCAAAAGTTTTTTGGATAAACCGCGCTCGTAGTCTTCAATAAAATCGAAGATACATCATGAGTAAGGTCGATCTAATGGAAATGCAACCTCGAGCACTTCGGGCGCGATTGCGGTACAGCGGCGACGGACGACTGCGCCCGCACTTGCTCACAATTGTAGTGTCTGACTGTGGAATGTTCATGAACGAGATTTACTCGGTGTAAGTGACGGACGAGGTTGTTTAGGCGGCTCGCGCGATTGGGCGATACGTCAGCCTCTCGGGTCCACGGGGTTTTAGTACCTCAAGTAAGCGCATTGCATACCGTACATTACCTATATGCCATTCACGATGCTGGGTGTCTCTTTGCGCCTTCTCTTGTTCTGTACGGAGATCGCGTCTCAATGCTTCGAGCAGCGCTTCCATCTCATGCTCGAAAATAAACGGTACGTTCGGCATATTACCTCCTGCATCAATGAATATTTTTCAGATATAAGTGCAATCAACCATTAAGTAGGTACGGGTTCGCATTGTCATTCCTTGCGTCCTCACCCGCAACGGCTGAAACTCGCCTCCTGCTGAAGACCACAAGCGCGGCTTATTTCAAAAAACTTTTGCGGACCTGCTTAGATCAGAAACCTCAACGGTACGCTTAGATCGATCGTCGTAGAGATTCGTCGATAGTAAGCAATCGCCCTTAGTCACTTTGCTCTTTCGTCTCTTTCACCGTCCCAGCCCCCTCTTGAGCTTCATAATCTTCTCGTCCATATTGGTAATCTGCCGCTCCGATAATGTTTGCGTCGCCGCGCAAGACCTCTCCTGCTCAGGTCCATTATCCGTGGCTTTTCCCAGACTCATATACGCCTCGATCTTACGGTAATGGAGACCACGATCCTGTAGATCTACATTAGCTGCATCAAGCAAGGAGAAGAACTTTCGATCGAGCTTTTCCGCAAGCGCTGTGTAGGTAGGCGAATATCTAGCCCCACAAACCTGTAATTCCGCTTCGAGTTGCTGGGCACGGGCTGCATAGTCGTCTACATCTTTGTGTGTTAATCCTTTTGCCGGAGCACGGCAGCCCAGATGGGTCATGATGTTGAGTGCGCACGCACTGATCGCTGCCTCCGCTTCTTGCTGAGGCAGGGCGCGCGCCTTCATGGACTTCGTGACCGAACAGTTCCGCGAGCAGAAACTGGCGCAGCGCTTCCTGGCCACGTGATCAGTGCGGTTGCGGCGGGGCTTCACAAATCGCGATCGCCTCGGACTGCTTCCTTGCCGGCAGGAACATCGCGCCATGGTACTTACGGAACCAGCACAGCCAGCCCGGCAAGCCGACGTTGCGCAATGTCCTCATGCGCTCGTGCCACATCGGCAAGCGGGTAGCGGACCATCTCGAGGTCGCCAAACACTCCACTGCGCAGCGTCGCCCACAGCTCCCCGGTGGCCATGTTCAGAGTATCCGCGTCACGCACGTAGGCCGGTGTCGCCGGTTGCACGTAGCGGATCCGCCGCGCGGCGAGCGCGTCGTGATTGACCTTTGCCGCCCCGGAGGCATTGCCGACATGGACCAGCGTGCCGCCTTCGCGCAACAGCCCGGCCGACTGGGCAAACGTGGCTCGGCCGACGAATTCGTAGACGACGTCGACGTTGCCGCGGCCGGCAATGGCGCGAACGTGCCCCGCCAGATCGCCATCGCCGGGCACCACGACGTGCCGCAGCCCGAGTTCGCGCGCACGCGCTGCACCCGCAGCCGAAACTGCGGCAATCACCGTCGCGCCGTCGCGCTGCGCCCAACGCGCCAGCAGCGAACCGACGCTGCCGGTCGCGCCGGTCACGTACGCCACTTCCCCTGGCTGTAGCACGTGGGCGCGGCGGATCGCCATCCACGCCGTCAGCCCCTTTGCCAGCAGCGTTGCCGCCTGCAGCGTGCCAATATCCTCCGGCAGGCGGACGAGCGCCGCCGCCGGCACGTCGCGGATCTCCTCGTAGGCGCCCGGCGCGTAGAAGTACGCAACACGGTCACCGGGAATGAAGTCCGCCACGCCTGGGCCCACTGCATCGACAATGCCGGCGCCTTCGACGCCAGGCGTGAACGGCAGCGGCACTGCGAATGTGCCGTCACGGAACATGGTATCGACGAAGTTTAGGCCGATCGCCTTTTGCCGGAGACGTACCTCACCGGGAGCTGGGCCGGCCGCAACCTCCGGCGTTTCTTCGTAGCGCAGCACGTCGGGTGAGCCCTGTTCATAGATGCGGACGCGATGATGCATGGCGTTCTCCTTGAAGGTCAATGAATGGATCGACTGCGTTGGGGCGCTTTCTCCACCTGCGCGGCCGGTACGGCCGCGGCAGCAGATGCTGGATCGCGTAATAGAAAGGCTAGCAGCGCCGCGAGCACGACTCCCGCGGTGGCACCGAGCGCAGCGAGGCTGGCGCCGGCCTGAACTACATGGGGGCTGTCGAGGTTTCCGGCGAGCGCGACGAGCAGTGCCAGGCCGATCGCACCGCCAACCTGGAACGTGGTCGACGCCACGGCAGAGGCGACGCCCTGCTCCTGTACCGGCACGCCAGCGCCGACGGCGATCCAGATCGGCCCCCAAGCAATGCCCTGTCCTATCGCGGCTACGACGAGGCCGGGTAGCAACGCGGCGTAGCCCCCGCCCGCGCCGATGCCGCCCGCTAGTGCCGCAGTGCCCACCGCGCCCAGCGCGAAACCGAACACGATCGTGAGACGCATGCCGTAGCGCCGCGTGACGCGTGCGCTCATCTGGGTCCCGGCCGCCTGCGCCAAGCATGGTGCCAGAAATGCCAGGCCGGTGTACATCGGGGTGTAGCCAAAGGCGTGCTGGAACAGCAGCGTCTCGAAATACGGCAGCGCCATGAACGTGCCCATGAAGATTGCGGTGAGCGCGCTCGCGATGCGCAGGTTGCGGCTCGCAAGCAGTCGCATCGGCATCAGCGGTGAGCTGCCGCGCTGCTCGATCCAGCCGAACGCGGCGAATGCCAGCACGGCAAGGGCGGCGGCGGACGCAACCGATGGCGCCGTCCAGCCCAAGCTACCGCCCTCGACTAGTGCGGCAACCAGCAGCGTAGCGCCGAGCGTCACGGCGGCGGCGCCTGCCGCGTCAAAGGTGCGGTGATCGGTCCGTGGTAAGTCACGGGGCATCGTCATCAGTGCGCCCAGCGCCGTCAGGAGAGTAAGCGGGACGTTAACGAGGAACACCGACTCCCATCCGAACAGCGCGACCAGCACGCCGCCCAGAAGTGATCCGAGCGCCAGCCCGCTCGAGCCGAACAGGCTCCAGATCGCGAGCGCCCTGACTCGCGGCTGGCCCTCGGTGAACAGTGCGTTGATCAGTGCCAGCGTGGATGGAAAGATGAAGGCCGCACCAATGCCTTGCAGTGCGCGCGCCAGCACTATCGTTAGCGGCTGCGCTGCCAGGCCGCCGAGCAGCGAGGCGAGGCCGAACAGTGCGAGCGCCAGCATGAAGACGCGGCGGCGTCCAAGCAGGTCGGAGGCTCGGCCGCCCAGCAGCAAGAAGCCGCCGAACGCCACCGTATAGCCGTGGATGACCCACTGTAAGCTATGCCCGGAAAAGCCGAGCGCACCGCCGAGTTCCGGCAGCGCGATGTAGACGATCGTGAAATCGATCGCGAGGATCAGGTGGGCGAAGGCCAGCAAAAACAAGCTCCAGCGCTGGCTCGCTGCGTTCGGGGTAGTGGCGGCGTGAGGCATCATATTCGGTGTTTTTGTAAGAAAAAGGAAGGGCCTGCCGTGGCCGGCCCACGAGAACATCAGGTCAGTTGGCCGCCATCGACGGTGATGGCGCTGCCGGTGACGTAGCCCGCATCCGGTCCGACTAGGAACGCGACCGCGCCGGCGATATCCTCCGGCTGGCCGTAGCGGCCCAGTGCGGCCATCTGCGCCAGCATCGGCGCGTGGTCGGCCGTCTGCGGGTTCATCTCCGTATTGATGGCGCCTGGATGCACGACATTGACGGTGATGTTGCGTGCACCAAGGTCGCGCGCCCAGGCGCGGCTGTAAGCGGTCACCGCAGCCTTGGTGGCCACGTAATCGCCAATGCCGGGGAACGGTGCGCGGAGCGCGCCGGTGGTGCCGATCGAAACGATGCGCCCGCCGTCCGCCAACAGCGGTGCCGCAGCACGCACAGCCGCAACGACGCCGTCGACATTGACCTTGTATTGCCACTCGAACGCGGAGATGTCCGCCTGAACATCATCGACCGGGCCTGTGACGTAAACGCCGGCGCTGTTGACGAGGATGTCGAGTCGGCCGAAGTGTTCGTGCACACGGCGCACCAACGACGCAACCTGCTGCGCATCACCCTGGTTGGCTTGCACCGCCAGCGCCCGCACGCCCGTCCCTTCGATGTCCGCGACCACCGCGCGGGCACGGTCTTCTGCATTTGCATAACTGAACGCCACATCCGCACCCTGCGCGGCGAGACGGCGGACGATGGCGGCGCCAATGCCGCGTGATCCGCCGGTGACGAGGGCAACCTTGCCTTTGAGTACCTGGTTCATGTTTGAGCTCCAATAAGAGGCCATCCGGCAGGAATTGCCTGATTTCGGCCTGCGATGGACCCAATATATTAGGTACTCGGGTTATGATAAAGATTGAAAATCGGGCAGCACTGTTCCTATTTGATGGATAATTTACGGTTTCTGTTCTGGATAGAGGTGGATATGGATTACTATCTAGCCGTGCGCGCATTCGTCGGTGTGGCTGATACCGGCAGCTTCGTACGCACTGCGGCCGCACTCGATTTGCCGCGTAACACGCTGACCAAGCTGGTGCAAAGCCTCGAGGCGCATTTGGGTATGCGCCTGTTCCACCGTACTACACGTCGAGTCACGCTGACGAACGACGGTGCCGCGTACTACGCGCGCATCGCGCGCGTGCTAGACGAATGGCAGGATGCCGAATCCGAGCTGTCCGCAGCGCACGGTGCGCCACGTGGCAGGCTGCGAGTAGACATGGGTACGACGATGGCCGCGCTGCTGGTGATTCCAGCGCTGCCCGATTTCCAAGCCAGATACCCGGGCTTGCAGCTCGACATCGGCGTCAGCGATCGTTCCGTCGACCTGGTGCACGATCGCGTCGACTGCGTCGTGCGTGGCGGAGAGATCACCGACCCTTCGCTGATTGCGCGGCGCATCGGCACCCTGCAATACGTGTTGTGCGCGACGCCGGACTACCTAACCCGGCACGGCACGCCGCAACACCCTGTCGACCTGGATAACGGGCATTTACTGGTGCGCTACTTTTTCGCTGGCTCCGGACGAAAGGCACCAATCGAATTGGCACGCCGTGACGAGAAGGTTGTTGTGAAGGGACAGCATTTTCTCGCAGTGAACGATTCCAATGCCTACCTTGCCGCCGGCCTCGCCGGACTAGGCATCGTGCATACGCTGACGTTCATGGCACAACCGCACATCGATGCCGGCCGTTTGGTGCCGATCCTTCCGGACTGGTCGACGCCGCCACATCCGATGAGCATTGTCTACCTGCCAAACCGCCACCTCAGCGCGCGAGTACGCGTCTTCGTCGACTGGGTGGCGGAACTGTTTGCTAAGCTGGGTAAAAACGTAGAAAAGATTCGACCGTAAAAATCTAGAACTGATTTCATAAATACCTTCGGAGCAGAATCATGGCGAGCGCAAGATGAACAAAGGCAGTGTAATGTTCGATGCAGCGGTCCCATCGGGTAAGCACGCGCTTGAACTTGTTGAGCCATGCGAAGGTGCGTTCGATTTTCCAGCGTCTGGTGTAACGCCGCAACGCTCGCCCGTCCTGCGTCGCTGCTTTCTTCCGGTTTCGCTTATGTGGCGCAATCAGTTCAATACCGCGCTGTGCCAGCCTTTGATCGAGCGGATCACTGTCGTAGGCGCGATCCCCAATAAGTCGT
>NZ_JBHTDH010000035.1:0-36768 GCF_042666555.1 Herbaspirillum sp. GCM10030257
GTTACGGGAAGCAACGGCTCCAGTAGCCCCCATTGCTCGTCGGTAAGCTCTTCTCTTCGTGACATGATGAAAAACCATACGAATCCGAAAAAAGCATCGACTACCTATTTATGGAATGAGTTCTAGTTTTATAGCCAATTCATCTCACTAATAAGGGACTAGTTCGCAGCGGTAGCCGCGAGAGGAGCGTCAAGACACCTAAAGAAGCAGGAACAAATGAAGCCAGCAATTAGCTACCGGTTCAGCTGTTGGCATGCTGAACAAAGTTTCAGCTTTGAATTTAGATTATTGGGATGAAGCTCAGCGCTGCAGCCCCTGCACGTGAGGGTACTTTCTGTCACAAAAGATCTAATGAGGTTGTCGATTACGAACTCTCTGTCTGGAGTGAGCTTCGACTCAAATAAAAAATGCAGACTCCCCGATTTTTCGGCAATGTATAAAACCTCAAAAGATTCCACTTCCAATGGCGTGAGGGTTTCATCTAAAGCCTTCAACAAACCATCGACAACGTTGTGCCATCCAACCGGGATGGGACGTCTGATAACTGGATATTTTCCCCGGAAAATTCGGGGATGGCTTCTAACAATATAGTGTAAATGATCAAGATTCATGATATCTATCGGCTCTTGTAAAACTATGGCATGCATTCGAAGTGCTTGTGATGCTGGTCGATATGTACGCGTGATTGCGTGCTCCTCACACAAAGATCTTGCGCATCTAGTTAAGAAGCATCAGTGAAACGACGGCTCTTTTTCAAGGTAGAAAAAATAATCTACCGCAATTGAACTGTTCGTAGCACTTGACGTCTTTTCTGACCTTAACTTGATAGCTTCAAGATCTGAATGTAGGACAAAACGACGATTCGCTAGGACAGCGGCACCGATGAGTTCACGGCTAACCCTGTGTATCTGTCGGGGCGACAATTTGGCGTCTACTAAGCAAGCCTTAAGGGCGTCGGGTATCGTAACTTCGAATCGAAGCGGGGCCAACGCGTTTATTTGCTCCGCAAAAATCCGGTCGATGAGCATAAACACTTGCTCTTTTGTTAGGGCCGGAACATCGAATATGCGCATGCGCGAGCGAAGCGGAGAGGGGATCATACGGCGACTATTCGCGGTAATAACCCAAATTACCTTGGTCGCGTCTACCGCTATGGAAGGAAATGCTAAATCGGACCAAGTCTTAGCAGTAGACTGTTCTAAGAGCGCATAAAGCCCACTAGCTGGGTCATAGGCAGCCGCACTTCGTGCTTTGTCGAGTTCGTCGACAAGCACGACAGGATTGGCATATTCACCGGAAATTAACAGTCCAAACAATTGCCCAGGTTTCGAATTTGACCAGTGCTCCTCACTGCCAGTAAGTGCACTCGATGTCTGCATTGACTCCAAACTCACTTTCAAAAAACCCGAGCCGAGGATTGTTGCAAGTTGAAAAGCGAAGCTTGTTTTTCCAATACCTGGTGGGCCATCAAGAAGTAAGGGAGGAATGTACAATGAAGTCTTTGCTGCCTCAGCGAGCGCAAACTCGCCAGCAATGAATTGAATAACTTCCCCAAAATTTGGATGACGCTCCTTCAGTTTGCTGAGATCATCCCGCCAATTTCGTGGGGCCTTCACGAGGCGTCGATATTCACCAAGAGAGAGTAGGTGATGAAGTAGCTCAGTATTGTGCTTCTTAACTTTCGCGTCTTTTGTTCCCAGAATAGTCGCAGCACCAATTGCAACTTGAACGTCCGAATTTTTATATAAACGGTGCCACTCGCCCGGTTTCCGCCGTCGTTTTTGGTGAATGCTATTAGAAGAATCAGGACCTGCAATATCGTGAGAGGAGGCAGAGCGCGCCTTTTCTTCTTGTAATTCATCTTCTAACCGGAGGCGCTCCCTTTCACGCTCTTGCTCCTGGAGGTAAATATCCTTTCGATGCTTGGCAACTGTCGAAGGCAGGATAAGTGGGGTTTCATGCAGTGTTTCGAATCCCACTGGTAAGGCCACGTATTTAGTTTTCATTTGCTGGCGCAGCAAAAAGTCCGGTCAAAATTTCGGCTTCGATGAGTACCGTCTAGCCGACGGAACGCAACTGTAGAAATATATCTATATCGGTTGATACGTTAACCAGCTTATGACGCTGCGTGCAGTTTCCCTGCAGCCGGCTGGTTCTATTCCATCTATAGTTGGAAGACAGATAATAGCCTATCTGCCAAGTTTCTCCAACTATAGGAGGAATCTTGAGCGATCCAGTTGTGATTTCATTTGGGCGGGTACTGCGACAGCTAAGAGGGAAGGCAAACCTCACTCAGGAACAGCTTGGTTTCGACGCACACCTTGCGAGGAACTATGTCTCGTCAATAGAGCTGGGGCAGAAACAGCCAACGATATCGAGCATCTTCAAATTGGCTTATGCAGTTGGAGTAAGACCAAGTGAGCTTTTGAAGTTGGTCGAAGACGATATGCAAAAAACTCGCCCCTAATGTAATTCGGTCGCGCCCAGATTAACTTTGACTTCAGCCATGAATACTTGCTGCGTAAGGGGACGGTACAGGCCTGCGTGGTTAAGGAGGCGAATAAAGCCATCGAATCGAATCTGATAAGAACCGTCAAGTACCTTCGTCTTCGCCGGAACCACATAATCCACGCAGCTTCGGAGTTGACGGCCGAATTCGTGAAGACGTTGAAGTACGACGGCCCAGCGCTTCAGAAGCACTTGGAAGCTAAGACCACAATTCCTGCAGTTGACTTTTCATCCGAGGCTGTTCGCACGTTCACGGCAGACGAGACAATTTCTTTGATTAAGCTTGTTCGGATTTGTGTTGAGGAGATCGACAATTTTTTAGCAGGGGAACTTGAGGTTGAGCAAGTCCTGAAGCTGCTGGAACAAGATCTTCTTGACCGTCATCCCGAGCTGAAGGCCAAGGGACCGGCGATCGCCGCGAGGCGCGTTAGGAAGGTCAAAAAGAGAGCCTTTGAACTGTACGCACTGCGCGCAAAAACGATGGAGGTAGCACATGTGCTCGGTGTTGCAATCTAAAATCGCCGATCGCCACGGAAGACCTATCGGCAGGCACTGCCTACTTACTGTACGTAGTCATCTCCAACGTTAAGCCTTTAAGACGAAAATGACAATCGTAAACACCCAAGCTGGCGCGCAAATCTTAGCCCAATTTTTGGATGGCCAAGTGAAGCGCCTTGTAGACAACGTAAGTGCTATCCATCAGAGCAATCGGCCACGCGTCTCAAGCCTCTATGCGATCTACTCTGCAATCATTGAAGACGCGATCTCAATAAGGCTATTGTGTGAAAACGGCCGAACCAACCAGGCCTATATTGTCTCGAGAGCCCTACTCGAACGAGTGACGAATTTCTGTTTTCTTCAACTATGCACGGACGCAGAGTTTTCAGACTACGTTGACTATTCCCTCAACAAGGCGGGACGCAGCTTAGATCGATGGATTGAAGCCAATGGTCAAAATAAGGCACGCATTGCGCTCAACGGAGGCGATTTTGAACTCCCTCCAGAGATCAGCGCTGCGATCGCAAAATTCACAAGTCAGCGTGGAAGAGAAAAGACTCGCTGGACAAACGTTTCCCTGCCGGATAGAGCAGCGGTAATTGAAGCAAAGTTGGGCAACACCGGATTGTTCATGAGCCTGCTGACAATCTATGCTGATGCATCAGAAGCATTGCACGGCACCCTTTATGGTGCAGCGTTTCACCTTGGTACCTATGAGGCCTCGCCGCCCCATGACCAAGCAAGCCTGGATCGGCATCGTTACCAAACGCTCTCAGCCTTGTACTTGATGGCTGGCGGCAGCATAGACACACTGTTCGTCCTTCTGGCATCACTCGGCGATGGCCCTTTCGATGCGGTAACACACGCATCCACAAAGTCGTTCAAAGAATCCTCGATTGCAACAGGTCTTGCAGACGCAAAGGAGAAGTAGCGTGCACCTACCATCAAACGCATGTTGGGCATTGAGGTCGATGACGCGCTGGAGATTGCGGAACAGACCGAAGTCTGACGTATAGCCGCCGGTCAGTGTTTGACGGCTACAGACGTTGACCGGCCAATTCCTTGCGGTTACAACTCCTACCCATTCAGTATTGTCTTAATGCACTTTCGATGGCACGATGCGGCTTCGATTATCAGGTATTGGCAAAACGCAATCGATTATTGGAGGCGATAGGCCCTATGTTCAAGGCAATTACGTATAAAAACACCATCGGTCCCGACCCGCTTATTGACATTGGTGCCCTAGCTGAAGGACTGCTATTCTACGAACGCGTCGCAATCGTCGGAAACAGTGGGACCGTTAGGGAGTTGCTTAGCCGAATACCGCCATTTGTCCTGCTTTCTCTGCTAAGAGATGGTCGACTTGAGTTTCACTATTTAGGAGATCAGGTTGGAGTATCAACGACACCGGTAAGCAATGGGAAGTCTATTCACAGCTTAATTTCCTTTTCGTCGCCGGACCACACAATCGAGAAAGTAGGACCGAAAGCATTCAAAGAAGCTGCTGGCGGAACGTCCCAGGCGCGAATTGGTGCAAGTCAATTTTCGAAACTTCTCCGACCAATTGACCATTCGGATTTCGACCAGTCATCAGTCCTTCATGCGCTTGCCGACAATCGGTCCTCACAGCTGTCGGTTCTGTCTCTCATACGCGAGGTAGTACCTGCTTACAGCATACCCAGGGAGACCTATTTCAAAATCGAACGAGAGAATAACGGCTTCTACGTTGACACGAACCTTGACTTCGCCGCTCTAAATAGCGCCTACCATCGCACAGTTCCACCTGCTCACTCCTCACTCACTGAGGCATATCTTCTAGCGCTAATTCAAGGTGCCTATGAGGCCACATATTTCGCCGCTAAGCTTGATGCAGAGATCGCTGTTCATCCAATTGAGAGGGCGATTCAGGCAAAGGCCGTCGAGGCAGTCGCACTTCGCCATTCAAACAGCCAAGCACAAATCGAAAGCTTCACTGATCTTACCTTGCCCTGTTCTCACGCTATTCGAGAAGCCGTCAATTCCGGTAGAGTGCCATTTTCATCTGTCGTCAAGCTCCTAGACTCGGCAGATAAATTCCGCCATTGGTTGCATCAGCAGCCGCCCGATTCCGATCTTCTGCGCGCCTACTATCAAGAAACGATAAAGGAATCGTGGGTCGAAAAGCTACCCGCCAAGAGTACTCGCTGGAGCATTTTCACAGGTATAGGCCTGGGACTTGATGCACTTGGAGCAGGAGGTTTCGGAACCGCAGCCGCTACTGCGCTAAGCGCCGGAGATGCGTTCATATTAGATAAACTCATCAAGGGGTGGAAACCACATCAGTTTGTAGAGAAGGACCTCAAGGCTTTGTTCTCTGAAGAGTTGAGCCGGCAGCGAAAGTAATGGCGATGAGTGCGGGATTTCAGATAGGATGTCCGCTTTCAGGAAAGGCCTCCGACCGGTTTGGGTCGGGTCAAGTCGCTCAGCGGTTGATCCGAAATGTCGGATGACGAGTCCATACCAGTCGTTGGCTCTTTGCGATGTGACTTCTCAGATCGGCCAGAAGCAGCCGCTCGTCGATGTCCGCTTTGCCGCATCGTAATCTGGTGAGATCACCTATAATGCAGCACTATCGCATTCATCGAGCTGTTTCGAGCACTGCCCGCGAACAGCTAGCGTGCGTGCCGCTTGCGTGCAGTGGCCGCGCTGGCATCTTGTTTAATGATGGCTCTGATGCGTTAAATGCTCGCTGATAAAATCAAGGCCTACTACTTCCGAGAACAAGGATGCCTAACCCGATGCATATCCTGGTCAACGACTTCGCGATCAGAAGCTTCCGCGAGACAGCAGACAAAGACTACATCGCTGCAAGGATGGCTTACCGAGCGCGGCTTTTTCCGCCGTTTCTGTGGTCTGCCCTGCATTGCCTGGAGAAGTACGTCAAAGGCATTCTTGTGCTCAATCGAGTGAAGGCCCACAGGGGGCACAGCGTGCTTCCCGGCATTGAGAGGATGAAGCAGCACGGCAAGTTCGAACTCGATCTCAGTGCCGATACTGTTCAGTTCATCAGGAAACTCGAAGACTATGGAGCAGAGTATCGGTACTATGAGGTCTCATATGAAACCCGGCCATTCGACATTATTCGACTCGACCGTGCAGTTTGGGAGCTAAGAAGGTACTGTCAGCCGCTGGACTACGACATCGTTGATATGAGCGGCAAGACAGTAAACTTGCTGACGCTTGAGCTTGATCGCGTTCATCGGGCGAAGGCGAATAACGCGAAGGGGACATGCGTCATGGGAGGCATCCTGGAAAAGATCATTGAAAAGAAGGATCACCCAGCGCGCGAAGCACTGATCTGGAACAACCTGTTCCTCGGCCCGTCACGACGCAAGGGCGTAAAGATGCAATCAAGCTGGGAATCAGGCAACTCACCGTTCTTCCTGCATCCCGAGATCATCGATGAGGTGCTCAAATATGTTTACATACCGAGGGACATCGCCGAAGGCGTGCGCCAGTTTGCGAAGCAGAAAGCTGTCGAGGAAGCCAAGGCAGAACGGGATGCAAATAAGGCTGCGAAGGCCGCAGCCAAACAGTCCGGAAAGACAGGCTAAAGGAGAGCCAAACTGCTCCTACACGGGCAGCAATGAAACACTTTGTACGGCCGGTCTGGGACGCGTCTCGCCCGTCGGCGCCAGGTGAGACCCGGCCATCAAGTGTTGTTGCACAAGGCCCGCGTTGGGCCTGCCGCTCTATCCCAGCCACCTCGAACACGGCTGTGGACGGCTACCTCCATCAAGCCCGCAACGGTTGTGTGATAATCCAGGCACAAAACGAACCAAGTGAGCGGATGATCGATCAGCAGACCAGGAACAACCATTACGTCCCGCAGTGGTACCAGCGCGGCTTTCTCGCTCCTGGTCAGTCTCGCCTCTTTCATCTCAACTTGGACCCGGATCGTAAGACGCTGCCCGATGGCCGGCAAGTGCCGCGTACTGCGCTTCATGAATGGGGCACGAAGAACTGCTTCGTCGAGTACGACCTGTACACCACGCATTTCGGTCCGATCGTCAACGACGAAGTCGAGAAGTACTTGTTTGGTGCCATCGACGACCAGGGGGCGAGAGCAGTCCGCGCCTTCACGCTCGGAAATCACGCCGACGTGCACGAGTCGTTCCAGGACTTCTTCGAGCACATGGCAGCGCAGAAGCTGCGCACGCCCAAGGGCCTAGACTGGATCCGCTCGTGCTACGGCACTCTGGGCCAAGTCGACCTGATGGTCGAGATGCAGGCTCTGCGCCTGATGCATTGCACTATGTGGGTCGAGGGCGTGCGGGAAATCGTGTCGGCGCACGACTCGGATGTGAAGTTCATCCTGACGGACCACCCGGTGACAGTCTACAACGCGGCGATGGTTCCCACGTCCAAGCAGTGCGCCTACCCGCAGGATCCGCTGGTAGCGGCCGTGGGCTCTCAGACTGTGTTTGCGCTGGACGCCAACACCTGCCTGATTCTCACGCACCTGGAATATGCTAAGGAGCCGGATCAACTAGACCTGACGCGGCTGCGCACGAACGCCCGACACCTGGGCGTGGGCATGACGCGCACCGACAACTTCATCCGAGACCGGCGACTGAGCCGGGAAGAGGTGATCGCGATCAACCACCTGCTCAAGTCGCGGGCGAAGCGCTACATCGCAGCCGCCGACAAGACCTGGCTCTACCCAGAGCAGGAGTTCAACGGGTCATGGGCGGAGATCGCCAAGGTGCTGCTACCTAAGGCCGATATGTGGCGCTTTGGCGGGGAGATCTACGTAGGCTACAAGGACGGCAGTTCTGGCTATTGGGACGAGCATGGCCGTACGTCCAAGGCCCATGAGTTCCTTACCCGAGGGTCCCCCCGCAAGAACATCGGGGCCAACGACTTCTGCGGCTGCGGCAGCGCCTACGCGTTCAAGGACTGCTGCCAGCGGCTGCCAGCCCCGGAGCGCCCGTCGTGGGAGGTCTACGGCCTGCGCGAGCGCAACCTGATGTTCTGCAACGCGGTTCAGGGCATCCTTGGGCTTTCTGACGGGGCGTCCTGGGAGGACGTGCGCCGCAACCTGAGCGACGAGCAGGTCAAGCGTATCCATCGCGCGTTTGCGAGCCTGTGGCCCGAAGACACCGATCTGGCCTCTCTGCTACCGCGGCCTAACCCGAAAGTCCTGCGCTCGGTCTACATGGGCTTCAGCGATCCGCGCACCGTCGAGGCGACGGTGCTGGGCTGGCTGCCGTTTGTCGATGAGATCGTGCTCGTGAACCCATTCTTCCTGGGCACGCGCATGAAGCCCGAGTTCAGCCCCATCGAGTCGCCCACCGGCCACAAGATGCAGACGCTTAAGAACGTCATGCTGCTCTTGATGCTGGAGCCGTTTATCCGCGCCGGCCTCGTGCATCTGGTGCCCGATCCCGGCGAGGTCAGTGCCCCGCTCGGCCATCATGTCCGGGAAGTGCTCACGCGCCGCACCGACGGATGGAAGCCCCCTAAGGGCGGCCTGCACCGTTTCCTGAAACTCGCGGAAGAGGAAACGCGGCGCGTCATCTGGATGCTGCCAGAGGCGTACCAGCGGCGCTTCATTGCCGACCACATGCCAGAGGCAGACGCTGAGATGACGGATCGGCTCATCGCGTACTACAAGCATCAAGCCGAGGCCGATCCCTACACGCTGCTGCAGCCGCTTCCCGCGGGCAAGGACGGTGCGCAGAACCAGATCTTCAAGGGGCTGAGCCTGGAAGCGGCTCTGTATGTGGCGTCGCTGACTGGCTCGATCATCCACGTCGACATGGAGGCGCACTGGGCGCAGCTCCTGAAGGACGCTCAGCCTAGTGACACACCGTCGCAGTCCAGATGGGAGCCCGTGCGACGAGCCTTGGGCGAGATCTCGTTCCCGGTGGAACTCAACTCGCAGCGGGTGGCGGAACGCATCGCTAGCGGCGACCGCCCGCCGATCCGGTCGCTGCTGCGGCGGCTGGCCGAATTGGTCTCTGCCCCGGGAGGCGGGTTTGATCCCAGCGTGCTGGCCAAGCATATGCGCCAAGCGCGCGGCAAGGTCGAGCGGACGGGGAAAGGCGCGGGCGACAGTACCCTGCTCCCCGCACGCCTGGAGCTGCACGTGCCACCGGCGGGATTTTCCCGTCACGAGGTGCAGCGGCTGCTCGTGATGTTTGCCGGCGTGAACCGACCTCGGTCCATTCCGTACGCGCTGCGCTTGGTGTTCGACGAGCCGGAGGATAACAGCGGAGATACTTCAAAATAGAACGATGCGGCTGGTGGAATCACCGGTTCACGCGCCGGGTCGCGTCGCTAAAGTCCATGCCACACCGGCAGACAACAAGACGGAGAGTGGACAACCTTTTGCCTAGTTGATCGCATGACCGCTTTGAGGCAACAAGGCCAGTCCATCGGACTTCCGCTCAGGGTCGGGTGCCGTCGTGCCGCCGAACTGTGGCAAGGATTGAATCTGGCTAACATCTGCCATTGCCGCGCAGCATCGGGCGGCGCATCCTCCCCTTAGTCTAAATGGTCGTGCCCAAGCCGGCAGTCATGCCTGCGAAGCACGAAAGTGAGCATAACCCCGACGATTTATAGCAGGCAATGAGTTACGCTCACATCGTGTAACCCCATGACTTTCATTGGCTAATCTGTGAGTCTAACTATGACGATGGGCAACTGATCTTTTGTGGCTTGCGATATAGAGACAGATATCACATGAACATGAGATATCGGTGAACGTTGCCCTATGGCAGCATACCAAGCTCATAGCACGAACGCTTGTACGGCTTCCTGGGCTATCCGACTCACTATTCTATTCGCCAGATTTTCAATGCTTTTCCCCCATCAAATTACAAGCCAGGTGGTTGACTGCGCCGAGTGGGCAGATCGACTTATTCGTAGTGAGCTCATTGCAGGCATTATTGCCAATGAAAATGACTATACATCTAACTTTGTTGGCGCATTACGCCGTGAGATCAATTCACGCAATGTTCCAGATCTCCATGCAATGTCCTTCGTTTTGAAAGCTGGTGCTGAACGTCGTGTTGGATCGGATGCTGCGATCATTCTCGCTAACACGCGTGAGTTCAAAATCTGCTTGTTCGAGGCAAAGTGGCCACGCTTAAGTACTCATGTCAACTCGTGGGATTCAGTGCAGCAGTCGTCTAACCAGTCGCACTTCCATGATCAACTCATACGACAGAGCCGAGTTGCCGGAACATTCGCAATTTGGGAGATGTTCTACACTGAACATCCATTTAATTCGAATGTGGCCCAGTTTCCTCACTTTGGATCTGCCTGTGTATGGCATAGCGATGCATATAAGGCGTCTCATGCTCGAAAAAATATCCAGCTTCCGTGGACAGATGCGGAGCTCAAGCAGCTCCTGCAAAACCATCGCATTGCAGTCGGCAACGTAATGCAGGAAGTTTGTGAATGTAGAAGTGGGAAGCCGTATCCAGGGAATGACTTCATTCGGCCGTTTATTGACTATGGTGTGCCAGAGGAGGCTCTTCTCATTCAATACGATGGCCCCTTACCAGGACAGCCTTGATCATCGACACACTTCAATAATGGACTTCATATTATTTTGAATTCCTTAATCAAAGTTGCGTGCTAGTTGTCAAATGACCGATAATCGTTGGTTACTTTCTATCCAATGTTTTCGTATCAAGAGAAGTGAAAAATGAGTGATTTGAAACTGAGCGCCGCACGATTGGAAAATTGTGGGAAAGAGGCTGAAAAAAGAATTCTTGATGCGATTACTAGCTCCGAGCTGGGGGCAGTTTGTTATGCCATTCGAACGAGGGTAAAAAAGGAATCTAAGCTCGTCGAAAAGGTGCAAATAAAAGCAAGCAAGAAACCTACATACTCAATCAAATCGATCACGGACGTCGTCGGACTTCGTCTAATTACACTATTTCGATCGGAGATGATTGATTGTGTGGAGCGCGTCCTGGATCTGATCGCTCATAACGCAAAGATCTCGCCGAACCCATTTATAAAGCAGAGCGTTGAAGAGATCATTATTTATTCAGACGCACCTGCTCATGATCCATTTCTGGTCAAGTTACAAGAATTACTGAACAAAAGAGGCGTTGATTTTCAAATAGCCGAATCAAACAATCGATATTCAAGTGTACATTTGGTATGCCGTGTTTCCCAGCCCGTCAATATCGTTATTGATGGTCAAGATTGCGAGCATAATGTGCCATTAGAGATACAGGTTCGCACAGTATTTGAGGACGCATGGGGTGAGATTGACCACCGTTTCGGATACGTCTTTAGACAAGGCAAGAACCCGACCATACCTTCGGCTAATCACGCGCAAATTGGTCCCCACCTAAAGGTGCTCAAGCAGTTCGCGGATGCATGTTCGCAGTATGCGGACACAATTTTTGGAATGGCTACAACTCCTGCGTTGCAGAACGACACTAGCGGTAAGATTCTTTCGGTCGGCTCAGACGACGATGTACTCGCAAGATTTGCGGCACTTCGTATTCCACGGAACCTTGTTGACGCATACGTCGAAGGGCGAGCGATGCGTGATCGAGCTGCGGAGGTACTGAAAGATCAGCCTGATGAAGCGCCCAAGCTCTATCTGTCGGCTGCAAAACATTTTGGGACAACGTGCCAAAGCCTAATTGAAGAAAAAGTCCCGGCTGATGCACATCGTCTTTTCCACTATTACTTGGCGATGAATGAGGCACTTTGCTTACTTTCGACGGACAACGAAATATATGTACAAAAGGCGATTGAGTTATACGATGCCTTGTTGCACGAATATTCGCAGTATCCACTTGTGAAATTCCGTATGGCCCAGGCATATGGAAAACTTGGACAACCTGAAAGTGCTATCCACCTTTATCAGGAAGTGAGAGCCCTTATTACAGCACTTCGCCAAAATTTAAAACAAGGTGTGTGGACTGACCAATTGCCAAAGTCTGACTTTGAACACATGTCCGGACTTCTTCCAAAGCTACTTGGGTATCAATACTGGCGCAGGGGAGAGCTGTTACCCATCAATAGTGATGATCCTTCAGCAGCTATCGAAGAGAAAGCGCTTTGTTTCCAAAGGGCTTACGAGGAAACGGTCAGTGGAAAAGCCTTGCGGCCTGACGATATTTACATAAGCAATAACATGGCCTATTACGCGTGCGCTTATATTTCCCTTGCCAATGGACAAGAAAATGCACTTGTTGGGGATATGCTCAAAACTATTGAGGCAACAGCGGTTGAGCTCGAAAAGAGTAACGAAGTAATTAGGGAAAACCCCGACCTTTTCCTTTTAGATACCCTCTTGCGTTGCTACGAAGCACTTGGCCACGATTCAAATGCGAAGCGCGTAGCGAAGAAAATTGCCTCACAAAGGACCCGTTTGGCCGAACTTGATCCCAAGGTGGCAGTCACAATTCAGAACCGGGCATTAGATGCGATGAGTAAGTAGACGGCTATCAGGATGTTGCCTTTACTGGATGTAACAATTTCGACATAGCGCAACATTCAATGAGGATTCCTTGACATAAACATTTTACCGGTCCAACATCGAACTATATTTTCAAGTGGAGAAAATTATGAAAGCGTGGCCAAACAACGACGGCTAAGTTTTTACCGTCTTTATTTCTTTTACTCCGTACTAAAATAGATGCCTTTTCCAGCGAAACCACTGCAAAAGCTGCAGTAGTTTCATAGCAAGTGTCGGCGCATCTATTGTTTTGATATGTGGCGTATGGCAGCAGCGTGCATCACATGTCAAAATTCTCTACCTATTCTTATCTTTGAAAAGTCCTTCTCGACGTTGTCTTTCTTAATAAGAGTACCTCCAAGCCCTATATCCCAGCTAAAACAGCTCGAGCCATATGGAAGGCAATTTCGGGCACTGAATGTTGTGAGGCAATAACTAGCCCCATTACCTCATCTCGGTGCGCTTTCTCTAGACGCAGACGGCCAACAGCTATTGCCAACACAAACTCAGTAAGTGCTTCCCTGGCGTCCTCAACCTCGCTTACGATGAGTTTGAGAAGGATGTCGCGCATCTGAGCGCTATACTGTTCGCTGTCCGCGGCCACAAAATTTAGCTCGCCGTCACGGGCAGCCCGGAGGATTGCAGCTTGAATGACGCCGTCGTTAAATTTGATAAAGTTGGCTGGTGAGAGAACATGCTTCTCGTATTGACTGACTCGCAGACTTTCACTACCTTCCAAATTGCGCAGGTTATTCAGCAAGGCTGATATCACGAAAAATATATCGGCTTGGGTAAGCGTTCGCCTTCCATCGTCCGTTGGTAGCAGAACAAAGTTCGTTCGAATCTGTAACGCTCGCCCGTTTTTATCCGGCCAAAACAACGCGTCACTCATCCCTGTAGCCGTCGTAGCCCGTAAGCTGGATCTTCTTTCTAGAATCTGTAATGGAATAGATTCATTTTCATCGTCAAGCCATTCGGAAAGCTTCAACAGATATTTGAGTTCAATATCCCAAGGATCTTCAAGACGTTCCTCAGGTAAGAACACATCGTACATTTTGTATAACGAGTAGGTACCAGCACCACGATCACCGTAGGTGAGATTTGTAGTGACGTTCTTCGCCTCAGCTTCTGTCCGCGCTCGCAAAAACGGTACAAAATATGCTGCTGTCCCCCCAGGAATTACATTACGTAAATCCCTGTTAATCCCCATCATTTCTACTGGATCATCGACGCACGCTGCAACAACAACAGCAGATCCGTTCGGCACTTTTACGGCGCCTACGAGTTGGTTTCCCTGCGTTGGCGTAAATGATTCATTTCTCAGAAGCTCGGAAGCATACGAGTATAGACTGTTGGCTAACGTATCACTTTCAGGGTATGCAGGGAAAACCAAGTGGGAAGCATTTGCCGCTACGTTGGATCGCATCAGACGATCCCAATCTTTTTGGAATTCTGTGACTGCAGGTACTCCAGGAACGTCTGGATCAAGTAGAGGACCTAAGTCTATGACCATCTCGCAGGTGCGATCTCCAATCCTGCGATGAACCTTAAAAACCCCTAATCCAGCGAAGCGAGAGATGATGTCTCGCTGCGACGAAGGAAGATGCTTTTTAAGGATAGAAACCTCTTCGGTCTTTGGGAGAGAGGTAAGGAAAAGGTCGCCTCCAATTTGGATTTTGGCTAGCCCTTGGTCACATAGCGCGCAGGCTCCCTCCTTCCAACCTGGAATCAACGGAAGGCCTTCGGGATTTTTCTCCTCATCTTTTCGAAGCAAACAAAGAGCTTGCTGCTCAGGTAGGTGATTGGCAAGCAGGTAAAGCGTAATGAGGCGATCTGGCTTAACACCTCGGCTGAAAGCTTCACACGCAAGGTTTCCAGAAGTGCTTGCCGAAATCACGAACAGAGTATTTTTAACATCTTCGAGATCTTCGTCCGACAGACCCTCGTAAGACCGGAACGAGTCAATTACGGGCATTTCTGATATGTAGCCAGCATTAATCGCAAGATGGCACGCTGCATAGACTGCTGATGCAATAGCCGAGGTGTCAATCAGTATTCGTCGCGCTGGCTGCGATACGAACGACTGCAACCAATATGCAATCGTCAACGTGTGTTGAGAGCGGATCAGGGCATTCGAAGCACGGATAAAAGCGAGGCTATGTGACTTAGACGTTTTGCTGTAATGACTGCCCCTCGGCGCTTCTTGTAAGCAACCAGACATTTTGAAGATGCACTGAGCAGTCATTGTCGCCGCATGGCTGACCTCTAGCTCAAGCTCTTCTGGGCTTGCCTTGGCGTTGCCTACGGCTTGATAGGCGCTAGGAGCCCCTGTTCGCACGATGCCAAAACAGGCTCCATCCGGTGCTGCCTGCCCCCAAGAAAACCTAAGCCTCTCCTGAAATGGTGAGCCCGCTGTCAATAGCGCCTCAATAACACCGACATGGTGTAAGAAACCGAAAACTACCACTTTGGCAGGCGCAGCGTTTTGGCGCAGATGCTTAGCGATACCACGGGAAATGTCTTCGACGTCCTGTGCATTGGCATGCAAGACAATAGATATCTGCCTCGTGAAGCTCGACGCACTTTGTCCCGAACAGTAATGATCATATAGGGCGAAATTTGACATCACGCCTCCACAGGAACCAGGACTGAAACTGCTGCTCCAGTCATATTGCCGAAGATACTTGCTTTCGAAGAAACGCCTCGCTTCCAATCATGGAGATGTTCCTCGACCGGTTCCCTCTTATCGTCACGCAGCAGCATAAAGTCTCGGTAGACCGAGATGCGATTTGTCCTAATTCTGATAAATCCATCCAAAGCGCGAAGTGCACGAAGTACGTCACTTAGCCCAAGCCCCCGATTTGGATTCCGCGCCGTGCTGTGCCCGGCTCGAAGACAGTCAAGTACCGCTTTGTATTCGACAGAAATGTCTTCATCGCTAGCTATCTTGCGTTTAAGCCAGCTACCCACAAATCCAGGGCCGCTATCCAAAACAGAAAACTCCAAAATTCCTCGAAAGGTCTTCTTATTTTTATCCCTCATACTGTCGTTGCTTTTTTGCTTAAGCGCTTTTACGAAAGCAATGTGAGGCTCGAGAGGTTCCTTTGCATTCTTCGCTGGCACAGGGATATCCAGATCATCCAGTTTGTAATACCTAGACAATACAAGCCGCACCGAATCCTCTATACCTTCACCTTCTGCCGTGTAAAGAGCGTGGTCGTGCGTGTTTTTTACCAGTTCATAAAGTAGCGTTGTTAGCAAGGACGATTGCGTGTTAATTTCTCCGCGCAAGCTCTCCGCCTGCATCACACTTTCTACCAGTGTCGGTACGAACTTTTCAAAATAAGTATCGCTTCTCAGACTGCCAGCAGAATCGTAGAGCGGTGATGGCAAACCCTTGCTGTATGCGTCATCACAAAGGATGAAAGTGGAGTCCCGACGGGCCAGATCTGGCCAGCTATGCAGCTGCTCGAAATAATCAGCCCGTATCGTTTTTAACCGCTTGAAATCCTCAGGAGGAAACCATTCACGGCGCCGCGCCACCAACATTAGCCCAAGAGGGCTTGTCCCTAACATTCTCAGCACATCACGAGCTTCGCCCGGCCCGTCATAGCTTACGGTACCAAGCGAAATAGGTACCTTACTGATCCATGAATTTAAACACTGCGCACGTGCGATTTCCTCAATTGGAAACCTGGGTAACGACAACATTGATGTTGCATCTAAACTGAAATCTGTTGCTTCATCTGGCAATTGAGCCATCATCGCATCGGCAGCACCAACAGTGGATGGAATTTTAATCATCTTTTTCACCAAATATGTAGTACAAGCGACGACCCATTACATGCGTTGGACCCGGACAGCAAAAGCTCAATCCTAATCGGAGAAGGACTTCCCTCAGAGGGAACACCGTACAAAAGTTTACCTTCATCCAATGTCGAAATCTCAAGACTGCGAGCAGCTAGCATTCATCATAGCCATGCCAGTTCACTCACACGTGCCAAAAGCTTACAGGAAAAGAGCGCCTGGACGACAGCCAGATCTCTTGGCCAGCGCAACTGCGTGAAACCGCCTAGAACTGCCGAGCTGACGCTTGAAGCGGCCACCTCAAGTTAGGTAAAAGAATTACATAGAACATTTTTAGTCTTTTTAGGCGGCAGATTCTGCCCTCCGGGCCGGCTCGAGGCCAAACCGAAAGTTGTAAAACTTCCGGCGTGGTGTGCGCTACCTAGTTCATTTTGTGGGAAATGCGGTTGACAACATTTGATGCGTCGGGCGGGGAATTCAAAACGGGCGTTTTGCAGCGCGGCGCGAACCCTGTCCTTGGATTCCTTCACTTCGGTGTCGGGCAAACCGACAATGGTGAAAGAGGGCAGGCCATTGGCCAGATGGACTTCGACGGTCACTTCGGGAGCCTGCATGCCCGACAGGGCGCGGCTCTTCAATACAGCTAAGCTCATTGAACCTCATGTTGTTGTTGTTTGCATGCCGCGCGATAGGCGTGAGCGGCCAATGGCATAGGCACAGGTATTGGCATGCCTGCGACGTGCGCAATGCATGGGCAATGCATGCCACTACACGTGAGGCGATTGGGGCTTGCAGTTTTCGCTTATGGCTTGCCGGAGTGGCAAGCGCAGGGTCAAGGCTTTTTCAGCTGTGCTTCGAGTTCGGTCACGCGGGCTTCCAGCGCTTCGAGTTTGGCACGGGTCTTGGCCAGTACCTGCGCCTGGATATCGAATTCCTCGCGCGTCACCAGGTCCAGCTTGGAAAAGCCCTGGCTCATCATCGCCTTCACGTTTTTCTCGACATCCTTCATCGGTGAGTTTTCGATCGCCTGATTGATCTTGTTTTGCAGGTCATTAAAAAAATCATTCTTGTTCATCATCAATCCTTGCTTAAGAAAGGCGCACCTCATTGGTGCGATATGGCGACTGCTGCTTCAACGTGGTGCGCCTTGGTGGCGCGGGCTTCCAACCGCAGTGCGTTTAGTTGCCGACAGTCCAAAAAATAGAAATTCTGATAACGCAATTGTGGCACGAAAACGGTGGCATGAGTCCTGCTAAGTAGTTGGATAAATGCAATGCCACGTATTTTCACCGACAAAAAGGGAATGACATGAAAAAAATAATTCTTGCTGCCGCCATCTGCGCCACTTTTTCTGGTTCCGCTTCGGCACAGCAGGCTGCGGTCACTGAAACACCGGAACATAGCTTTACAGGTAACTTGACCCTGGCCAGCGACTATCGTTTCCGTGGCATCTCCCAGACCTTCGGAAAGCCGACAATCCAGGGCGGTTTTGATTATGCGCACAGCAGCGGCTTTTACGTCGGTAACTGGAACTCGAACGTCAGCGGCGTTCAGTACCCCGGCGGCGCCAGCCTCGAAATGGACTTTTACGCCGGTTACAAGTTTACGCCGGTGGAAGACCTTACTGCCGACGTCGGCCTTCTGTACTACTACTACCCAGGTGCGACCATCGGCACCACCGGCGAAAAATTCGACAACACGGAGATCTATATCGGCGCGACTTACAAGTGGTTCTCCGCCAAGTACAGCCATGGCGTGAGCGACTTCTTCGGCCTCAACAGCACGACGGCGTTCGCACCGCGCGGCGGCTCCAAGGGATCTGGTTACCTCGACCTGGCAGCCAACTTCGAGATCGCTGAAAAGACTACTTTGACCTTCCACGTCGGTCACCAGAAGGTTCGTCGCTATGGTGAGTTCGATTACACCGATTACAAGGTCGGCGTCGCACGCGATTTCGGCTTTGCGACATTGGGCCTGGCAGTGGTCGGCACCAATGCGGATGAAGCCTTTTACACCGCGACCAACGGTACCAAGTCACGCGACCTGGGCAAGACAACGGCTGTATTGTCGCTTTCCAAAACGTTCTAATCCCCCAGGAGGTTTCCATGAAACTCATCACTGCGATCATCAAACCGTTCAAACTGGACGAAGTACGCGAGTCCCTGTCGGCAATCGGTGTGCAGGGCATCACCGTCACCGAGGTCAAGGGTTTCGGTCGCCAGAAGGGCCACACCGAGCTCTACCGAGGCGCCGAATATGTCGTCGATTTCCTGCCCAAGACCAAAATTGAAGCCGCAGTCGACGACGCCATCGTTGAGCGCGCCATCGAAGCCATCGAAGGCGCGGCACGCACCGGCAAAATTGGCGACGGCAAGATTTTCGTTTACGACCTGCAGCAAGTCGTCCGTATCCGTACCGGTGAGACCGGCCAAGAAGCCCTCTAAGGAGACCCAGATGAAAAAATTATTGGCAAGCTTCCTCGCGACCAGCACGCTGCTGTTCGCAGTCGGCTTTGCGCAGCCGGCGATGGCCGCAGATGAACCTGCGGCCAAATCCGAAGCCATCGTGGTAGCGCAAGCCGCTGCTCCCGCTGCTGAACCCGCAGCGCCCGCAGCCGCACCAGCTGCTGCAGCCACTCCTGCCGCACCCGCGGCAGCGGCCGACGCAGCTGCGCCGGCACCGGTTCCCAACAAAGGCGACACTGCCTGGATGATGATCGCCACGGTCCTCGTGATCCTGATGACCATTCCCGGCCTGGCACTGTTCTATGGCGGACTGGTTCGCACCAAGAACATGCTGTCGATCCTGATGCAGGTCTTTGTGATCTTCTCGCTGGTCGTGGTGTTGTGGTGCATCTACGGCTACTCGCTCGCGTTCACGGAAGGCGGAAGCTTCATCGGCTCTTTCGACCGCTTGTTCCTGAAGGGCATTACACCTGAATCGGTGGCCGCCACCTTCAGCAAGGGTGTGGTGATTCCAGAGTTCGTGTTCGTGGCGTTCCAGGCAACCTTCGCAGCCATTACTTGCGGCCTGATCGTCGGCGCCTTCGCCGAGCGCATCAAGTTTTCCGCTGTACTGCTGTTCGTCGTGCTGTGGTTCACTTTCTCGTACCTGCCAGTGGCGCACATGGTCTGGTTCTGGCCTGGTCCGGATGCCTACACCGATGCGGCTGCAGCGGAAAAGGCGACTGCCGCCGCCGGCTGGCTGTTCCAGAAGGGCGCGCTCGACTTCGCAGGCGGTACCGTGGTTCACATCAACGCTGCGATCGCCGGCCTGGTGGGCGCTTACGTGATTGGCAAGCGTGTCGGCTACGGCAAGGAGTCGATGGCGCCGCACTCTCTGACACTGACCATGGTTGGCGCATCGCTGCTGTGGGCTGGCTGGTTCGGTTTCAACGCCGGCTCGGCACTCGAAGCAGGCGGTACCGCTGCCCTGGCTTTCGTCAATACACTGCTGGCGACCGCGGCAGCAACGCTGTCCTGGAGCTTTGGCGAATGGATGGGTAAAGGCAAGCCATCAATGCTGGGTGCCGCATCCGGTGCTGTCGCTGGCCTGGTGGCAATCACCCCGGCGGCCGGTTTCGTCGGCGTGATGGGTGGCCTGGTGATCGGCCTGCTGGCTGGCATCATCTGCCTGTGGGGCGTCAATGGCCTCAAGCGCATGCTGGGTGCCGATGACTCCCTCGACGTGTTTGGCGTGCATGGCGTCGGCGGTATCCTCGGCGCACTGCTGACCGGCGTGTTCGCGGCGCCCTCCCTCGGTGGCGCTGGCATCTATGACTATGTTGCCAACAAAGTTGCGGACGACTACTCGATCGCAGGTCAGGTGTGGATCCAGTTCCAGGGCGTCCTGACGACAGTGATCTGGTCCGGCGTGGTGGCATTCATCGCCTACAAGCTGGTTGACCTGATCGTCGGTCTGCGCGTGCCGGAAGAAGAAGAGCGCGAAGGTCTTGATATCTCCAGCCACGGCGAGTCGGCTTATCACTCCTGATCGCCAGCCGGCCTAGCAGCAAAGTATTTCCCGCCTGTGCAAGCAGGCCTTGAAAGCGCCTCCACGGAGGCGCTTTTTTTGTGATCAACATGCACTTTGACAAGCATTTTGTTGCGGTAAAGACACGAACTTTGACCGGCAAGTCGTCCGTAAATCCTCCCACCCGATTACAAATTTCGGCATCCGTGGCCGAATTGGCACTTTCCATGCCCCGTCCGACGCAAAACAAGGATTACCATTAGAATCGTTATCGCTCCGATGTTGCAAGACCCATAGCCGTTGAAAAGCGCTTATCCGCCCCGACATGAAGGCGGTAGCGTCGGGAACTGCAACGCCGAGGAGAGCCTGTCCGGAAATCGGCTCCGGATTTGCCCCGACCGCCACGCATACACGCCTCGCGCGGCGCGTGCAGCTGATTCAGCCGGTTTGCAAGCGCTTTACCTATTTGGAAGGTTTTATATGGTTCCGCATCTCGTCACGGCCCTGAACGGCCCGCTTCTCGACCTCGAAAAAAAGATTCTTGCCGCCACGCCGGCAATCGAACGCTGGTTCCGTCTCGAGTGGCAGGAACATACGCCGCCGTTCTATTGTTCGGTTGACCTGCGCAACGCCGGCTTCAAGCTGGCTCCGGTCGATACCAACCTGTTCCCCGGCGGTTTCAACAACCTGTCCCCGGAAATGCTGCCGCTGGCAGTCCAGGCCGCAATGGCCGCGATCGAGAAATACTGTCCGGATGCCAAGAACCTGTTGCTGATTCCTGAACGCCACACCCGCAACACCTTCTATCTGCAAAACGTCGCTCGCCTGATCCAGATTTTCCGCCAGACCGGTCTCAATGTGCGTCTCGGCTCGCTGTCCGACGACGTGAAGGAGCCCACCAATATCGACCTGCCCGACGGCAGCACCCTCACCCTGGAGCCGCTGGAGCGCTCGGCCAATGGCCGCCGCCTGGGTCTGAAGAACTTCGATCCCTGTACCATCCTGCTCAACAACGACCTGTCGTCCGGCATTCCGTCCGTGCTTGAAGGTCTGCATGAGCAAAGTCTCTTGCCGCCGTTGCACGCCGGCTGGGCGGTGCGCCGCAAGACCAATCACTTTGCCGCGTATGACGAAGTGGTCAAGAAATTTGCCAAGCTGATCGATGTCGACGGCTGGATGCTGAATCCGTATTTTGCGCGCTGCGGCGAAATCAATTTCCAGGAACGCACCGGTGAGGAATGCCTGGCGACCAACGTTGACATGCTGCTGACCAAGATCCGCAAGAAGTACAAGGAATACGGCATCAAGGAAACGCCTTTCGTGATCGTCAAGGCCGATGCGGGCACCTATGGCATGGGCATCATGACCGTCAAGGATGCAAGCGAGGTCAAGGATCTCAATCGCAAACAGCGCAACAAGATGTCGGTGGTCAAGGAAGGACTCGAAGTCTCCGACGTGATCATCCAGGAAGGCGTGCACACCTTCGAGCACATCAACGATGCGGTGGCCGAACCGGTGGTGTACATGATTGACCGTTACGTGGTCGGCGGCTTCTATCGGGTGCATGCCGAGCGCGGTGTCGATGAAAACCTCAACTCGCCAGGCGCACATTTCGTGCCGCTCGCATTCGCGCAGCAGCATGCATTGCCAGACTTACAGGCCAAGCCGGGTACCGCGCCACCGAACCGCTTCTATATGTACGGTGTCGTGGCGCGCATGGCCTTGCTGGCGGCTTCTCTCGAGCTTGAAAAAACCGACCCGAACCCGGAAGTCTACTGATGAAATTTGCCTTTCTCGCGGACCCGCTCGATCACTTCAAGATTTACAAGGACACCACCTATGCCATGATGGCCGAGGCGGCCCGGCGCGGTCACGCCATCTATGCGTTTCAGCAGAAGGACATGGCCCTGGAAGGGGGCAAGGTGAGCGCCAACGTCGCGCGCATCACCCTGACAGGTGACCCGGATGACTGGTATCGCGCCGATGCACCGGAAGCGGTGGAACTCAATGCGTTCGACGCCATCGTGGTGCGCAAGGACCCGCCGTTCAACATGGAATACGTGTACCTGACTTATCTGCTCGAAATCGCGGAAAAGCAGGGCGCGCGCGTATGCAACCGGCCCGAGGCGATCCGCAGCCACAATGAAAAGCTGGCGATCGCGCAGTTTTCGCAGTTCACCTCGCCGACGCTGGTGACCAGCGATGCCGCCCGACTTCGCGCCTTCCATGAAGAACACAAGGATGTGATTCTCAAGCCGCTCGATGGCATGGGCGGCGCGGGGATTTTCAGGGTGCGCGAAGATGGCATGAACCTCGGCTCCATCATTGAAACGCTGACCGGCAATGGTGCTCACAGCATCATGGCGCAGCGCTTCATTCCGGAGATCGTCAAGGGCGACAAGCGTGTGCTGCTGATCGGCGGCGAGGTCGTGCCGTTCTGCCTGGCGCGGATACCGCAAGGTAGCGAAGTGCGTGGCAATCTCGCTGCGGGCGGCTTAGGCGTTGCGCAGCCAATTTCGGATCGCGACCGGGAAATCGGCGAAGCCCTTGCGCCAGTTCTGGCTGGTCGAGGCTTATTGCTGGTAGGATTAGACATCATTGGGCATTGCCTGACGGAAGTGAATGTGACCAGTCCGACCTGTTTTCAGGAAATCAAGCAGCAAACCGGTTTCGATGTAGCCGGGATGTTTGTCGATGCCCTGGAAAAGCAGTAGCAGACCAGGGGGCCGTGAAGGCGGCGTGGAAGAAATGATTTGCTGCCAGTTGCAATCAAATCGTCATCCGCATACAGCAACATACGTCGCAAATACGTCGCAACTATCGAAAAACAATCAACAGGTGCCGAAGCACCGCTAACGGAGAGACCGACATCGCGGGAGACGCGGAAGTCGCCGGACAACACGGCAGTCGGTCTATAAAGAGCAATCATGATTGGCATTCTTCTACTTACGCATGCACCTCTGGGCAACGCCTTCATTGAGGCGGCAACCCATGTATTTCGCGCGCGTCCCGACAGGATGGAGGCGATCGATGTGCGTGCCGACCAGGACACTGCCGAAGTCAACCGGGTGGCGCAGGAAGCAATCAATCGCCTAGACGACGGCTCCGGTGTGCTGGTGATTACCGATGTGATGGGCGGTACGCCTTCCAATTGCACGCTGCGGCTGTGCAGCCCCGGGCATGTGGAAGTGATCGCCGGCATCAGCCTGCCGATGCTGCTGCGTGCGCTCACCTATCGCAACGATACCATCGACGTTGTTGTCGAAATGGCGCTGGCCGGCGGACAGAGCGGCGCGGTCAGGGTCGACAACCGGGTCCGGCTTTCACCAAACTAGAGCGGGTTTCATATTGGTGTGCGGAGAAGCGGGTCGATTTGGCGTGCAGGGCAAGGCGCGCGGAGCGCCGTGTGGCGGGCCACACAAGCGACAAGCAACGCCGCCCGGCGCGTCAAGGCGGCCCGAGGCGACAGTACAATAATATGAAACCCGCTCTAAGCAGCAGCAAATGCAGTAGGAATACAAGTAGGCATTGAAGTACAAGGTGCACGTAGAGACACGACGGACTTCCACAACGATAACGATAAGCAGACATGATTCAACAGGAAATCGAAATCATCAACAAGCTCGGGCTGCACGCCCGTGCCTCGGCAAAACTGACCCAGCTCGCCGCCAAGTTCCAGAGTGAAGTCTGGCTCAGCCGCAACGCACGACGCGTCAATGCCAAATCGATCATGGGTGTGATGATGCTGGCCGCCGGTAAGGGCGCGAAGGTCACACTGGAAGCAGATGGCGCCGATGAAAAAGCTGCATTCGATGCCCTGGTCGAGCTGATCCAGAACAAGTTTGGCGAAGGCGAATAATCAGTACGCACAATACGCTCACATAAGTCCGCACATCGATGGCTTCATTCACCTTACACGGCATCCCGGTATCACGCGGCATTGCAATCGGCCGTGCGCATATCCTTGCGCCCGCCGCCCTGGACGTCAAACATTACCTTGTGCCGGAAGAGCAGGTGGAGGCTGAAGTCCAGCGCCTGCAAAAAGCCATCGCGACGGTGCACAAGGAATTGCAGACCATCTGGAACGACTTGCCCAAGGATTCCCCGGCGGAGCTCGGTGCGTTCATCGATGTGCATGCCCTGATTTTGTCGGACCCGATGATTGCCGAAGTGCCGCTGGATATTATCCGCTCGCGCTATTACAACGCCGAATGGGCGCTGGTAACGCAGATCGATGAACTGTCCGCGCAATTCGACGAGATCGAAGACGCTTACCTGCGCGAACGCAAGAGCGATATCCAGCAAGTCGGCGAACGCGTGCTCAAGGTGCTGACCGGCACCGCGTCTACCTTGCCATCGAATGTCGATGGCGACGAAGGCGCCGGGCGCATGATCGTCGTCGCGCATGACATCTCGCCCGCCGACATGCTGCAGTTCAAGGACCGTGCTTTCGGCGGCTTTGTTACCGATCTGGGTGGCCAGAACTCGCATACCGCGATCGTTGCGCGCAGTCTCGATATACCGGCAGCGGTCGGCATGTTCAACGCATCGGCGCTGATCCAGCAGGACGATTGGGTCATCATCGATGGCGACGCCGGCGTCGTCATCGTCGATCCCGCACCGAGTGTGCTCGAACAGTATCGCGAGCGCCAGGCAAAATTACTGCGTGACCGCAAGAAGCTCGGCAAGCTGCGCAAGACGCCGGCGATCACTCGCGATGGCACGCCGATCACATTGCTCGCCAACATCGAATTACCGGACGATTGCCCCGCAGCGCTGGAAGCAGGCGCGATGGGCGTGGGCCTGTTCCGTTCTGAATTCCTGTTCATGGGCCGCACCGGCTACCTCAACAAACTGCCTTCCGAGGACGAGCAATTCGAGTCCTATCGTAAGGCAGTGATGGCCATGAAGGGCCGGCCGGTCACGATCCGCACACTCGACATCGGCGCCGACAAACCGCTCGATGCCGCCGAGCAGACCGCGCTCAATCCGGCACTTGGATTGCGCGCGATACGTTTCTGCCTGGCCGAGCCGCAAATGTTCCTCGCACAGTTGCGGGCGATCCTGCGCGCCTCCGCTTACGGCCCGATCAAGCTGCTAATCCCGATGCTTGCGCATGCATTTGAAATCGACCAGAGCCTGGCCATGATCGAGCAGGCCAAGGGGCAACTGCGCGATGCCGGCAAGAAGTTCGATCCGCTGATCCAGGTTGGCGCGATGATCGAAATCCCGGCCGCCGCATTGACGCTGCCGCTGTTCGTCAAGCGCATGGATTTCCTCTCCATCGGCACCAACGACCTGATCCAGTACACGCTGGCCATCGACCGTGCCGACCACGAGGTCGCCCATCTCTACAATCCCTTGCATCCTGCTGTGCTGTACCTGCTGTCGAGCACGATTGCCATGGGCGCGAAAGCGGGCATCCCGGTATCGGTGTGCGGTGAAATGGCGGGGGATACCAAGCTGACACGCCTGTTGCTTGGCATGGGGCTGCGCGAATTTTCCATGCATCCGACGCAATTGCTGGCAGTGAAGCAGGAGATCCTGAACAGCGATCTTGGCGCGATTGCGCCGCATATGAAAAAGATTTTGCGAGCGATGGAGCCGAGCATGATCATGTCGGCAGTGGAGCAATTGCGGGCTGAAGGAAACCCAGCCTGAACTGAGCTCAAGGTTGCGGATCATTCCATGCAGTGCGCAGCAATGAAAAAGGGCCCCGCGGGGCCCTTTTGTCTTTTGCGCCCTACCCGCGTAGGGAGGTCACCTTTTTCAAGGCGCCGCTGTAGCCTTTCCTGCGGGCGGATGCCGCCTTGCATGGATCCGCTTCCACAGGGGTGGACCAACCAGCAACAACAGGGTAATGGCCAGCACCGTTGCTGAAATCGGATGCGTGAAGAACACCGACGGATCTCCCTGGCTGATCGACAGCGCGCGGCGCAACTGCTGTTCCGCGACAGGGCCGAGAATCATGCCGACGATAGTCGGTGCCACCGGTATGTCATAACGCCGCATGATGAAGCCGATCAGGCCGATGATGTAGAGCAGCAGCAGGTCGAACCAGGAGTTGCGCAAGCCGTAGGCGCCCAGCGTTGCAAAGATCAGGATGCCGCCGTACAGCAGCGGACGCGGGATCGACAGCAGCTTGATCCACAAACCGACCAGTGGCAGGTTGAGTACCAGCAGCAGCACATTGCCGATATACATCGATGCAATCAGACCCCAGACCAACTGAGGTTGGCTTTCGAACAGCAGCGGGCCTGGCTGCAAGCCATATTGCTGGAATGCGGCCAGCACGATCGCCGCCGTTGCGGACGTTGGGAGGCCGATCGTCAGCAGCATCGCCAGCGTGCCCGTGCTCGATGCGTTGTTGGCCGCTTCCGGACCAGCGACACCTTCAATCGCACCGTGCCCGAATTCTTCCGGTTGCTTGCTCAGTTTTTTCTCGATGGCATAGGACAGGAAGGTCGGGATCTCGGCGCCGCCTGCAGGCATTGCGCCGATCGGAAAGCCGAGCACGCTGCCGCGCACCCAAGGCTTCCAGGAGCGCGCCCAGTCCGACTTCGACATCCAGATGGAGCCTTTCACCTGTTCGATCACGTCGGCAGTTTTGTTGAGGTAGGTCGCGAGGTACAGCGTTTCGCCAACCGCGAACAAGCCGACCGCCGCAACAACCACATCAATGCCATCCAGCAATTCCGGGATGCCCATCGTGAAGCGGGGCTGGCCGGTCTGGCCATCGATGCCGATCAGGCCAATCCACAGACCGAAGAACAGGCTGGCGAGACCGCGCGCCATGGACGAGCCCAGCAGGGTCGACACCGTGATGAAGGCCAGTACCATGATGGAAAAATATTCTACCGGGCCGAATTTCAATGCAAGGTTGACCACCAGCGGCGCGACCGCGGTCAGCATGATGACCGAAATGGTCCCGGCGACAAACGAGCCGATGGCCGCGGTAGACAGCGCGGGACCGGCGCGGCCATTCTTGGCCATCAGGTTGCCTTCGAGTGCAGTGACGATCGTGGCCGACTCACCCGGTGTGTTAAGCAGGATGGATGTCGTGGAGCCGCCATACATCGCGCCGTAATAGATGCCGGCAAACATGATCAGCGCGCCGGTCGGATCCAGACTGGCGGTCGCCGGCAGCAGCAAGGCGACGGTTAATGCGGGGCCGACGCCCGGCAGTACGCCGACCAGGGTGCCGAGTGTGACGCCGATAAATCCGAGCAGCAGATTCTGCAAGGTCATGGCGACCGCAAAACCGGACAGCAAAGCGTTCATGGTTTCCATGATTACAGGCCTCCGAGCAAGCCGGCTGGCAGGTTCAAGCCCAGCCCGAGGGTAAAGATAAAGTAGGCTGCGGCCGACAGCACCGCACCGACCATGATGTCGCGCAGCAGCTTGCGGCTGCCGAAACCGCGGGCAATCAGGATGAACAGGAAAGTCGATGCCAGGATGAATCCGGCCCAGCCGATCGACGCCATGTGCAGCAGCACGCCGGCGGTCAGGATGCCAAAGGCCAGCCAGTCGGGGGTATTGTGTGCTTCATCCTGCGGCACGTTGCGCCAGCCGCCGGAAACCGCTTGCCAGCCCAGGATGCCGCCGAGGATCACGAGCCCGGCTCCGATCAGGTAAGGAAAGGCACGCGGGCCGATCTGCGCATAGCCGCCGCCGGCGGAAATGGCTTGCGTTCCGATCAGGGTATATATGCCCAGTGCGGCCAGGCCGAGGGCGGCCAGTAGCTCTCCGATTACGATGGGAGAACGAGATGTCATGTTGTCACCTAGAAGTGAAGACTACGAATACCAAGGGGGACGAATGTCGGAACGATGGGCTTGCTGACGTTCCGGCTTGCGCCTCAAAGTCCCTGTTGCGCAGCTTGAAGCGGTGAACCACATGTCACCCATGGCGGCATGTGGTTCACGCAATGCGCTGCGTGATGCAGCTTGTGGTTGTGATTACTTCTTTACCAGACCGAGGCTGGTCATGATCTGTTCGGTCTTGGCGATTTCGTTGGTCAGATAGGTCTTGAATTCGTCGCCCGCCAAGTAGGCATCGTTCCAGCCGTTTTTGGCCAGCAGGTCTTTCCAGGTCTTGGTATTCACTGCCTTCTCGACGGCGGCGATCAAGTCTTTCTTTTGCTGTTCATTGATGCCGGGGGCGCCAAACACGGCACGCCAGTTAGCCAGCTCGACATCAACGCCTTGCTCCTTCAGGGTCGGCACATCGATGCCCGGCAGGCGCTTACCCGATGTCACGGCGATCGGACGCAGCTTCTTGGCTTCGATCTGGCCGGCGAACTCGTTGTAGCCGGACAGTCCGACGGTGACATGGCCGCCCATGATCGCAGCCTGTGCTTCACCGCCGCCCGCGAACGGGATGTAGTTGATCTTGGAAGCATCGACGCCAGATGCCTGGGCGATCATCGCGACGATGATGTGGTCGGTGCCGCCGGCAGAACCGCCACCCCAGGACACGCTGCCCGGATTGGCCTTGAACTGCGCAATCAGTTCTTTCAATGACTTGATCGGCGAGTTTGCCGGCACCACCAGAACATCGTACTCGCCGGTCAGGCGGGCGATCGGTGTGACCTGGGACAGGTTGACCGGCGACTTGTTGAGAGCGATGCCGCCCACCATCACGCTACCGCCGACCAGCAATGCGTTACCGTCGCCCTTGGAGGAGTTGACGAACTGCGCCAGCCCAATCGTGCCTGCTGCACCGCCCTTGTTGTCCACCTGGACTTTTTTGACGATGTCATTCTGTTGCAGCGCCTGCTGCAAACCACGACCCGTCTGATCCCAGCCACCGCCCGGGTTCGCCGGCACCAGCATCTTGATGCTGTCGATCGCCAGTGCGGGACCTGCGGCCAGCAGGCCGAGCGCGGTCACCGAAGTGGCTAGCAGGCGGGTGAGGGAAGTGAATTTTCCTGATTTCATGTCTTTGCTCCTGTTTTCCTTGAACTGATCACCCCGGTTGTTGGTATGACTGGCGCCCGGGTTCATGCGCCGTTTCTTTACACTTGCCTATACTTTAATTCACACTAGCTTGCAGTTTGCTTTCGGTCGCTGCTTTTTGGTGCGGCATTGAGAATTCTCTAGCAGGGGTTGTCCGGTGGCATGCTGGTCGCCCGGCCCGCCAGCATCGGTTGAGGTTGCTGTTTTGTCATCGTTGCTCTGGCCTTCCCGGTCCTCGCACGCAGGTGAATGTTTTTAAGCATGACTCACGGCCTTGCTTATGCAGGCCGGTTGCGTCCCGCGTGGCGGTTTGAGGTTTGACTGTGTCACCCGACTTAGTTATTCTTACGCAATGCGCCGATTTGATAATCAGCTTGCGGGCGCGTAATAAATACGGCTAAAGCGTGCTTGCCTTTGCGCCCCAATTTAGCCCGATAAGCTGTCAGCTATCGGGCTTTTTTGTTTTTTAGCCCGGAAAAATCATGACGCGTGTTGATAGTCGATGGTGGCTGGTCGATGGACTGTGGTCGATGGCTTTGTGCCACTCGCTATTTGCCGTCTCCCATTCAAGACTCACCATTCGCCTTCGACGCGCGGAGCAGTTTCTTTTTGGACGACTATGCCATCTGTTGGAATCGTAACGCCGCAATCCATGCATTTCCCCGAGCCGTTGCCGCTATCGAGCGGCGCGTCGCTGTCCGATTACAAGCTCGTGTATGAAACCTATGGCACGCTCAACGCCGACCGCTCCAACGCGGTCCTGATCTGCCATGCACTCAATGCCTCGCATCATGTGGCAGGCATGTACGAAGGTGCTGACGGCAGCAAGAATGTCGGCTGGTGGGATAACATGGTCGGCCCCGGCAAGCCGCTCGATACCGATCGATTCTTCGTTATCGGTGTTAATAACCTCGGTTCGTGTTTCGGTTCAACCGGCCCGATGAACATCAACCCGGCCACCGGTAAACCCTATGGCGCGGACTTTCCCGTTGTTACTGTCGAAGACTGGGTGCGTACACAAGCGCGCCTTGCCGATGCGCTCGGCATCCGTCAGTTCGCTGCGGTGATGGGCGGCTCGCTCGGCGGCATGCAGGCACTGGCCTGGAGTATGATTTTTCCGGAACGCCTGCGCCATTGCATCGTGATCGCATCGACGCCGAAACTGTCGGCGCAGAACATTGCATTCAACGATGTCGCACGCCAGGCCATCTTGACCGATCCGGATTTCCACGGCGGCGACTTCTATGCGCACGGCGTGGTACCCAAGCGTGGCCTGCGCGTAGCGCGCATGGTCGGGCACATCACCTATCTATCCGATGACAGCATGGCCGAGAAATTTGGCCGCGACCTGCGCAACGGCGGCTACCAGTTCGGTTTCGGCATTGATTTCGAAATCGAGTCTTATCTGCGCTACCAGGGCGACAAGTTTTCCGAATACTTCGATGCCAACACTTATCTGCTGATCACCAAGGCGCTCGATTATTTCGACCCGGCCAGGGAGTACGGCGACGATCTCGCCAAGGCACTGGAACCGACGCTGGCGCAATTCCTGGTAGTGTCCTTTACCACCGACTGGCGCTTTTCGCCGGAGCGCAGCCGTGAAATTGTGCAGGCGCTGGTCAAGAACAAGCGCAAGGTGTCTTATGCAGAAATCGCCGCGCCGCATGGCCATGACGCGTTTTTGCTGGAAGATCCGCGCTATATGAATGCCGTGCGCGCCTATTACGACAGAATTTGGCAGGAAATCGAAGGGAGGTCCGCATGAATTTTCAGGAACTGAGCGTGCTGCGCGCCGACCTTGCCTTTATCGCACACTGGATCAATCCCGCATCGCATGTGTTGGACCTCGGTTGCGGCGACGGCGTGATGCTGCAATACCTGCAAACGGACAAGCATTGCATCGGCTATGGCGTCGAGATCGATGATGCCAAAATCCCATTGTGCATCGAGCGCGGCGTCGCCGTCATTCAGCAGGATCTCGAAAGCGGCCTGGCCATGTTTGTCGATAATGCTTTTGACACGGTGCTGTGCCTGTCTGCGCTCCAGATGATGAAGAATGTGGAAGGTGTGCTGCGCGATATTGCGCGGGTTGGTCGTGAAGCCATTGTGTCATTCCCCAACTTTGCATACTGGCCACACCGGATGGCGCTGATGGGGGGAAGAATGCCGGTGTCCAAATCCCTGCCGTATGAGTGGTATGACACGCCGAATGTCCGCTGCGCAACTATTTACGATTTTCAGGAACTTGCCAATGAAGTGGGGCTCGAAGTGCTCGAGTGCATCGCGTTGCACGAAGGCAAGCCCGTGACGTTTCTTCCGAACTGGCGTGGTAGTCTTGCCGTGTTTCGATTACGTAAGAAATCTCCCGCATGAGCGTCCCTGCCAGTCAGACTGCCACTACCGCAGCCCCTCCCAAGCTTCTCCGTTCCAAGCTGTTCTGGATCAGCATGATGTATTTTTCAGAAGGCTTTCCGCTTGGGTTGTTTTTCGACCTGTTCCCGGTGTATTTCCGGCAACAAGGCATTGAGCTGTCGAAGATCGGCCTGCTCAGTCTGCTTGGCCTGTCATGGACGCTCAAGTTCCTGTGGGCGCCGCTGATCGACTTCACCCGCCGCCATCGCTACTGGATGGCTGCCGCCGATGTCGGCATGGGCATTGTGATGATCATCTGCGCGCGCGAAGCAGGATTCGGCCCCTGGGTCTGGTTCGCCATCGGCGCCTTCACCGCCCTGTCGGCAACCAACGACATCGCTATCGACGGCTATACCATCGAGCAGCTCGACAAGCGCGAACTCGGTCTGGCCAACGGATTCCGCATCGGCTTTTATCGGGTTGGCATGCTTGCTGCCGGCATCCTGCTCTGGTTTTCGGATGTGGCCGGCTGGACCTCGACCTATGGCCTGGCGTCGGTGCTGTTTCTGATCATCGCCGCGTTCAGTCTTTTTGCGCCGAAGGAGCCTCCGCGCCCGGCCCGCGAGGCGCCAGCCAGCCTGAGCAGCGAAATGTCGGCGCTGGCGCAGCAGCCGATGCTGATCGTCGCACTGCTGCTCTTCATCGCCGGCCTGTTGTGGCCGGTGCTGGGCGTGCTTGATGCCGAATGGATCAAGCCCTACAAAAGCGCATGGTGGTTCAAGGGCGGCGCACCGGTCGGGCTGATTTTTCTCTCGGCCATCCTGTTCACCAAGGGCATTCGCGGCCAGTCCGAGCAACTCTCGGCGGCCTCGTCCAGCGGCCCGATGTTCGGCGCGATCGTCTCGCTGCTCAACAAGCCGCATGCGCTGCTGCTGATTGGTTTCATCCTGATCTTCAAGCTGGCCGATTCCTCGATTGGTTTCATGATCAAGCCCTTCTGGGTCGACAGTGGTTTTACCAATACCCAGATCGGCCTGGTATCGGTCAATCTTGGCCTGGGCCTGTCAATCGCCGGCGGCATCATCGGCGGCTGGTACACCGACCGCGCCGGCATCTTCAAGGCGCTCTGGGTGCTTGGTTTGTGGCAAGCCTTATCCAATGTCGGCTATGTCGCCGCCGCTTACTTCATTCCGCGCGCAGTTCAGGGCGCCGACATCGCGACCACGCATCAGGTCCTGATGTACAGCGCAAGCGCGATTGAGTCGTTTACGGGTGGCCTCGGCACTGCTGCTTTCCTTGCCTTCCTGATGGCAATCGTCGACAAGTCGCGCGCCACGACGGAATATGCGATCTTATCCTCCATCTTTGCCTTTTCACGTTCCATTGCGGGATGGGCTGGCGGCATTGGCGCACAGGAAATGGGGTACGCGGCCTACTTCGCGCTGACCTTCATCCTCGCCTTTCCAGCCTATGCCTTGCTGCCCTGGATCAAGTCCGTGTTGAAGTCTTCCGAGGAGTCTCGAACATGAACCTGTCTACGCCCTTGAGTGTCGCTCTTGCGGCCTTGATATCCGTCGTGCCGCCCGTCTTCGCCAAGGATGAAGTCAGTCCTGATGGGGTGAAAGTCGACAAAATGTCATCCCTACGCAATCTTGTCTCGGAGGAAGAGTTGGAAGCAGCGGCAGTGCAGCAGTACAACAGCATCAAGCAGCAGGCGAGCCAGCAGCGCGCGCTGGCCCCGGATGACCATCCGCAAGTGCAGCGGCTGCGCAAGATCGCCAAGGACCTGATTCCCCACGCGGTCCGGTGGAATGAACGCGCCGCCCAGTGGAAATGGGAAGTCAACCTGATCGGCTCGAAGGAGATCAACGCCTTTTGCATGCCAGGCGGGAAGATCGCCTTTTTCAACGGCATCATCACCAATCTCAAGCTCACCGATGACGAAGCCGCCATCGTGATGGGCCATGAAATCGCGCATGCGCTGCGCGAACACGGGCGCGAGCGCGCGGCCAAGTCGGGCCTGGCGAGTGCCGGCGCGAAGATCGCCGGCCTTGGCCTGTCGGCCTTCCTCGGCATCGACCCCAATCTTGCTGGCGCCGCCACCGGTGGCCTCGCCAATCTGACGATGCTGAAATTTTCTCGTGATGACGAAACCGAGGCCGATCTCGTTGGCCTTGATATCGTCGCCCGTGCCGGCTATGACCCGCGTGCCGGTGTCGCGCTTTGGCGCAAGATGGGCATGGTAAGCAAGAGCAATACGCCGCAATGGTTTTCCACTCACCCGGCGGGCAAGAGCCGCATCGCCGAAATGGAACGGCACCTGCCGTCGGTCATGCCGCTGTATGCAAAGGCCAAGGGCGTGCAGCCGACGGCGCTGCCTCCTTATGAAACCAATGTAAAAGAGATTGCGCCGATACGTTAGAAACTTCGACAGGGTTGGCAGCGTACGCGGGCGTATTCGGCGTGTTGAAAAAACGGTAGGGTGCGTGGCACACCTACCGTTTTTATTTACTCTCAACGTGCAGTCGACAGAGCCTTTAACATTCAGCCTATTCAGGCATGGATGAATGCCGACGCGCCGTTGTATTCGACAGTCAGCGGAGCATGGTCCGAGAATCGTGCTTCCTTATAGATCGCTGCAGCGCTTGCTTTCGCCGCGATACCTGGCGTCGACACATGGTAATCAATTCGCCAACCAACATTATTGGCCCAAGCCTGTCCGCGATTGCTCCACCAGGTATAAGCCTCGCCGGTGGTCTCGGGATGCAGGGCCCGATAGACATCCACCCAGCCTACATCACCGAGTACCTTGCTCATCCATGCGCGTTCTTCCGGCAGGAAGCCGCTGTTTTTCTGATTCGATTTCCAGTTCTTCAGGTCGATTTCCTTGTGCGCGATATTCCAGTCGCCGCAGATTACGACTTCCTGTCCGCAAGCACGCAGCTTTTGCAGGTGCGGCAAAAAAACTTCCATGAACCGAAACTTCGCCTGCTGTCTTTCCTCGCTGGAGGAGCCTGAAGGGCAGTACACCGAGATTACGCTCAGCTTGCCGAAATCACATTGCACATAACGACCTTCCGCATCGAATTCATCGCAGCCAAAACCGATTTGAATCGCATCGGGTTCATAACGCGAATACACACCCACGCCCGAGTAACCCTTTTTCTCCGCATAGTGGAAATGACCATGGTACCCATGTGGTGACAAAAACTCCGGTGTCATATCCGCCGCCTGCGCCTTCAATTCCTGCACGCAGACAAAATCAGCCGACTGCTTTTGCATCCAGTCGAAAAACCCTTTTTTAGAAGCGGAGCGAATGCCGTTGAGGTTGGCGGAAATGATCTTGAGCATGGTTGCTGAGCGGTGAAGATGAGGGTGTTTAGGATAACTTATTTGGGGGAGGAATGTTGCACGAGGCATGTAGTGAAACGGCATAGTTGGAATACCTAATGCCAAGAACAGGATGAACTTTCATTTTATGAATTTTGTATCACCATAGTTGTGAATGACTTTTAAACTGGAATTTCATCGCTCGCTGAATTTGTAACTATCCAGAGTACTATGGCAGCGCACATAGGTCAGTCCTCATAAGTCGGTTTTGCTATAGATATCCTTAGTTGCTGGCATGGTGTGCCCGAAAAAATTTATGACATTCCTGCTCCTTTCGTCAGACTGACCCACGAGCTGACGTATCACCGCTATCAATAAAATTTTCAAACAAGAAGATCAGAAAATTGTGTGGCTAAACAGATGAGTTTCTGAATGGCGTGATTACTTTTGCATTTCTTCTTAGATAAATTGGCGTAATCGTATTTCTTAAACATCGATCTCACAAAGTTCGTGTTGGTTTTTTTCATGTCGAACTGGGTGCTTTCGTCGAAATTGCTTTCAACTGTTTTTATATAATAGTTTCTTGCGGAGCCTTTATCCGCAGTAGAAAATTGCATGAGAATTCCGTTTTCAAAAAGGAGTGCACCTTCCTTTAGTCCATTGTCTAAATAAATTTCAAATCGATGGGGCTTGCTATTTGTAAGCAATTCTTTCTCATGAATCTTTTTTAAAAGTGTTGACAATCGGATTTTGCTAACAATTCCTAATCCGTTTGTACGCAACCGATTCTGGTAAAAATAGAGTTTGAATTCAGTACAAATTTTTCTTCGTTTGCTTGAAAAGTATCTTGTCCAAGCATAAAGATAATGTTCATTAGGATCCCCAGATAAATCAAACCCGCTATCTCGAAGCAAGTTTGGTTCAAACGAATTCAGATTAACTGTAAGAGGTGCTTTTATTCGTCCATCCTCAAGGAAGGTAATAATCACATCATAAATATTTGCCGCTGAACTTTCACTTAGTAGATCGAGCTTAGTGTGGCGATGCTTCGCTATAGACACGGACATGTTCCCTTACTCTTATGAGTGTTCAATATATCTCGGACCTTTGCCATTTCAGTAGTCCTACTGGAATTTGGATAGGCATCGATGCCGGCTTGCGCTGCTTTTTCCATTCGATCCACGTTTTTCGGATTGTTTAAATATTCCCTCACACTTTCCGTTGCCTTTTCCCATTGGCGTGGATTCAAATCTCGAGTTGCCTTATCAGCAGGAACCAGAGCCACGCCATCACCCGTAGCGTTAGGGATAATTCCGATGTGCCCACCTTTTGACGGCAAACCAGCACCATTAACATTTACATGAACGCCGCGGCTTAGCGCATCTCCACCTGCTGTTTGCGCCCCGACTGTGTAACCTGCTAGGCCAAGCGGATCAATCCACACCGTAGGATTGGGTGCATATTGATAGAGGTTGTTGCCACCCTGCAGGCCAATCGGATCCTGGCTGACGAAGCGGCCGCTATCCGGATCGTAGTACCGAAAGCGGTTGTAATGCAAACCGGTTTCACTGTCGTAGTACTGCCCCTGGAAACGCAGCGGCATGACATCGGTGAAGGCGCTGGGTTCTGTCGCCGTATCCTGGTCATCCGCTACCTGTATTGCTGGCATCGCTGCAATGGCCAGGTTGCCCCATGCCTTGTGCACGCCGGCCCAGACGATCTCGCCTGACCCGCTGGTCAGTTCGCGCGGCGTGCCCAGATGATCGGTATGGATGTACCGGACATTCTGTGACTTCTGTGCTTGTGCAGCGTGCGGCGCACTGGTTGCTGTGGTGCTGTCCACCTGTGCGATCGGCACAAACGCATCCG
>NZ_JBHTDH010000036.1:0-35987 GCF_042666555.1 Herbaspirillum sp. GCM10030257
GAACAGGACCGTGAAACGACTTCGCGCCGATGATAGTGCTGCAACCAGTGTGAAAGTAGGTAATCGTCAGGCTTGTATTACCCAAAGCCCCAGCTCCAACGAGCTGGGGCTTTTTGCATTGCGCTTCGGCTTTTGCGTTGCGCTTCAGCTTTTGCATTGCACTTCAACTTTTGCGTTGCGCTTCAGCTTTTGCACTCCACCATCGCACCCAGCATCCCTTTATTGCTTTCCCCCGCTTCGCATACCGGCGCGCTCTAAACGTCTGCTGTACCACCGCCGAAGCAGGACTCGCTCAGCGTAATGAAAAAATTCTTGGCCGCTGAGTACTAGCTACATTTTTCTGAATTCAACTTGCGTTAAAAAGCCCTGTCGATGCAGGGCTAGAAAATTAATACTGGTATCAGTGTAATTGCTTCAGAAAGCATAGCTCGCACGCAGAACAGCAAAATTAGCGCCGTCATTCGGCCGTTTGATACTCGCATTCGAGAAGTGCTGAACCCGTATCCCAACGTCGACGCTATTGTTAAACACATACCCAATGCCCAAATGGTCGCCAAACTGGAATTTCGTTGAAAACTGGCGATCATTGTTGTCGTATATCTCACTCAGATAGTGGGCGCCAATCCCAGCTTCGGCATACCATCCCTTGAGGCTATCCCTTTGCCACCGAAATACGGGTGTAAAACCAACATCAATCAGATTCTGCGAGTTGCCAGGGATATTGCGGAATCGGTCAGCACGCCATTGAGAGACGGTCAGGTCCCAGTATCCTCCGATATGCGTTCCATTCGATTGCCACCATTTGCTATCCCACTTCCACTGCAGTCCAACGCGGGTCATCTTTGTCTTGTTGCCAGAACCTATCTCAAGTGAGGCACCATCCACAGCAAATGCTGCTGTTTGTATTCCAAAGATAGCGGCGGCAATAAATATACGAGGAAAAGGGATGTTTCTTATCATGAATGTCCTTTAAACGACTCATTGAGCAACCTGATGCGCAACGTTACCAAATAAGGATATTTTCGCAGATGTGCCATAAGTTTGCTGACCGACAATCTTTTTATCTTAAGCACGCCTTTAGCGACGACCTACTCCGATATCTTTGCGTACTGTGTTGGATAAATTTAATCGATGTAGCCATACTCAGGTCTTCCGGGTACTTCAACTCTGCACGTCAGTACGTGACCGGATAGAGGGTACTGGGCTAACTCTTCCTGCGAACGGTTGTGGCGCACCGTAGTGATAAAAAGTGTTTTCATGTCGTCTCCGCCAAATGCCAGCATTGTCGGGCATCGTGCGGGGAGCAAAATTTCTCGTAAGATGGTTCCATCGGCGGCAAGGCGAAGTAGTCGTCCACCTTCGTACATCGCACACCAATAAGCATCCTCGCTATCAACCGCAGCACCATCCGGGCGGCCACTGTATGTAGAATCCTTATTGGATGAAAAATGCCGAAAAACACGGCTCGCGCCAATTTCGCCCGCTGGCAGGTCAAACTCATACGCCATGATAGTGTGGGCGGTAGTATCGGAATGGTAAAGAGTCTTACCGTCCCCACTAAACGCTACGCCATTGGAAACCGTTACAGGACGTCCCGCAGAGCGAAGCCTCCCTCTATCAAGGCAAAATAAATCTCCTGCTCGCTGTGTACGATCATCGGAAAGTGTTCCAAGCCACAGCCGTCCATTGGCATCGCAACGTCCATCATTGAAACGGATTTTTAATGTGTCGTATGGTGCAGTTATGTACGGGACTAACTCGCCATTCGCTGTATCAAGTTTAGCAATACCTGAACGCATCGCCACCAGAAGGCCGCCAGCCTCGCAATAAGCAATACATCCCGGCTCCGATGGAACATCCCAGCGTTGATAAGACCCATCTGACGGGCGAAAACGATGTACAGATTTACCCGCGATATCGATCCAGTACAAAGTGGACTCGCCCGGGTGCCATAGCGGTGTCTCGCCTAGCAACATCGGTGTGTGTATTAAGGGGTGAATCTCCACGGTCGACATGGCAGTTGTTTTTTTGAGATGATGGTGCATCATTATGCAATCAATTAGTAACAGTAGAGGAGACAAGCGTGAGTAGTTCTGCGCCAATACAAAGGATCGCTGTTCTCGGTGTCGGATTGATGGGGGCGCCGATGGCAAAACGCCTATTGCAGGCAGGCTATCCTGTGACGATATGGAATAGAACGCGTGCTAAGGCCGAGCCTCTTGCTTCCCTGCATGCGCGCATTGCGGACCACCCGGCAGAAGCAGCCGGCGAAGCGGATATCGTCATTACCATGCTGGAAGATGGGTCAATCGTTCGATCGGTGTTGGAACAGGCGGCAAGAGGACTGCGGCAAGGCGTACTAGTCATCGACATGAGCTCGACCCGCCAGTCAGAAGCGCAGGAATTCCATGCCACACTCTCGACACAAGGTGTGAGCTTTATTGATGCGCCAGTATCGGGAGGCGTTCTCGGCGCAGAAGCCGGCACGCTGGCAATTATGGCGGGCGGCAGTGAAGCCGATTTTGCTCGCGCCAGACCGATATTGGAAGTCCTTGGTCGTCCGACGCGGGTTGGCCCTGCTGGATGCGGCCAGATCGCGAAGCTCTGCAACCAACTGATTGTTGGCGGCACCTTAAGCATTGTTGCAGAGGCACTGCTGCTTGCCGAAGCAGGCGGTGCTGATCCTGCCGCTGTACGGACTGCTATTCGGGGAGGTTTTGCGGAAAGCCGCATTCTGGATGTCCACGGACAGCGTATGCTCGACCGTAATTTTCTCCCTGGCGGGCAAGTCAAAAGTCAGGCCAAGGACTTGGAAAACGCCTTAATTGCCGCCGCATCTGGTGGTGTACGCCTCCCTGTCGCCGAGTTAGTCACTACCCTTTATCGCAGCATCCTGGAGGTTGTACCAAATGCCGACCAGTCGGCAGCCCTGATTGCACTAGAGCGCATCAACACCGGCAAGCGGGTGGGCACTGGGCCAGACCAATTGCCTTGATAAAAAGCAGACACGCCATGAAGTTGAAGACCGTGTTTACATAGGGTCTCAGGATGCCGAATCGACCGGTAATACGCCAGTGCAGTTTGCTGCATTCACTCAGTCCGTACCCAGAAATGGGTCAAAGTCGTCAAGGCGTCGGGCGCCAACGTGGATTAAATTAACAACCGCATCGACTATGTTGATCATGAGCTACCTTTAGCCATCGTGCAGCATCTATAGCCGGGATCATGGCGAAAGCCTTGACTGTCTCCCGCACACAGGATTGAAAGACATTTTTAGATGCAGCATTTATGACCGCAACCACATTTGGCAGCACTATCAATACTAGCGATAAAGGCATCGCCACCTCGGGCGCCAACGGTACCGACTGGCGAGCAGTCTGGCAGCTTATCAAGCCTTTCTGGGTGTCCGAAGAAAAGTGGAAGGCGCTCGGCTTGCTGGCAACGGTGATTGCGCTCGCCTTGGGCATGGTTTACCTGGACGTGTTGTTCAACGCCTGGAATCGGGATTTCTACAATGCGCTCGAAAATAGGGATTTCGTCGCGTTCAGGAGCCAGCTCTGGCGTTTTTCCTATCTGGCCTTCATCTACATCGCCGTCGCCATCTACCGGGTTTACCTGATGCAAGCGCTCGAGATGCGTTGGCGTGCATGGATGACAAAACAGTATCTGCATGAATGGCTGGAGAATCAGTCGTACTATCGCCTCGAGCAGACCGGTACGGCCGACAATCCCGACCAGCGTATCGCAGAAGACCTGCAGTTTCTGACCAATGGTTCGCTCACGTTGTCGCTCGGTTTGCTCTCGAGCGTCGTCTCACTCGCGTCGTTTGTCGGAATTTTGTGGTCGGTGAGTGGACCGCTTGCCTTTATGTTTAACGGTCAGCAGTGGAGCATACCCGGCTACATGGTGTGGTTTGCAATTGCCTATGCCGGCGTTGGTTCTCTGATCGTGTTCTGGATTGGACGGCCACTGGTGTTTCAGAATTTTCATCAGCAGCGTTTTGAAGCCGATTTTCGTTTCGGCCTGGTACGTATCCGCGAACATGCGGAAGCTGTGGCGCTGTATCGCGGTGAAGAACAGGAAAAAGACCAGCTTGGTACGCGTTTCCAGCGCATCTGGGATAACTGGTGGACGATCATGCGCACCACCAAGCGTTTGAATGTGGCCTCAAACTTCTATGCGCAATTCGCCATTATTTTTCCGTTCCTGGTTGGGGCTCCACGCTACTTCTCCGGAGCGATCACGTTGGGCGGCCTGATGCAGATCAGTTCTGCGTTCGGCCATGTGCAGGACGCCTTGTCCTGGTTCATCAATGCCTTCAGCTCGCTGGCAAGCTGGAAAGCCAGCGTCAACCGTCTTGCCGGATTCCATGCGTCGGTGGTGGCCGCGCGCACCCGGGTCTCCGGCATTACGGTCATGCGCAATAACGTAGGTGCCGTCCTGCTTGACGATGTCACACTAGAGTTACCCAGTGGAGCAGCACTGACCGAGGCACTCAGGGCACATATCCTGCCGGGACAGCGGATTCTCGTGGCAGGTCCTTCGGGATGCGGCAAATCGACCTTGTTCCGCGCAATTGCTGGCATTTGGCCTTACGGCGGAGGCAGCATCGAAATACCCAAGGATGCACGCTTGCTGTTTCTGCCGCAAAAAGGCTATCTGCCGATCGGCACCTTGCGTGCCGCGGTCTCCTACCCCGCTGCGGAAAACGCATACAAAGAGCGCGCCATCCAGCATTACTTCGAACTTTGCAAATTGCCGCATTTAAGTGACAAGCTTGACGAGCCAGACAACTGGAGCCAGCGTCTGTCGCCCGGTGAACAGCAGCGCCTGGCCTTCGTGCGCGCCTTGCTTGCCAAGCCCGACCTACTGTTCCTCGACGAGGCCACCAGTGCATTGGATGCGGAAACCGAAGAACACTTGTACAAACTGATCCTGGAAGATTTACCGGGGGTGAGCATTATCAGCATTGCGCATCGCGATGCTGTGGCCAAATACCATCAGATTCGCTGGCAGTTCGTCCATGCCGAAGAAGATACTGGCGAGACCGGCGGGTTAGTGCTTGCTACACAGCAACAACGCTATACAATTCTGGCATCGAAAACACGCATCGCATAAATGCTGCAAGTGCGCTCACGTCGGATGCGGGCGCGATTCCAGAGTCGGACATGAATCGGATCCTAGAGCAGATTAGATACTGGCGCACAGGCGCCCCAAGCCACTTTGGCGCGAAGCGCACTCGGCATGCGTTGTCGTGTACGCCAGATCAACTCGCTTTCGCACATACCAGTTCGACATCCGCACTAGCTACACTTGCGTTGGCGATCGGCCTTACCGGCTGCGCGCAGCAGCCCACCATGCCACAGGCACCCAGTCCGCCGATATCGACGCAGGCAGCGACGTTCTCGCTCTTTTCCCAAAGTGAAGCCGGCAGATTACCAACTGCATGGGAGCCGCTCGTCCTTCTGCGCACGAAAAAGAAGACGCAATACGAGCTGGTAACCAAGGAAAACCGTACGGTGCTGCATGCGCGTGCCGAAGGCGCATCCTCCGGGCTCATGCAGCAAGTGCAAGCAGACCCGATGCAACAACCCTGGTTAGAATGGCAATGGAAGATCTCCAAACTGGTCAGCACCGCGGACAATACCCAGCGCGCAACCGAAGATTCACCGGTACGCATCATTCTCGGTTTTGACGGTGACAAGGATAACCTGCCGTTCGCGGACCAGATCCTGTTCGAAACCGCCAAGATTGTCACTGGCTATGACTTTCCCTATGCAACCTTAATGTACATCTGGGAAAACAAAGCACCTGTCGGCACGGTTATCCGAAGCACGCACAGCAGTCGCATCCGAATGATGGTGGCGGAACAAGGACCGGAGGGTGTGGGCAAATGGCGCAACTTCACCCGTAACATCGTCGACGACTATGAAAAAGCTTTTGGCGAAAAGCCGGGCAAGCTGATCGGCGTCGGAGTGCTGACTGATACCGACAACACCGGCGAAACTGTCGAAGCTTGGTATGGCGACATCCGTCTCTTGCGTCAGCGCGGCATTCTCATTGCAGAAGAAAGCAGTCCCGAAGGTGCCGGGTCATCATTAGTCGTCGGCCAAAGCAAGTAAGGCAAAGCTGGCGAGCCAATGCGTACCGACATAATGGCCGTTGTCAGCTTGCGGCAAGGACGCCTGAAGATGCGCTGCAATTGCTTCGCTGACCGGGTGTTGCATCCGTTGGGGCAGTTGCGGCAATAACATCTTCCAGCACCACGCGCGCGACAGGTTCAACCCATCAAGGTGAGCCAAACGCGGATCGCTGCGATCGCTGACCGTCACTGGTGTCAGCCAGACCAGCAAATCCTGTGGGGCAGGACAAAACACTTCCCACCAGTCGGCATAGCTGCAACCATCGACAACACGCAGCATTAAGGTCGCTTCCAACAAACCGCCCGACAGAAAATCCTCGCCGCTCGGCTCGTAGTTCGCTGGATAGCGCCCGTCGCGGCCGAACCAGCTATTGGCTTTGCTCATGATTATCTTGCGCAGCGCCAGATGTTGGATTTGCTCGGCATAATCCAATGCAAACAGCAAGCCGAATGCACTATTGGCATGGGTACCGGCACGGATCGGATACTGTGCGAGCGGCAGATATTGCAGGTAGCGATCGACGATCAAGTCGGCCAGCGGCTGCAGCGCCTTGCACCATGCATCGGCACGCGAATCGACTGCGGCAAGAGCAATGAGCTCGGCCTGTAATTTGAGTAGCCATGCCCAGCCATAGGTGCGTTCGAATGATTGATGTTGTGGATGCGAGAGGTACCGGACTTCTGCGGCAACGTTGCCATCGCTGAAATGGCGGTCGAAGACTGCACAGACAAGGTCCACATCGTGGACATGAGGAATGCGCCGCATTATCGCTGCAAGCAACCAATGCATGTGCACGCTGGAATGCCAGTCATAGCTGCCGTAGAACACCGGATGCAATACACGCGGCGCTTGCACATCGTCAGCTTGGCCGATCAAGTGATCAAGCTTGTGCGGATACTCCTGCGTGATGTTGCTTAATGCCACGCGCACAAATGCCGGCGCATGAACCGCGAGTGCGTGTGACCCGGTCATTATTTCGGCGGGTGAGAGTGTCATCACGCCGGACGCAGGAAGGCTTCCGCCAGGCGCACCCAGAATGTCGCCCCCAGCGGCAGCAGTTCATCGTTGAAGTCATAGCTCGGGTTGTGCAGATTACACGGCCCCAGACCGTGACCGGCAGTGCGATGTCCACCTTCGCCATTGCCAATAAAGACATAACATCCCGGCATTTCCTGCAGCATGAAGGCAAAGTCTTCCGCGCCCATGGTGGGCTCGACTTGTGCATCGACACGATCTTTACCGACGACTGACTGCATGACATCGATTGCAAAAGCCGTCTCTTTTGCATGATTGATCAAAGGCGGGTAATTGCGATGAAAGCGAAAATCGACGGTGGCATCGAAGGCTGCTGCCGTGTGTTGCGCGATATTGCGCATACGGGATTCGATCAGGTCGAGCACCTCGGTGCTGAAGGTGCGTACCGTGCCGATCAGCGATGCTTCATCTGGAATGATGTTGGTTGCGCTGCCTGCATGGATTTGTGTAATTGACAGCACGCCGGCATCCAATGGATTGCGGTTGCGCGTAATGATTGTTTGCCAGCTTTGTGCAATTTGCACTGCAATCATGATGGGGTCGATGCCCTTGTGCGGCTGCGCTGCGTGAGCGCCCTTGCCCTTGATGACCACCTCGAATTCATTTGACGACGCCATCATCGGCCCTGCGGTCACACCAAAAGTACCGACCGGTACGCCGGGCCAGTTATGCATGCCGAACACGGCTTCCATCGGGCATTGCTCGAACAGGCCGTCGTCCATCATGCGTTTTGCGCCACCACCACCTTCTTCCGCCGGCTGGAAAATCACATACACGGTACCGTCGAAGTTGCGGTGCCTGGACAGATAATGCGCGGCCCCCAAAAGCATGGCCACATGTCCGTCATGCCCGCATGCATGCATCTTGCCCTGATGTTTGGAGGCATGAGAAAAGGTGTTGATTTCTTGCACGGGCAAGGCATCCATATCGGCACGCAGGCCGACTGCACGTTTTCCCGTACCGTTGCTGATCACGCCGACTACGCCGGTGACCCCAAGTCCCCGGATTACGGGGATGCCCCATTCGGTCAGCTTTTGCGCAATGATTTCCGAAGTACGCTGTTCTTCAAAGCACAATTCGGGGTGTGCGTGGATATCACGCCGGATCTGTTGCAGTTCTGACTGAAACTCGACGATCGGGTCGATCAATTTCATTATGGTCTCCATGTATACCGTATGTCAGCGACGTTGCCATGCAGCATGCAGTACTTTCTCAATCTCGGTATATTACGATTGACGGTTCAACGCTATTCTAACGACTGCGCACGCGATATCGTGCACATCAATACCAGGTGATTGCAGACTTGCTACGCCGCGCACTTCTCGCATCTGCCAAGCGCCTGTATCCAGTCTGGTTATTCACAAGAAAGACCAGACGTCCATGGGAACTATTATGACGAAAACAATTGTACGCGCCACTTGCCCTCATGACTGCCCGGATACCTGCGCCATGCTGGTAACTGTCGAAGACGGTGTGGCCACCCAGGTGCGTGGTGATCCCGATCATCCAACAACGGCCGGCGTGCTGTGCACCAAGGTGTCGCGCTACACCGAACGGACTTATCACAAGGACCGTGTGCTGCATCCGCTGAGGCGCGTCGGTCGTAAAGGTGAAGGCAGGTTTGAACAGATCAGTTGGGATGAAGCGCTCGATACCATTGCTTCAAGACTGAAGGAAGTTGTCAGCCGAAGCCCTCAGGCGGTCGTACCTTACAGCTATGCCGGTACCATGGGCTTGGTCCAGGGCGAATCCATGGCGATGCGTTTCTTCAACAAGCTCGGGGCATCCCAGCTGGATCGCACCATTTGTGCATCGGCTGGCGGCGCCGGCTACAAGTACACGCTGGGCGCACGCATCGGCACCGATGTTGAGCAGTTCCAAAACGCTAAACTGATCGTGATCTGGGGTGGTAATCCGATTGCTTCCAATCTGCATTTCTGGATGCGCGCGCAAGAAGCTAAACGCCGCGGCGCCAAACTGATTGCTATTGATCCTTACCGTTCACTCACTGCCGAAAAATGTCATCAGCATATTGCGCTGTTGCCTGGCACCGATGCGGCGCTCGCGCTTGGCATGATGCATGTGTTGATCAGAGATGCACTGATCGATCACGATTATGTGAAACAGTACACGCTCGGTTTCGATCAGTTGAAAGAGCGCGTGCAGAAATGGACGCCGCAATACACCGCAGAGATTTGCGGCATCACGCCTGACGAAGTCGAACAACTCGCACGTGATTACGGTACTGCCGCGCAGCAGGGCGAGCCTGTCGCAATCCGCATCAATTATGGCCTGCAGCGTGTACGCGGCGGTGGCATGGCGGTGCGTAATATCTGCTGCCTGCCGGCCCTGGTCGGTGCGTGGCGACATGCTGCGGGGGGTGTGCAATTGTCCTCGTCGGATACCTTCCCAAAGAACAGCGCAGCGCTGCAACGGCCCGACCTGTTGCAGACACCGGTACGCACGATCAACATGAGCACCATCGGTGACGAATTGCTGCGAGAGACCTCGCCGCAATTTGGACCGAAGATTGAAGCGGTCATTGTCTACAACTCCAATCCCGTCGCAGTCGCACCCGAGTCGCCCAAGGTCGCGCAGGGTTTTGCACGTGACGATTTGTTCACTGTCGTGCTGGAACATTTCCAGACTGACACGGCGGACTTTGCCGATATCGTGCTGCCTGCCACGACGCAGCTTGAGCATGTGGATATCCATGCAACCTATGGCCATCTTTATATGATGGCGAACAATGCCGCAATCGCACCGCTTGGGGAATCGAAACCGAACACTGAAATCTTTCGGCTGCTGGCCGCGCGCATGGGTTTTAACGATCCTTGTTTCAGTGAAAGCGACGATGACATCGCAGCGCAGGCATTTGACCGCACGAATGCGCGCGCTATTCACTTCGACTGGGATTCGCTCAAGCAGCGTGGTTGGCAAAAGCTTGATGCACCCGATGCCCCCTTCGCTCATGGTGGTTTTCCTACCCCGTCAGGCAAGTGCGAGTTCTACTGTGAACGCATGCAGGCAGATGGTCTTGACCCTTTGCCTACTTATATCGCGCCGTATGAATCTGCCGCCAGTAACCCGGAATTAGCAAAGCGCTATCCGTTAGGAATGATTTCTCCACCGGCAAGGAACTTTCTTAACAGCACTTTCGTCAATGTGGAGAGTCTGCGTGATACGGAAGGCGAACCGCACCTTGATATCCATCCCGACGATGCAGCGCAACGTGGAATCGGGCAAGGCGATCAGGTACGCATCTTCAATGACCGCGGATCATTCGTCGCGAAAGCGCGCGTGACCGACAAGGCACGCAAGGGACTGGTAGTTGGTCTGTCGATCTGGTGGAAGAAGTTTTCCGCCGATGGCAAAAATGCCAACGAAGTGACCAGCCAGCGCCTCACCGATATGGGCAACGCGCCAACGTTCTACGACGTGCTGGTGCAGGTGGAGAAGGCTTAGGAAAATGAAGATGAAGTGGCGGGCATTGGTATTCTGCGGTGTGGCGGCAACGTTGGCCGGCTGTGCGCAGATCGGTTATTTCGTGCAGGCGGCGCACGGTCAATTCTCGCTGTTGTCGGAGGCGCGTCCGATCGATGAATGGATCGCCAGTCCCGGCACCGAAAGCAAACTCAAGAACCGCCTTACCCGGGTAAAGGAAATCCGTGCCTTTGCCGCACGTGAGCTTGGCCTGCCTGACAATGACAGCTACACGACCTATGCGGACCTCAAGCGGCAATTCGTGATGTGGAATGTAGTCGCCACACCGGAGCTCTCGCTCAAGCCCATGCAGTGGTGTTTCCCCGTGGCCGGCTGCGTCAACTATCGTGGCTATTACAGCAAGGATGAAGCGCAGGCTTACGCCGCCGAATTGCGCGCCGAAAAATACGATGTCGAGGTGTCCGGCGTGCCGGCTTATTCGACGCTCGGCTGGTTCAAGGATCCGGTACTGTCGACCTTCATTCAATATCCGGACGGCGAGCTGGCGCGACTGGTTTTCCATGAACTCGCACACCAGGTCGTCTATGTGCCGGGTGATTCCAAATTCAATGAATCGTTTGCTGTTGCCGTCGAGGAAGCCGGCGTTGAACGCTGGATGGAATTGCATGGAGACGATAAGACACGAAAAGCCTACGCAGCTTACGAAGGGCGCAAGCGCGACTTCCTGGCCTTGCTGCTGAAGCAGCGCAAGGCATTGAAAGCCAATTACGAAAGTGACATCAGCGATGATGAAAAGCGCAAGGAGAAGGCGGCGATTTTCAAGGCATTGAAAGAAGAATACCTGGTGCTGAAAGAAAGTTGGGGCGGCTACAGCGGTTACGATCGCTGGTTCGCCGAACCATTGTCGAACGCGCATCTGTCAGCGGTGGCGACCTATCATGACTTCGTACCCGGTTTCAAGGCCATACTGAGCAAACAAAAAGACCTTGGCAAGTTTTATGAAGCGGTACGCAACCTGTCCACGCTAGGCAAGGATGAACGTCATCGTCTGCTGGCCAGCCTTGGTCAGGCTACGGCGGTCACTGCGGGCAACACCCACGCCGAAGACCTGCATTAAGCGCCTGGGTAGGTGGGCTCAGGCTGGGCAAGCTGATTTCCATGCAACCGCATCAGCTCAGTACCCAATAGCTTGAGTAACGGCCGAATGCGACATAGAGCAGCCTTTCGAGGCTGCTTTTTTTTGCGCGCGTCCGCTGCAATTGGTGTAATCAAAATTGCTGCACTGCAAAACCATAATCTCCTTAGAAGGATTATTCTGATCATAATTAAAAGACTTGCATGACAGCGCGTCGACCGATAGCATCTACGCTTAAAAAAGAATCGGTCGTTCGATTTTTTGGGCAAATCAACCAATCCCACCAATAAAACTAGAGGCAGACAATGGAAAAGCTTTGGCTGAAGTCCTACCCACCTGGCGTTCCCGCAGAAATCGATGTTACCCAGTACCGCTCGCTGGTGCATTTGATGGAGGAATCGTTCAAGAAATTCTCGTCGCGTAACGCCTACGTCTGCATGGACAAGTTCATGACGTACGCGGAAGTCGACGAACTGTCGAAAAAAGTCGGCGCATGGTTGCAGGGACGCGGCCTGAAGAAGGGCGCACGGGTAGCGGTGATGATGCCAAACATCCTCCAGTATCCGGTCGCAATCACGGGCATACTGCGCGCCGGCTACTGCGTGGTCAATGTGAATCCGCTGTACACGCCGCGCGAACTTGAGCATCAACTCAATGATTCCGGCGCCGAAGCGATCATCATCCTGGAAAATTTCGCTACCACGCTGGAACAGGTAATCGGCAAGACCAAGGTTAAGCATGTAGTCGTTGCCAGCATGGGCGAGATGCTGGGCGGCGCCAAGGGCATGCTGGTCAATTTCGTCGTACGCAATGTGAAGAAAATGGTACCTGCGTTCTCGCTGCCGAATGCCATCCGCTTCAAGCAGGTATTGTCGGAGGGTGGGCGCATGACGCTCAAGCCGGTCGACCTCAATCATGATGACCTCGCATTCCTGCAATACACCGGCGGCACCACCGGTGTATCGAAAGGCGCAACCTTGACACATCGCTGTGTCATTGCCAACGTGCTGCAAAACGATGCATGGGCACAGCCCGCGCTGCAGCAGGAACCGAAGATCGATCCGCTGACCATTGTCTGCGCACTGCCGCTGTATCACATCTTTGCGCTGACCGCGTGCATGCTGATGGGCACCCGCTGGGGCGCAATGAACATCCTGATCCCGAACCCGCGTGACATTCCCGGCTTCATCAAGGAGCTCGGCAAATACAAGTTCAACCTGCTGCCTGCGGTGAATACGCTCTATAACGGCTTGCTGAACAATCCTGAATTTGCCAAACTGGATTTCTCGCAACTGAAGATCTGCAACGGTGGCGGCATGGCAGTGCAGCAGGCAGTCAACGACAAGTGGCTCAAAATCACCGGGTGCCCGATCGTCGAGGGCTACGGCCTGTCGGAAACCGCGCCGACCGCAACCTGCAACCCAGCACTGTCGACGGAATTTTCCGGCACGATCGGCCTGCCGATTCCAAGCACGGAAATCGCTATCCTGGACGACAATGGCGCACCGGTACCTCTAGGACAGCCTGGCGAGATCGCGATCCGGGGCCCGCAGGTCATGGTTGGCTATTGGAACCGCCCGGATGAAACCGCAAAGGTCATGACGCCGGATGGCTTCTTCAAATCCGGTGACGTCGGCATAATGGATGAGCGCGGCTTCGTGAAGATCGTCGATCGCAAGAAAGACATGATTCTGGTGTCCGGCTTCAATGTGTACCCGAACGAGATTGAAGCGGTGGTTGCCGCACATCCGGGCGTGCTCGAATGCGCATGCATCGGCGTGCCCGACAATAACTCCGGCGAAGCGGTCAAACTGTTCGTGGTCCGCAAGGACGCATCGTTGACAGTCGATGAACTGATGAACTATTGCAAGGAGCAGTTCACCGCCTACAAAAAGCCGAAATACATCGAGTTCCGCGACGAATTGCCGAAGACCAATGTCGGCAAGATTCTGCGCCGCGAACTGCGCGATGAAAAGAAGGCGGCCTGATCAGGTCTTCCCGCATCATTCACGCTACGTCCCGTAGCCACTAAAAACCGCCTGCAAGTCAGGCGGTTTTTTTATGTCGGTAACCTCATGATCAACTGCTTTTGATCAATCCCGGTTTGCCATCCTCGACCACGAAACGGGCAATCGTTGATACCGGAGATTGTGCCTGGTGCACATCGGCCAGCGCCTGAAAGCGCGTTATGACCTGCGCCGGGCTGACTTCCATCATCACAAATCCGCGGACGTCACTACGACCGTATTTGATATGCGGATTTTGCACGACATATTGCTCGGTGCGCGCCTGCGGCCGCGAGTTCGAGGTGACAGAAGTGCCGCAAAACTCCGTTGCAATGACAGGATTGTCCGCAGATACCGGCCGATTGAAGTCCTGCTGCAGCTCTGCCGCATAAAAGGTGTGTACATCGCCCGATAGCACGACAGGGTTGCTGACTTTATGTGTGTGAATGTCGCGAAACAGCCGCTCACGCGCGGCTGGATAACCGTCCCAGCCGTCATTCCAGAAGCGACCATCCTCTCCGTTTTCGATGGGCGTATGAGAACACTGGGCCATCAATGTCTGTTGTGCAATGAAATTCCATCGGGCCCCGGAACTGGCAAAACCCTCGGCCAGCCATCGTTCCTGCTCGTTGCCAAGCAACGTGCGTGTCGGGGAGAGCCGTTCGCCGCAGCTCGCATCGACCAATCGCGATCCACCTCGATTCAGTGCGGGACAGGCATGATGAGAGCGGTATCGCCGGTCATCGAGCACATGAAAGCGTGCCAGTCGACCCCAGTCATAGCGGTCGTAGATACGCATTTGCGCAAAGCGTTGTGGCTGTGGTTGTGGGCCTTCCGGCAATGCATGCAGGCGCACCGGCATATGTTCATAGAAAGCCTGATAGGCGGCAGCCCGGCGCGCAAGGAAGTTGGAATTTAGGCGTTCATCGCGGTCGTTGCCATAGTCGTTGGCTACTTCGTGATCGTCCCAGGTGACGATCCATGGCGCCACCCTATGCGACGCTTGCAGCTGCGGGTCGGATTTGTACTGCGCATAGCGTGCGCGGTAATCGGACAAGGTCACGCTTTCATTGACACGCTTGCGTGGCGAGGCGGGATGCGCAAGTTCGAGTTGGCCCCATTCGTAAATATAGTCGCCGAGAAAAGCGACCAGGTCGGGCGCTTCCGCAGCGATGTGACGATGCGCCGCATACTCGCCGAAATCCCAGTGCTGGCAGGAAGCGAATGCCAGCCGCAGTGAAGACGGCATGACATTGGCAGCCGGTGCGGTGCGCGTACGACCAACCGGACTGACTGCATCCCCGAGCATGAAGCGATACCAGTACCAGTGATCCGGCTTGAGACCGGCGACGTCGACATGCACGCTGTGCGCCAACTCCGGCAGGGCGGTCGTGTTGCCTGTAGCAGCAATGCGGGTGAATCCTTCATCCTCTGCCATTTCCCATTGGACGGAAAAAGGCTGCTTGCCGGATGATTCCGCATTGAGCGGGTCGGGCAGGATACGTGTCCACAAGATGATAGATGACGCACGCGGCGATCCGGATGCGACGCCGAGGCTGAAAGGATAGAGCGCCGTCTTGCTCAGCGCGGTACCCGGAAACGCGGCCGACAATGCCGCCAGGGAAAAAAGGCGCGTGGTTTGCGCCAGGAAAAACCGACGGTCGTTTCGCATCTCAGCTTGCCGGAGTGTACCTTGGACTTTGTTTAATCGGCGAGTGGCGGAATCGCACGGCGCTGTCGGTTTTCGTCGGTAGCGACGTAGGTCAGCGTTGCCTCGGTTACCTTGACGGTTTCCACTTGAAGGCGATTGCGCTCTGCATAAACTTCCACGTTGACGGTAATCGATGTCGTGCCGACCTTGACGATATCGGCATAGAAGGAGAGCAAGTCGCCAACAAATACGGGCTGTTTGAACACGAAGGAATTCACCGCGATGGTCGCGACACGGCCATTCGAACGGCGAACCGCCGGCAGCGAACCGGCGATGTCAACCTGTGCCATGATCCAGCCGCCGAACACATCGCCATGAACATTGGCATCGGCTGGCATCGGCATCACGCGTAACTGCGGTACTTTCCCGTCAGGAAGGCAGGTTTGGTGTTTATTTGTCATTGCGGTTCTCCTTTTTCGCCTCACCTGATGGAACACAGGCACTGGGCTACAATCGTCAAAGCCAGAGCATAAACCATTCCATAGATAAATCTTTCATGCGACGCCATCCTGTTTCATCTCCCGAGCCTCCCGCCAACGACGGTACCCGTAACGACTGGAGTACGCTCAAGACGCTGATTCCCTATCTATGGGCGTACAAGTGGCGCGTGTCGCTGGCCCTGACATTCCTGGTAGGCGCCAAAATGGCGAACGTCGGGGTGCCGCTGGTACTGAAGGCGCTGATCGATCATATGACGATCGGACCCAATAATCCACAGGCCTTGCTGGTGCTTCCGGTCGGCATACTGGTTGCCTATGGATTGCTGCGACTGTGCACGACGATGTTTACCGAGCTGCGTGAATTCGTGTTTGCAAAGGTTACCCAAAGTGCGGTGCGTACCATCGCACTGCAAGTGTTCCGTCACCTGCATTCGCTGTCGCTGCGTTTTCACCTGAATCGGCAGACCGGCGGCATGACGCGCGACATCGAACGCGGCTCGCGTGGAATTTCGTCGCTGGTTTCATACACGCTATACAGCATCCTGCCGACTCTGGTCGAAATCACTCTGGTGATCGGCTACCTGGTGCTGCATTACGACATCTGGTTTGCCGTCATCACCTTCGCCGCCTTGCTGGTGTACATCGGCTTTACGGTGGCGGTGACCGAATGGCGCACCAACTTCCGCCGGACGATGAACGAACTCGATTCGAAGGCCAACACGCGCGCCATTGATTCGCTGATCAACTACGAGACGGTCAAGTATTTCGGCAACGAGGATTACGAAGCGCGCCGTTACGACCACAGCATGCAGAACTGGGAAACGGCGGCAGTGAAATCCCAGACCTCGCTGTCGATCCTCAACACCGGACAATCGCTGATCATCGCCACCGCCGTCACGCTGATCCTGTGGCGCGCGACCCAAGGCGTTATCGATGGCAAGATGACGCTGGGCGATCTGGTACTGGTCAATGCCTTCATGATCCAGTTATACATTCCGCTCAATTTCCTCGGTGTGATCTACCGCGAGATCAAGCAGAGCCTTGCCGACATGGAAAGGCTGTTCAAGCTGCTCGACCAGCATCGCGAAGTGGCCGATGTGCCGAACGCACAGCCGCTCGTGATCAAGGGCGCGGAAGTGAAGTTTTCGCATGTCGATTTCAGCTACGAAGCCAAGCGCCAGATCCTGTTCGATGTCGACTTCACGATTCCAGCAGGAACGACGACCGCCGTGGTTGGCCACAGCGGCTCGGGCAAGTCCACGCTGTCGCGCCTGCTGTTTCGCTTCTACGATATCAATGCTGGCAGCATTACCATCGATGGCCAGGACTTGCGCAATGTAACGCAAGCATCATTGCGTAAAAGTATCGGCATCGTGCCGCAGGACACCGTACTGTTCAATGACACGATCGAGTACAACATAGCCTATGGCAAGCCGGATGCGACTCGTGAAGAAATCGTGGCGGCTGCGAAAGCTGCGTATATCCACGACTTCATCGAAAGCCTGCCCGACGGTTACGGCAGCATGGTCGGCGAGCGCGGCTTGAAGTTGTCCGGCGGTGAAAAACAGCGCGTGGCGATTGCCCGCACCTTGCTCAAGAATCCAGCCATCCTGATCTTCGACGAGGCGACTTCGGCGCTGGACTCGCGCGCCGAACAGGCGATCCAGGCGCAGCTGAAGGAAATCGCCAGGGACCGTACCACCCTGGTGATTGCCCATCGGCTGTCGACCATCGCCGACGCTTCGCAGATCCTGGTGCTCGACCATGGCCGGATCATCGAACGCGGTACGCATAGCCAGTTAATTGCGCAAAACGGCGCGTATGCACAGATGTGGGAGCGCCAGCAGGCACGTCAGGAGGTTCCGGCTTCGCCGTCGGCCGACGACAGGGACACGGAAGCCGCAGTCGCGTGACTTGGGTCTCCAGCCGGGGCCGCTTTGCTTCCGCTGCGAAGGCGACTAACATAGCGGCATGGAAACCAAATGGCTCGAAGATTTTATTTCATTGGCCGAGACGCGCAGCTTCAGCCGTTCGGCGGCGCTGCGCCATGTGACGCAACCGGCATTTTCGCGCCGCATTCAGTCCCTGGAAGCATGGCTCGGCGCGGATCTGATCGACCGCACCTCCTATCCGACCAGGCTCACCCCGGCCGGTGAAGTGTTCTACGAGCAGGCGCTGGAAATGCTTGGTCAGGTCAATAATGCGCGTGCCCTGTTGCGCGGCAAGCGGCCGACTGCCCATACCACGGTCGACTTCGCGGTGCCGCACACCTTGTCGCTGACCTATATGCCCAAGTGGATCACCGAGCTGAAGGACGGTTTCGGCACACTGAATTCACGACTGATTGCACTGAACGTGCACGACGCTGTGATGACGATGGTGGAGGGCGGCTGCGATCTGCTACTGTGCTATCACCATCCCCGCCAGCCCGTACAGCTCGACGCCAGCCGCTACGACATGCTGACCCTGGGCAGCGAAACCTTGCGTGCCTACGCACGCTGTAACAAGTCCGGTGTACCGAGCTTGCTACTGCCGGGCAGCCCCAAAGCGCCGATACCATTTCTGTCTTACACCAGCAATGCTTATCTGGGCCGCATGGTGGATATGATTCTTGCCGATGCCGAACGCCCGCTGTTCCTTGAAAAGCGCTACGAGACCGACATGGCGGAAGGCTTGAAGATGATGGCGCTGGAAGGCCATGGTATCGCCTTTCTTCCGGAATCCGCAGTGACACGAGAAATCAAGCAGAAGCATTTGGCGCGCGCCGATGGCGGCCAGCCGGACTGGGAACTCAGCATGGAAATCCGCCTCTATCGGGAACGTCCTTCGGGTCAGCGTCCGGGCAAGCCGATTGTGTCCCGACTATGGGAATACCTGGTCGAGCGCAGGGAAGCAAAACCGCGCAACCGCAAGCGCCGAACCGCAGCAGGAAAAGCCGCCTGATCACGCATTTGCGGGGCATCAAAGGTTATGCGTTCCATGCATAGTTGCATGCCTACAAAGCATTGGATTTGCTGCGGCGCGTTGGAATAGCATCCTTCCCTGTATAGCGCATCATCGCAACGATGGCGCTTAAACCTACAAGGAGTCATGGCACCATGTCCGTCCACCACGAAGTCCCGTCTTACCTGACACCCCATGAGATCGGCCCCTGGGGCGTCTATCTCGAGCAGATCGATCGCGTCACACCCCATCTCGGCAACCTGGCCCGCTGGGTTGAAACTCTCAAGCGCCCCAAGCGTATTCTCGTTGTTGACGTCCCGATCGAACGCGATGACGGGACCATTGCCCACTTCGAGGGCTACCGCGTGCAGCACAATACTTCCCGCGGTCCGGGCAAGGGCGGTGTGCGCTTCCACCAGGACGTAACGCTGTCTGAAGTAATGGCCCTGTCGGCCTGGATGACAGTCAAGAACGCAGCAGTCAACGTGCCGTACGGCGGCGCGAAAGGTGGCATCCGCGTCAATCCCAAGACCCTGTCGACCGGCGAACTGCAACGCATGACTCGCCGTTACACCAGCGAAATCAACATCATCATCGGCCCGAACAAGGATATCCCGGCGCCCGACGTCAATACCAATGAGCAGATCATGGCGTGGATGATGGACACTTATTCCATGAACCAGGGCAGCACTGCCTCCGGCGTCGTCACCGGCAAGCCGATTTCTCTCGGCGGTAGCCTGGGCCGTCACGAAGCCACTGGCCGTGGCGTCTACGTCGTGGGTTGTGAAGCCGCCGCCAAGCGTGGTCTAGACATCAAAGGTGCACGCGTTGCGGTGCAGGGCTTCGGGAACGTCGGCGGCGTTGCTGCCCGCTTGTTCGCCGAAGCTGGTGCAAAAATCGTCGCGGTGCAGGACCATGTCACCACGATAGTGCGTGACGGCGGACTCGACGTCACGGCGCTGCAGGCACATGTGGCGCAGCATGGCAGTGTGTCCGGCTTTGCCAATGCCGACACGGTCAACGACCGCAGCCGTTTCTGGGAAGTCGACTGTGACATTCTGATCCCGGCCGCACTTGAGCAGCAGATCACCGAAGCCAACGCCAACAAGATCCGCGCCAAGATCATTCTGGAGGGCGCGAACGGCCCGACGACCCCGGCCGCTGACGACATCCTGCACGACAAGGGCGTGCTGATCGTGCCAGACGTGATTGCCAATGCGGGTGGCGTGACCGTCAGTTACTTCGAATGGGTGCAGGATTTCTCAAGCTTTTTCTGGACCGAGGATGAGATTAACCAGCGCCTGACACGTATCATGCGTGAAGCATTTGCTGCCGTGTGGCAACTAGCGGACGAGAAGAAAGTATCATTACGTACTGCCGCGTTTATCGTCGCTTGTACCCGAGTGTTGCAGGCACGGGAAATGCGCGGACTTTACCCTTGATACTTCGGTTGCACTGAAAACTGGCAAGCTGCCGGCAATGCACCGGCGGCTGCACATACAGGACGCGGCCGTAGTTTCGTATTCAACTGCACCGCCGGACGTCCTGTAGGCTGTACTACCCGGCATGAGACGGAGACCTTATGCACTACCGACCTACGATTACAAGTCGTATCGCAGGAGGCTGCCTTGCAGCCTCCTGCTGCCTGCTCGCCCCTCCGACATACGCTGCCGATAGTCTGGCAAAAATCAAAGAATCGCGCACGATTACCATCGCATACCGGGAGGCATCTCTCCCGTTTTCCTACTACAACGCAGATAAAAAACCGATTGGATACGCGGTCGAGCTGTGTCTGAAAATTGCCGATGCGGTCAAGCGTGAACTCAAGCTAGACCGTCTCAATGTCGAATTTCTGGCCGTCACGCCTTCCACCCGCATCCCTGCCATCGTCGATGGCAAAGCGGACCTGGAGTGCGGCTCCACCACTAACAATGCCGAGCGCCGCAAGCAGGTGGCGTTTACCATCCCTCATTTTGTCGCCGCCGCCCGCATGGTGGTGCGAACCGATTCGGGGATTACCAATTGGTCCGATCTGCGCGACAAGCAGGTTGTGACGACCAAAGGCACCACGACAGTCAAACTGCTCAATGACCGCGACAAAGTACGGGCTCTAGGCCTGAAACTGATCGAAGGGCGTGACCATGCCGAATCGTTTTCGATGGTGGAGAAAGGCGAGGCAGCAGCTTTTCCCATGGATGACGTACTTTTATTCGGATTGCGTGCAAACTCGGAAAACCCGAGCCGCTTTGCGGTTATTGGAGATGCCCTGTCCGCCGAACCTTATGCCATCATGCTGCGCAAGGATGACCCCGCGTTCAAGGCCGTCGTCGACCGGGAAATGGGCCGCATCATCAACGATGGCGAGATCTACAAGCTCTACGACAAGTGGTTCAAGAGCCCGATTCCACCCAAGGGCATAAACATGAATATGCCGATCGGCCACTTATTGCGTGACACATTCCGTTTTCCGACCGATAAGGTAGGGGACTGAAATCGAGTTGGCGCTAGCCATGCTCGCAACTGGGAATCCGTAAAACTACGTATTGCGCAGTAATAAAAACAAGAACATGTTCGACCAAAGGGAGAGGACCCGGTCTTAGCCCCTCGAAACGAGCAGAAAACATGCTCTATAAACATAGCTTTTGGTACACTAACTCGCTAATTTTTTTCCAGGAGATAAAATGAAACTAGCAAAATTGATCGCTGTCCTGATCGGCGCAGGGGTCATCGCAGGAGCCGCACAGGCTCAGGAGAGCGGCACACTGAAAAAGATTAAGGATTCCGGCACCATTACTCTGGGCGTGCGCGATTCCTCCATTCCGTTTTCCTACCTTGACGACAAGCAGTCCTATCAGGGCTACTCGATCGATCTCTGCATGAAGGCAGTGAGTGCAATCCAGAAGCACCTGGGCATGACACAGTTGAACGTCAAGATGAACCCGGTCACATCGGCAACCCGTATTCCTCTGATGGCAAACGGCACGGTCGACCTCGAGTGCGGTTCCACCACCAATAACCTCGAGCGCCAGAAACAGGTTGCATTTGCACCGACCACGTTCGTGTCGGGTAACCGCCTGCTGGCCAAGAAGTCTGCCAATATCAGTTCGCTGAACGACATGAAGGGCAAAACCCTGGTGTCGACAGCAGGTACGACGTCTATGCGTCAGATCACTACGCTCAATACCGAGAAAAACCTGGGCTTGAACATTCTGTCTGCCAAGGATCATGCTGAGTCTTTCCTGATGGTTGAAACAGGCCGTGCGGTTGCCTTCCTGATGGATGACATTCTGCTGGCATCGCTGGCAGCAACGTCCAAGTCGCCAAATGACTACGTCATCACCAAGGATGCGCTTGAGCTTGAGCCCTACGGCATCATGATGCGCCGCGACGATCCTGCCTTCAAGAAAGTCGTGGACGACGCCATCATCGCCGTCTTCAAGTCGGGTGATATCAACCGTATCTACGCGAAGTGGTTCCAGTCGCCGATTCCACCGAAGGGTGTTAACCTGAACTGGCCGATGAGCGAGCAACTGAAGAAAATCATTGCGAATCCGACCGATTCCGGTGATCCCGCTGCTTACAAATAAGCGATAGCAGCGTGAAAAAAACGGGGGGCAGGGGCCTCCCGTTTTTTGTAGTGAATACAATTCCTTAGAAGGGTGACGGCAGACAGCAATGCGTCACACAGTCGCATCCTGCGGTGCGCGCAATATCACACTGGACCTCTGCAAGAGACAAGGGCAAGCTATGAATTACAACTGGAACTGGCGCATTTTCTGGGAGCCGTCTCCCGACGGTGTCGGCACCTATATGGACACGCTGCTGTCCGGACTGTACTGGACGCTGGCTACCGCGCTGATCGCGTGGATCATGGCACTCATCCTCGGCGCAATCATCGGCACCATCCGCACGACCCCCCACAAGTGGGCGGTGCGTCTGGCTAACGGCTATGTCGAACTGTTCCGCAACATTCCGTTGCTGGTCCAGATGTTCCTCTGGTTCTTTGTGATGCCGGAACTTGTTCCCGCATCCTTTGGCGACTGGCTCAAGCAATTGCCGAATTCTCCCTTTATTACTGCGGTCATCTCGCTTGGATTCTTTACGTCTGCACGGGTGGCCGTGCAGGTCTCCGCAGGCATCAATTCTCTGCCGCGGGGGCAGAAACTGGCCGGAACGGCGCTCGGCCTGACGCTTCCGCAAACCTATCGCTACATTCTGCTGCCGATGGCTTTCCGTATCGTCATTCCGCCGCTTACCAGTGAATTTCTCAACATTATGAAAAACAGCGCGGTAGCGCTGACTATCGGCTTGATGGAACTGACCGCACGGGCGCGTTCAATGCAGGAATTCTCCTTCCAGGTATTTGAGGCATTCACTGCGGCCACGATTATTTATGTCCTCGTCAATGTGGTCGTGGTTAATCTCATGCGCGTCATCGAACGACGCGTGGCGGTACCTGGCTATATCACTTCCGGTTCGGGAGGTAAGTAACCATGCTTAATCTCGATTTCGACGTTATCGAACGCAGCTGGGTTTACCTTTTCCAGACAGGGATGGCATTCACGCTAGAGCTGACGGGGCTGGCGATGGTGGGCGGTATCATTATCGGCACGTTATTGGCGATGATGCGCTTGTCCAGCAACAAGGCCATATCGTTCGTTGCTACCAGTTATGTCAACCTGATCCGCTCAATTCCGCTGGTTCTGGTAATTTTCTGGTTTTACTTCCTGGTGCCGTATATCGGGGCCTGGATAATTGGTGCAAATGAACCGATCAAGGTCGGTGCGTTCACTTCGTCGCTGATTACATTCATGCTGTTTGAAGCTGCGTACTACTGCGAGATCATGCGAGCTGGTATCCAGTCGATTCCTCGCGGGCAGGTTTCCGCCGGTTATGCGCTTGGGATGAATTACTGGCAAACCATGGGAAATATCGTGCTGCCTCAGGCATTCCGCAACATGATTCCGGTTCTGCTCACACAGACTATCGTGCTGTTTCAAGACGTATCGCTGGTGTATGTCTTGTCGATTACCGACTTCGTGGGCGCTGCTTCCAAGGTCGCGCAGCGTGACGGACGTCTGATTGAAATGTATCTGTTTGTCGCGCTCGTCTACTTCGTGATCTGCTTCGGGCTTTCGCTGCTGGTTAAGCGGCTACAGCAGAAGGTGGCGATTATCCGATAACGCATCTTGTGCTGCGCCGGGACATCGCCATCAAGTGCGGCGCAAGCAGAAGCCTGTGGGATCCGGACTCCGGCAAAGACAGAATATTTCAGAATAGTATCCAGGAGAAATCATGATTGAACTTAAAGATGTCAGCAAATGGTACGGAAATTTCCAGGTTCTGACCGATTGCACCACGCATGTTGCCAAGGGTGAAGTGGTTGTGGTCTGCGGTCCTTCCGGCTCGGGCAAGTCCACGCTGATTAAAACTGTCAACGGACTGGAGCCGTTCCAGAAAGGCCAGATCCTGGTCGATGGCATTTCGGTCGGCGACCCGAAAACCAATCTCTCGAAACTGCGTGCACGCATCGGCATGGTGTTCCAGAACTTTGAATTATTTCCGCACCTGTCGATTCGCCAGAATCTAACGATCGGCCAAGTCAAGGTGCTGGGTCGCAGCGAGGATGAAGCGACCGAAAAGGGCCTGAAGTACCTCGATCGCGTCGGTTTGCTATCGCAGAAGGACAAATTCCCGGGCCAGTTGTCTGGTGGTCAGCAGCAGCGTGTCGCGATCGCGCGTGCGTTGTCAATGGATCCGATTGCGATGTTGTTCGATGAACCGACCTCGGCGCTCGATCCTGAAATGATCAACGAAGTGCTGGACGTCATGGTCGGCCTCGCGCACGAAGGTATGACCATGATGGTGGTCACCCATGAAATGGGCTTTGCCAAGAAGGTCGCCAACCGCGTCGTCTTCATGGACAAGGGTTTGATTGTTGAAGATTGCACCAAGGAAGAGTTCTTCGGTGCGCCGCGTTCCGACCGTGCGCGTGACTTCCTTGCAAAAATCATCCACTGACCGCCAGTAACAGAGCAATAGATTCATCGAGCGCCACGCCGTCCCTGCCCACAGGGGCGGCTTTTTTATTTGGTAACCGGGAATGGCTCAGTTTGTTGCCTCAGGCGGGTAAAATAGCGCCGTATCAAGAAAGAGCCAACATGCCTACTTCCCAAACCCAATCCTCTGTTTCCAGCATCACGCTGACACGCCCCGACGACTGGCACTTGCATTTGCGCGATGGCGCCACCTTGGCCAGTGTCTTGCCACATACCGCGCGCCAGTTTGCCCGTGCGATCGTGATGCCCAATCTCAAGCCACCGGTCACCACAACGGCCCAGGCCGCTGCCTACCGCGAGCGTATCCTCACTGCACTACCGGCCGGCATGCATTTCGAACCGCTGATGACGCTTTATCTAACCGACAACACGCCGCCAGATGAAATCCGGCGTGCCAAGGAAAGCGGCTTTATTCACGCGGTGAAACTTTATCCTGCTGGTGCGACCACCAATTCCGACGCCGGTGTCACTGCGTTAAATAAATGCTACAAGACGCTGGAGGTCATGCAGGAAGTTGGCATGCCGTTTCTTGTGCATGGTGAGGTGACTGATACCGATATCGACCTGTTTGATCGTGAGGCCGTGTTCATAGACCGCGTTTTGGAACCTTTGCGCAGAGACATGCCGGCATTGAAAGTTGTGTTTGAGCACATCACAACGCGCGAAGCTGCGCAGTACGTGACCCAGGCAGATGGCCCGCTTGGTGCCACCATCACTGCCCATCACTTGCTCTATAACCGCAATGAGATTTTCAAAGGCGGTATCCGTCCGCATTACTACTGTCTGCCGGTTCTTAAGCGCGAAGAACATCGCCAAGCCTTGGTCAAGGCTGCGACATCCGGCGATACCCGCTTTTTCCTCGGTACCGATTCCGCACCCCATCCCAAAGGACTGAAGGAGCACGCCTGCGGGTGCGCGGGTTGCTATACGGCCCTGCATGCGATGGAGTTATATGCCCATGCATTCGATCAGGTCGGTGCACTTGACAAGCTTGAGGCATTCGCCAGCTTTAATGGGCCGGCGTTTTACCAGCTTCCGCGTAACAGCGGCACGGTGACGCTGCAGCGTGAGACCTGGACGCTCCCAGCGGAGCTACCCATGGGAGAGACGACGGTCGTGCCCCTGAATGGTGGTGAAGCAATTCACTGGAAACTTGTCTGATTGTTAGTTAAGACGCGTCTGCCGGTGGTCGTTTGGAGAGGATCCCGACGATGACCGGACAGGCGTGATCCTAGAGCGGTTTCATATTGATGTACTGTCGCCTCGGGCCGCCTTGACGCGCCGGGCGGCGTTGCTTATCGCTTGTGTGGCCCGCCACACGGCGCTCCGCGCGCCTTGCCCTGCACGCCAAATCGACCCGCTTCTCCGCACACCAATATGAAACCGCTCTAGGTAATGATAAACGCAGACATGTTTGACACAATTGATTGGACCAAGCCATGGCTCGCTCCACTGCGGTTGGTAGCCGACTCCGTTCTACATGCTGCCGACTGGCTGGGTGCGCTCAATGATGCAACGAATACCCTTGGTTTGCATAACCATCGTGGCATGCCAATCCGATTTGTTCCTCAGGCCGAACTCCCGCCCGGGACGGCTTATGAAGCCTTCATCAGCGCCACGGGGAGGGTGCCTACGCGCGAAAATCTCCATGATTTCTTCAATGCGCTGGTCTGGCTCAGTTTTCCAAAAACCAAAATTCAACTCAATGCTCTGCAATCGGCAGCGCTCGAAGCATCACGGCAGTCTAATCTAACAAACCAGTCCAGACGTGGTCCGGTAAGAGATGCCGCGACGATATTTGACGAGAATGCCGCGCTACTCGTCAGCAGAGACGTCGCCCTTGTGGAAAGTCTGCGTACACATGCTTGGCAACATGCATGGCTGGCACACCGCGACGACTTTATCAGGGACTGCGAGGTCTGGCTGTTTGGCCATGCCTTGATGGAAAAACTGGTCAAGCCGTTTAAATCCATCACGGCACATGCGTGGGTACTGATTGTAGACGACGCCTACTTTGAGATGCATGGGGAGGCCAAGCGCCGTTGGCTGGACGCAGCCGTTGCGCAATCATTGGCTGGAGGGCTCAAAACAGCCGATTTCAGCCCGCTGCCGGTGCTTGGGGTTCCAGGATGGTGGGATAGACAGGATGAAGCGTTCTATGGCGATACGACTGTCTTCAGGCCAAAACGGCAGAATGACCGTTCCAATTAATCCGAAGTCAACCTTGGCTTAACGGGTTTATTACCTGCAAAGTGATCAGCTATATCGCGGATTTCGGTTTGAAAGAGTAAATCTTGTTGATGCCACACACAAAAAAAGGCACCCGAAGGTGCCTTTTTCGTACTGCATAGTCAAATCACAGCGGACTTAAGCCCGCGAGCGATTAGAACTTGTGACGGATACCAACGTTAACCCAGTTGATGTCGTTGCCAGCTGCAACGCCTGTGGGCAGGCCGAGAGTCGAACTGCCGTCGTTGCGGATGGTCGAGTACGATGTGTACAGGTTTGTACGCTTCGACAGGTTGTGTGTGTAGCCAATTGCGTACATGTCAGCATCTGCACCGCCCAGGCCAGCCAAACGCTGGTCATGACGTGTCCAGGATGCCATCACGTTGCCTGCGCCACCGATCGGTGCGCTCACGCCCAGCATGTAGTCACGGTCACGGATTGCACGTGTACCAACAGCGTTGTCGCCGCGGTTGTCAGCAAATGCGCCGTGCAGCTTGACTACGCGGAAATCAAACACGCCACCGATGAAAGCGGTGCTAGCATCAGCCTGGCTGCCGACTGTCGGGGAGTTTGCAGTGTGGTATGCGCCAACAACGGTCAGCGGGCCGTTTGCATAACCCAGCGACGCGCCGATCTGACGGCCAGCGGAGTTTTCACCAGCGACTTCACCGAAACCGTAAGCAACTTGACCGGAGATCGGACCAGCTGTCAGGGAGTAGTTGATGGTGTTGTCCATACGGATGCCGTACGGATTGAAGACTGCGGAGATACCGCTGCCGTCACCGACGATACCTGTACCGAACGGGTCGATTGTGTCGTGTGCAATAAAGATCGGAGTGTATTGACGACCGAACTTAACAGCGCCGAAACCGCCGCTCAGACCAACGAACGCCTGACGACCGAACAGACGGCCACCTTGTGCGCTAGTGCCAGTGTCAATGTTGTAGCCGCTTTCCAGAGTGAAGATTGCGGACAGGCCGCCACCGAGGTCTTCGCTGCCCTTGAAACCGAGGCGGCTGCCGGACTGGATGCCGCTGTCCAGGCCCCAACGAGCTTCGGTTGCGGATGTGTCGATGCGCTGGATACCAACGTCAGCAATACCGTAGATGGTGACATTAGTTTGGGCAGATGCTGCACCAGCGAATGCACCCAGAACTGCGAGCGCGAGAAGCGATTTTTTCATTGAATAATCCCCAAAGGTTTATCGAGCTAAATTTTTAGTAGTGCGTTCGGCAAGGCCACTAGTGCAATACGCCCCTGCCAGAAAGCTATGCCCCTTAATTATTTAATCAAGAAGCCGATGGTTATTTCATCAAATATCGGCGCTCAGGACAAAGGGAATTTAGGTTTTGGCATTTTTATTCCCAATTTTGTGGTGACTATGCAACGAAATGCGGCCTAAAAGCGACGCAGGCTCACTGTGATGCACCAAATTTGTGCGTTTGAGCGTCGGCACAGCATGTTTCTTAAAAGGCAAAAATGACGCTCTGAAGCAGTAGACCATCAAGCGTTGTGTACAGAAAAAAAGCTCACCCTGAGGGTGAGCTTTTCAATTGAAGCACGAGATCGGACGGATTTAGAAAAGCCGTCCGGCCGCTTGCTTAGAACAGGTGGTTGATACCAACCGACACGCCGGACTGACGATCTTCCGGAGCCGCTACGCGCAGATTGCCACGCAGTTTAGCGGTGTCAAACTCTGCGTACAGGTTGGTGCGCTTGGAGAAAGCGTAGGTTGCTGCCACCATGTGCAGATCCTTCTTGCCGTCAAACGCCGGGGTACCGGAGTTACGGGTCTGATAGTAAGCGTAGGTCAGTTCAACTGCCGGTGTGATGGCATAGTTGATACCAGCCCAGCCCCAGCGAGTCTTGTTCTGTGCTGTTGTGGCAGCCAGATCCTGCTCTTGCTGAGCGTAGCCGACTGTAACGCGAGCCGGACCGAATTTGTAGCCTGCGCCCAAAGTCCAATGGTCGTTGTCAAATGTAGCGATGTCACGACGTGTGAATGCGCCGCCAACGCTCAGAGGACCAGCGTTGTAGCTTGCGCCGATCGCTGTGGAGGAGTTGGTGCTGTTGCTGCCAACTGTCTCGCCGAGTGCGTATTCAGCACGTGCGGTGATCGGGCCAAATGTACCGATGTACTGGATATCGTTGTTGTAGCGAGTGCCTGCAGTCGCTGGAACAGCGGATGCGATGCCAGGATACTTATAGCTGAACGGATCGTAGGAAGCGATCGTCTTAAACGCGACAGTGTACTGACGACCGAAGTCAAGCGAACCCCATGCGCCACCCAGACCAACAGCAGCGGTACGCTGGAACAGCTGATTATTTGCGTTGTCGAGTGCGCCTGTGCCGGTGTTGAAGCCGGTTTCCAATGTGAAGTGAGCATTCAAACCGCCGCCCAGGTCTTCAACGCCTTTGAAGCCGATACGGTTGGAGTTGTAGGTGCCGTTGGAACCCATTGTGGTGCGGCTGTCGCCGGCAGCGTTGACATTGGTGACGTGGCGGACACCGCCGTCGAACGAACCGTAGATCTGAACGCTAGTTTGTGCAGAAGCTGCACCTGCAAATGCACCCAGAACTGCCAGGGCGAGAAGCGACTTTTTCATTAATAAATCTCCAAGGGTTGGCGTGCTAAAATTTTTTTGAATTGCCTTTGTTTCCCTCAGCGTGGTCACTAGTGGTAGCGTCCCCGCCGAAACCTCCGACCATCTGATCAAGAAGTTAATGGTGATTTCATCAAATGTGAGAGGTTTCGGCAAAGAGAATTTGGTATTAGGCATGACTAGCCGCCGTTTATGTGGCTTTCGAACAACAAAAATTTCCGTATGGTTGCGGTTTTGGCAATGATGGATTCGAGTAGTGGTGAAATAAAGCAACGTTTAACACAATAATAATTTTGCGCCTCAGAAGCTTCAAACGGAATTCTGTGTTTTTGACATGGAAATATAAAAGTTGGTTGTAGTTAAATTTTCCGTATTTCATGTCATTTGGTCGGTAACGGTTATCTAGTAATAATTTAGGAGTTGGAATGAAGCGTTTGGATGAAGTAGTGGTCGGACTGGATAAAATATTGCGCGTTGTCGCTGGAGTGGCGTCCTCATCGCGCCGCAACCCGGCGGCCAAGATAGGAGATGTTGAACTTGACAATGCCGAGCGCCGCCACAGTGCTGGCTTGATGCGGGTAAACCATGTTGGTGAAGTCTGCGCCCAAGCCCTATATGATTCTCAGGCACATTTCGCCAAAAGTGAATTCCTGAAGGAGCAATTTAGGCAGGCGGGGCGCGAGGAAGAGGACCATCTGGCTTGGACATCCGAGCGGCTGCGTGAACTCGGATCGAGAACCAGTCTATTGAATCCGCTATGGTATGCAGGTTCCTATGCAATCGGTGCGATAGCGGCCAAACTCGGAGATGCGAAGAGTCTAGGTTTTGTGGTCGAAACTGAACGGCAAGTGGAGGCGCATCTAGTGGCGCACCTGACGACGCTGCCTGCGAACGATCTCAAGTCCCGCGCCATTGTCGAGCAGATGCGAGTCGATGAAGTCACGCACGGTGCTAACGCCCAGGCATTAGGCGCGGCCAGCATGCCGGCGCCACTCCGTGGCGCGATGAAGGCAATGGCGAAGGTCATGACCACTACTGCCTACTACATATAAATAAGAAGAAGGCGGGCAGGGCACCTGGAAAGACAGAGCACCCCTGGCGTTGGACTTCGTCCTTATTCTGATGGAGCGTCCGCCAAGTCTTCTACAATCTCGAAAGAGTGGGTTATTTCAGCTGTCTTTTCCAGCATGATCGAAGCTGAGCAATACTTCTCGTGCGAGAGTTTGATTGCGCGTTCCACCATATTCGGTTTCAGGTTACGACCGCGTACGGTGAAGTGGAAATGAATTTTGGTGAAAACTTTCGGATCCTTTTCAGCCCGTTCGGACTTCAGGGTGACATCGCAACCGCGAATGTCTTGCTGGCTCTTGCGCAAGATCAGCACTACATCGTAAGCAGTACAGCCGCCGGTGCCGGCAAGTACAACTTCCATCGGACGGGGAGCAAGATTGCGTCCGCCACCTTCAGGCGCTCCATCCATTGCGACCACATGACCGGAACCTGTCTCCGCTAAAAAAGTCATCCCGGAGAGGCCGGTCCACCGTACCGTGCATTCCATTTGTTATCTCGTTCAAAAAAGAAGCAATTATTGTAACTGGTTTCGAAGCGCCGATTGGATGGCAGGACAGGGTAGGCGGCGCAAGTAGGGAGAATTCGAAAAAGGGGGGAATATGGAGGTACTTCAGGCGGTGCATCACATTGCGGATCGAATGACCATATTGTGAAAAATCATAAGCTTTTGAAAACAAATGAATTTTTATCAAATCTCGTTAAAAATGTCCGCGGCCTCAGGTCTTTTTCTTGCATTGCACAATAAGACGGACTATACTTTTCTTGCTGGTTGTTAAGGTTTGTCTGACTTCAACCAATCGATTGTCTCCTCCACCCTCCTCCTTTGGTGTGGATTTAAGCCCGAAACATTGTTTCGGGCTTTTTTTCGGCTATTAACCGCCCGCTATGCTGTCGAAGCATCAAATTAATGATCACAGCGGTATGCAATACCGCTCATTTTGAAGAGAATCCACACCCTACGTCGATAAGGTTTGACGCCAAGTCTTTGAAAAGGCTATACTTTCAGGCTTTCCGTTCGCTCAGGAAAAGACAACAAGGAAGAGTCCGCCGGTTACAAAGAGCGGAACCGCCAATTTGAGCGAGTTAATTTATTTAGGACATCATCATGAAGACCTTTTCCGCTAAAGCCCATGAGGTACAGCGCGACTGGTTCGTGATTGACGCAACGGACAAAGTCCTCGGACGTGTTGCCAGCGAAGTGGCACTCCGACTGCGCGGCAAGCACAAACCTGAGTTCACTCCCCACGTCGACACGGGCGATTTCATCGTCGTCATCAACGCAGGCAAACTGCGTGTGACCGGTAACAAGGCGCTGGATAAGACTTATTACCGTCACTCGACCTATCCGGGCGGTATCTACGAAACCAACTTCCTGAAAATGCAACAGCGTTTTCCGGGTCGTGCGCTGGAAAAGGCCGTCAAGGGCATGTTGCCCAAGGGTCCGCTTGGCTACGCCATGATCAAGAAGCTGAAAGTGTATGCCGACGGCACACATCCGCACGCTGCTCAGCAACCCAAAGCACTCGAAATCTAAGGAACGGACATGATCGGTAACTACAACTACGGAACCGGCCGTCGCAAGAGTGCAGTGGCTCGTGTTTTCATTAAATCCGGCAGCGGCAACATCGTTGTCAACGGCAAGCCGGCTGCGGAATACTTTTCGCGTGAAACTGGTCTGATGGTCATTCGTCAACCTCTGGAACTGACCGGCAATGTCGAGCGTTTCGACATCATGGTCAATGTCCATGGCGGCGGTGAGTCCGGCCAGGCTGGTGCGGTTCGCCACGGCATCACCCGTGCGCTGATCGACTACGATGCAGGCCTGAAGGGCGAACTGTCTAAGGCAGGTTTCGTCACTCGTGATGCACGTGAAGTTGAGCGTAAGAAAGTCGGTCTGCGTAAAGCACGCCGCGCAAAACAGTTCTCCAAGCGCTAATCTGCGTTTTCAGAGCACCGAAAAGCCGCCAGGTTTGCGCCTGGCGGCTTTTTGTTTTTGGCGGCCGGTTCGTGGGCTATTCAGTTCGCGTCTCGGTGCCAGAACTGGTCAATGCATACGGTCGCGCACTGTTAAAATTTCGGAATTATTCAATCTATTCAACCTCCTCAGCAAGGTAAGAACATGATCAAGATCGGTATCGTCGGCGGCACGGGTTATACAGGCGTGGAGCTGCTGCGTCTTCTGGCAGCGCATCCTCAGGTGCAGCTCACTGCGATTACCTCACGCAAGGAAGACGGGATGCCGGTCGCCGACATGTATCCGTCGCTCCGAGGTGTGGTGTCCCTCGCGTTTAGTTCGCCGGACAAGGCGAATCTGACTGAATGCGATGTCGTCTTTTTTGCTACGCCACACGGTGTCGCGATGGCACAAGCGCGCGAACTGCTTGCCGCCGGCGTGAAGGTCATCGACCTCGCTGCAGACTTTCGCATCAAGGACACTGCTGTATTTGAAAAGTGGTACGGCATGCCGCATTCCTGTCCTGACATTCTGGAAGAGGCCGTCTATGGCTTGCCGGAAGTGAATCGAGACGCAATCCGAAGCGCTCGTATCATTGGCTTGCCGGGGTGCTATCCGACGTCGATGCAGCTCGGTTATGCACCGCTGCTGGCACAGGGAAAACCGCTGGTTAATGAAGCCATGCTGATCGCCGACTGCAAATCTGGGGTATCGGGGGCCGGACGCAAAGCCGAGGTTCATACGTTGCTTGCTGAAGCGTCGGATAACTTCAAGGCATATGGCGTCAAGGGGCATCGCCACCTTCCGGAAACCACGCAAGGCTTGCAGGCGATTGCCGGACGCAAAGTCGGCCTTACGTTCGTGCCGCATCTTGTACCAATGATCCGTGGCATTCATTCGACGCTATACGCACATATCCTTCCGGAGGCGCGTGATATTGACTTTCAGGCGTTGTATGAAAACCACTTCAAGGGTGAAACATTTGTTGATGTCATGCCGCCTGGCAGCCATCCAGAAACCCGCTCGGTACGCGCATCCAACAAGCTTCGTGTAGCGGTCCACCGGCCGGACGGGGGTGATTTGCTGGTCATCCTTGTCGTTGAGGACAATCTCGTCAAGGGCGCCGCTGGTCAAGGCGTGCAGTGCATGAATATTATGTTTGGCCTTGAAGAATCCACTGGATTGATGCACATTCCAGTATTGCCGTAAGCGAATATTTAAGTTTCATGACCCAGACTACTTCTTCTTTCGGTTCGATGAAGCACAGGATGTCACGTCGTCGTGCATTATCGTCGCCGAAGTTGACGATCCGTGCGGAATTACCATGGCCAGTCCGGGCGCTTCTCGTGCTGGCGATCGGTGTGCTCGGTGCCGTAGCCATGTGGACTTACGATACCGGTCGCGGCCTGCCCGGCATTAATCCTGACAATGCGCGCGCTCAGGTTGCCAGATACAAAAGCCAGGTGGAAGCGCTTACTACGGAGCGAAACGAGCTTTCTGCGGCTGCCAACGCCGCCGAAAGTCAACTCAATATTGAGCGTTCAGCACAAAAGCAGCTCGTTGCACAGATTAAGATGCTCGAATCGGAAAATGTCAGGCTCAAGGAAGACCTCGCATTTTTCGATAGTTTGTTGCCGAATGCGACCGGACCGCAGGGAATTACCATTCGCCGGTTGAAGATTGATCAAATCGCGCCGAACCAACTGCGTTATCGTTTGCTGGTCATGCAAGGGGGCAAGGGTGATCAGTTGTTTGCCGGAAATCTTCAGCTAATGGTTCCAACGCTGCAGGCCGGCAAGAATGTTATGATGACTTTCCCCGACGGCAACGTAACAGAGCAGGACAAATTCAAGCTCAGCTTCAGGTATTACCAGCGCGTTGAAGGTGTTCTCACCCTGCCCGAAGGCGCAAGCACCAAGCAGGTCCAGGCGCGTGTGCTGGAAAGAGGTCAGGTACGGACACAGCTATCAGCAAGTTTGTAAAGGAGAGCCAACATGTTAGGCCGTAAGACAAAAGGCACGATTGACAGTCTGATTGGAATTTCGACCAACATTCAAGGTGACGTGCACTTTCAGGGCGGTTTGCGCATTGACGGGCACGTCAAGGGCAATGTAATCGCCGATGGTGACGAGCCCAGCATGCTGGTCATTTCCGAGCATGCCAAGGTGGAAGGCGAAGTGCGCGTGGCGCATCTGGTGGTCAATGGCGAGATCGTTGGGCCGGTTCATTCTTCAGAACTGCTTGAATTGCAGCCTCGCGCCCGCATAACTGGAGATGTGTATTACAAAGCGCTGGAAATGCATGGTGGTGCGCTGGTGTCTGGAAAACTGGCCCATGATCAGGTTGGGGAACCGGTACTCAAGCTGGCACTGTCAAATACCTGAATTTCCTCAAGCGACTATAATCAAGCATTGTCCTTTGCTTTGCCAGGAGCCACCACATGAATGCAGTAGCCGAAATGACCGAGAACGCCGTGGCAGAAATGCCGGCACCGATTGTCTTCACTGATAGTGCCGCCGCGAAAGTTGCTCAATTGATCGAGGAAGAAGGCAACCCTGACCTGAAACTTCGCGTGTTCGTTCAGGGGGGCGGTTGCTCGGGTTTCCAGTATGGTTTTACGTTTGACGAAATCGTCAACGAAGACGACACCACGATGACCAAGAATGGTGTCCAGCTGCTGATTGACTCAATGAGTTACCAGTATCTGGTCGGAGCGGAAATCGATTACAAGGATGACCTCGAAGGCGCACAGTTTGTCATCAAGAACCCGAATGCGACAACGACCTGTGGTTGCGGATCGTCGTTCTCTGCATAAGCTGTTTGCCCGATATTAGGTTATTGAAATCCAACACGGACCGTGTTGGATTCAACGATAAAAGCGCAGGGAATCCTGCGCTTTTTTAATATCCGTGCCTGTCGCTTGAAGCGAATTCCATATTGATGTGGTTTCGCTTATAGCTGGCTGGGGTGACATGCAGGCAGCATACTGATGTTTGATATTGCTTGCGTCACTTGGTTTTGCGGCACTTTTCACACCTTGCAGACGGTCTCATCAACCTGCTTTTCGTACACCAGGTTGAAATCCTCTAGAGCATTTTCACGTTGACTAGCCATAGCCGGCGTGTCGGATATACCGCTCACACTCATCTGGAGCGAAGTCGTCCATTAATTCCCCAATGATCGACCAGAGCTCCTCGATGGTGCGTTTGGCCGC
>NZ_JBHTDH010000037.1:0-32496 GCF_042666555.1 Herbaspirillum sp. GCM10030257
AACCGGTCGGGAAGATCGGCCCAGCACGCCCCGGTACGCAATACCCACAAAATGCCATTGAGTACTGCCCGATCACTGTGGACTTCAGGTCGACCACGGCCATCGAGTCGCCGCGCTGTTACGGGAATCAACGGCTCCAGTAGCCCCCATTGCTCGTCGGTAAGCTCTTCTCTTCGTGACATGATGAAAAACCATACGAATCCGAAAAAAGCATCGACTACCTATTTATGGAATGAGTTCTAATAGCATATATTTTCGACGGTATCTTCAGTCGCCTTCGAGCCAGATGAATTCTCGATGGAATTCGTCCTTGTCGACGTCCATGTCGCAAAACACACGAATCACTTGTACACCGCCCTCGAGTATATGCAGCTACGGTCCTGTTGCAAACGCTTCATGAAGCGACAGATTCCCACGAATTTCCCGAGCCAGCTCGGCGTCACGCTTGCCAGAGGCAAAACCCATGCGGGTAGACATACGCCTTTTGAATTCCTGACCGACAGAAATCATCATCTCTTCGCTAAGACTGCCGAGCGAGGTCGTATGCAGCAGGAGCATGCGACTTTCGGCAAACCAGATGGAGCCGTCGTCCGGCGAGAACCGTATGAGCCGCCGCAGATCCAGATCCTGCGGAACAAATAACTGGTCTCCTAATGCGGGTCACGGATAGCAAAAAAATGTTTGTTTTGCGTTGTTGAGATGCGTTTAACCATTTCGTGAGCTCATTGGACCTCCCAAAGGAAATGTTCACCAAATGGTGAGAGCCATTTCTGAGGGCAAGCGGTGCGGCAACGCAGCAAACTACTTGGTACATATCTCCAGACTACCCTTCACCTATTGCTTCTTATGCCTTGCTGCGGTGCAGCAAGGCGGGCTTGTTTCTGGCTTAACCTGTCATTCGCGCTAACTGGTACGGCGCTTGCAATATAGGTGTGCATAAGCAAACATCGACAACATAGGAGGTAACACATGCAAGGCCGCATTACCTGCTGGAGCGAGGGTGGACGTGATCGTACTCAAGACACAGATTACACAGCCTCTGGGCCAAATACTCACCTATGTAGCGCACTTTGTCGGCAGCGCTTGGTCGGGCTTAGCCTCCCGCACCGAAGTACGCTGAGGTGAAATAGAAGTCGGAATGCGAAGCCAGTCCGCGGCACGCGTGGAAGTTTCTTTCTTGACGATACGAGCGACTAGCAGTCGGTAGCCGGCGGTATAACTACTTTGATTAGTTCAGAGTTGACAGTGTGTCTTCCATAAAGATGGTTTAGTCGTGCCGCAGCTGCATGAATAGAAAAAACCCAGTTATTGATTTTTGGAGTCAACATGAATGCACATGCATCCGCATTACCCCTTGCCCGACACTGGATCGACGGAGCCTGGCGCGATTCGACTGAGCATCGCGAAAGCGTCGACCCGGCGACCGGTGAAATTATTGGCCTATACGCATTCGGAGCTGAATACGAAGCGCGAGATGCGGTCGCTGCCGCTAAGCGCGCGTTCCACTCCAGCCAGTGGCGCCATGATCGGGCGTTGCGGATACGCGTGTTGCAAGCACTGGCCGACCGGTTCGAGGAACGGGCCGGGGAACTGGCTGCACTGCTGAGCCGTGAAAACGGGAAGGTTGCGGGCGAGGCTGCGTTTGAAGTTTCCCTGGCCGCGCCTGGCTTGCGTTACTGCGCGGCGCTGATTGCGACCGAGCATGGCCGTGCTTCTGAATGGTCGCCAGGCCGCTTCTCAATCGTCCTGCGTGAACCGATGGGTGTTGCCGGCATTAGCGTTCCGTGGAATTCCCCCGTCGGCCTAATGGTGCGTTCGCTCGCACCTGCATTGGCCGCCGGTTGTACGGCGGTTGTGCAAATGCCTGGACAGACAGCGCAGGTCAACGCACTGGTCAGCAAGGTAATCAGTGAGACGCCCGACCTGCCTATCGGTGTTGTGAACATCGTGACCGGTAGCAAGGAAGTGATCAGTTACCTCGTCGACTCGCCTGATGTGCCGACGATCAGCTTCACTGGCAGCACTGCGACCGGACGCGCCATTTCGCAGGCCGGCGCGGCACGCCTTAAACGATTCGGACTCGAATTAGGGGGCAAGACTCCGTTCATTGTATTCGACGATGCGGACCAGGAGGCCGCCTTGCCTCGCATCGAGAAAGCACTAACGACTTTCGCGGGCCAGTTCTGCATGACTGGCAGCCGTCTATTGGTCCAACGTGGTGCCGCCAATACGCTGCGGGAGCGGCTCAAGCAACGCCTGCCTCAGGTAAAAGTCGGCCCGGCATCCGATCCGTCCAGCGAGATGGGTCCACTGATTGACAAAGCAAATGTCGCGCGGATCGACCGGATCGTGGAAGCCGCTCTTGCTGCTGGCGCCACCAGCATTGTGCGCGGCGGACCGGTGCTAGACGGTCCCCTTGCACGCGGCGCCTTTTACCGTCCGACGTTACTTGAAGTGACAGATTCGAAGATGGCAATCGTGCAGGAAGAAACCTTCGGCCCTGTCCTAACCATGCAGGTGTTTGACACGGAAGCCGAAGCCATCGAGCTTGCCAACGACAGTGAGTATGGCTTGGCCGCCAGCATTTGGTCGCGCGACGTCGAACGGCCACTACGCATCGCGCGCGCCATAGAGGCGGGAACGATCTGGATCAACGACTGGGCCGTCATGCGTGATGAATTCGAGGAAGGCGGCTACAAGCAAAGTGGGCAGGGACGCCTGCGCGGCGTAGCACAACTCGACGATTTTCTTGAGCACAAACACATTGTCATGCAATCAGGTGTGGTCTGACTTTGTTCAAATTAAGTTTTTATTATCATTAACGAAAGGAATGAAAATGAATGAGCGCATTGCCATGAGTACCGCAAATTACACGCGGCGTATATTTACTGCAACTGTGTTGTCGGCCTGTGCATGCGCGCTGCTCGGCCCGGCCTCCGCATCGGCGCAGGAGTCGAACAAAAGCCCCGCGCACCGTGAACCAATCGATGTCGTTAAGGAGTTTCTTGAAAACACCACACCGGACAAAGTTGACGCAGCGGCTAAACGTCTAGTAGCTCCAGACGCGACATATATTTCGCTGAACTTCGACAATCCGGAGTTAAAGAAAATCGAACCGTGGGCAGGTACGTCGAAAGGGCCGGAAGCTTTCAGCACCACATTCGCAAATGTGGCCAAATACTGGAAGATTGAGGACTTCAAGGTCACGGACATGTTCGGTTCGGGTGATAACGTTGCCGTTTTCGGGACGTTCACTTATCGCTCGGTGGCGGTCGGAACGTCCTTTCGTTCGCCCTTCTCAATCCACGCAAAAGTCAAGAACAGTAAGATCGAGTACTTTCAGTTCATGGAGGACACCTACGCCTCAGCTGCATCCTTCAGACAGAGCGGTAGTTGGAAGGTGAAGACAGATCCGAAGGCACCTGCGTTTGAAGTAGGCAAGGGCAAGTAACAAGTTTAAGTAGCGCTTGGAATGCAATGAGCCGTTTGCGCACCGTATGCACACATGGCTCATCCCAATTAGAGTCGCTCCACTATCGGCTACCTTAAACCTGTAGTTTAGGACTCATCAATTTTTCAAAACTGAAGCGTAGCATCCAGTACTGAGAACCAAAGGCATCTTCTTAACTGCCTTTTCGAAAATTGTGCGAAGAAACAGTAGTTTAGTAAATTGACCTGCTATAAGGGCAAGCTGGCGACGCTGTTGATAAAGAACGGCCGTATCGCCGCGATCGTCGTAGTGCTTTGGGCGCTGAAGATTGGCTATGCAAAAATCGTCTGCGCTCAACAATAGGTTCAGGCCGGGGTGAACGGAAAAGGACCGCTGTTCCAGGCTAAAGCCGATCCCATCGTCCTTGTTCTGAACGACGAGCTGATCAACAAGCGCATCGTCGTATTAGGACCATTCGTCATGACCAGCGAGGAAGAGATTCATCAATCTATGCAGGATTTGAAGAACGGTACCTTTTGCGGAATCTCTCCAGCTCGTTAATTGCAATTTCAACATTACAGGTTTCACTCCGCGCATCCGCTGGAAGCGCATTATCCACTCTACTTAGGAGCTTACTATGGCTACGTCTTATAAACGCTTGGACAAGAACAACGCAGCGGTGTTGCTGGTCGATCACCAGGCAGGCCTATTGTCGCTCGTGCGTGACATCGAGCCAGACAGATTTAAGAACAACGTACTTGCCCTAGCGGACTTGGCGAAGTACTTCAAATTACCGACGATCCTCACTACGAGCTTCGAGACTGGACCAAACGGACCGCTGGTGCCGGAATTGAAACAAATGTTTCCGGACGCACCGTATATAGCCAGGCCTGGCCAGATCAACGCCTGGGACAACGAGGACTTCGTCGAAGCCGTCAAGGCGACTGGTAAGAAGCAGCTCATCATCGCAGGCGTCGTAACAGAAGTCTGTGTTGCCTTTCCGGCATTGTCGGCGCTCGCAGAGGGATTTGAGGTGTTCGTCGTGACAGACGCCTCTGGTACTTTCAACGAAATAACGCGTAACGCAGCATGGGAACGAATGTCGTACGCAGGTGTACAACTTATGAGCTGGTTTGGTCTGGCCGGAGAACTACACCGAGATTGGCGCAACGATATTGAAGGGTTGGCCACCCTGTTCTCGAATCATATTCCTGACTATCGCAATCTAATGACCAGCTATAACTTGCACATTTCGGCAAAATAACGCTGGGCCGGAGGGCCGGAAGCACGTGGTCCTCCGCATACGGGATGATAAAAATCGCTAGCCGCTATTGAATGTGGAAACGGAGGTCGCCCACATTCGCTTCGACTTGGCACCGCAAGGCGCATACAGAAGCCCTGATGAAACTTGGCCCCCTACGATTGAAGTAGTCCTTGACTCCATTCCTTTAGGCCTATCGGCATGTATTGCGCCCACGATGGTAAAAAGGTAAGAACATACTCAAGTCAGGCGTTTGTTCTAGTTGAAGCAATGGTGAAAATGACTATGTCAAAGACAACAAATATTGTATCGAACGGCGCTCTAGCTGATGTAACTCTGCACCATAAGGCAATAGAAGTCTCCAAGCTGACACAGGCAAATTAGATTGCGTTTGACGGGACTGCCTCTTGCTATGGCAAAAAAGTTACTTTATTGGATGTTACAAAGGAGTGACTAGAGGTCTTATAACTCCCTGAGTTGGTGTTCGATACTTTGCAACACAGTTTGCCTATTTCGAGGGCTATGAGAAGCTTTTCTGGAACGCTAAGATTCATTGCAAACGCGGATCAGCATCATTCTCGATAGAGGTCCGCAGATCGACAACCGAAGCATAAAGGAGTTAGAAGTGATTAATCTGAATGGAAAGCGTGCCTTAGTGACAGGGGGCTCTCGGGGAATCGGGGCTGCAATTGCATTCGCGTTAGCGGAGAACGGTGCTGATGTCGCGTTCACCTATCGGCACTCAGCTGGAAAAGCTGAAAAGATTGCAAGTACTATTGAAGGTTTAGGGCGCCGGGCGGTCGCTATTCAAGCCGATAGCGCTAAACCGGACGACATCACGCGGTCGGTTAACGAGGCTGTTTCCGCACTTGGTGGACTCGACATTCTTGTCAATAGCGCAGCGGTCGCCCTTAGCGGTATGATCGCCGATCTCGACGTCGGAGAATATCAAGCGATGATGGATGTCAATGTGCGAGGACCGGTCTTGTATGCGAAAGCAGTCATTCCGCATCTTGATACAGGCGGCCGCATCATCTCGATTGGATCCGGCTTGGCGGAACGAGTACCATTTCCGGGTGTAACAGCCTACGCAATGTCCAAGTCGGCGCTTCTCTCGTTTACCCGTGGTCTTTCGCGTGAACTCGGCCCGAAAGGAATCACCGTGAACCTCGTGCTGCCTGGTTCAACCGATACGGATGCTAATCCTGCGGATGGTCCTGGTGCCGATTTCCAGCGAAGTATGTCATCTTTGGGGCGTTTCGGCGAGCCAAAGGAGGTAGCGAATGCGGTAGTCTTTCTTGCTAGTCCGGCTGCAAGCATTATAACCGGCGCCGTTCTGGCCGCCGATGGGGGAGCGATTGCCTAACTATCCGCGAAAATCACTGGATTCGTTGCGATCGGGCCGAGTATCACTCTTGGCTCTTGCGGACATCTATAGTTTTGTGAGCGCAGTGAGAGATGAATGCGTTGGCGAAATGAACACGGCCGGACAATGGAGCTTACCAAGATACCGCAATTAGATTCGTAGCATCTACATATCAACGACTCCATGAAGGTCATCGGTCAGATGTTCACAAGCGACATCTGCACGTTTCTCGGATCGGTACTGATAGGCGAGCACGGTGTGGCCATGTTCTCTTTCTATTTGTTTACGGTAGGGCTAGATTTTTGTTGCACAATGCAAAAAGGGGAGGAATGCAAAATTGAATGTCGAAGAGCTCCAAACCTTTGTTGAGGTAGCTGATGCCGGCGGCGTCACGCCCGCTGCGCATCGTCTAGGCTTCGCCAAATCCGTCGTAAGCCGTAGGCTTTTGAAGCTAGAAGCCGACCTTGGCGTTCAGCTTCTAGCAAGGACGACTCGTGGTGCAGCGCTGACTGAAGCAGGTGCAGCATTTAGAGAATACGCTGCGCGGATCCTAGCTGAAGTCGATGCAGCCAGGGAGACTTTACTCCCAACTGGAGCGCTCCGTGGTCGCTTTCGAATCGCAGCGCCAGTCTCATACGGCCCGACACATTTTGCCCCAGTGATTGCAGAAATGGCCCGACGCTATCCCCTTCTGCGTATTCATACCAGCTACAGTGATCGCATAGTCGACCTAATTGGCGAAGGGTATGACTGCGCAATTCGAGTTGGCCATCTTCAAAATTCCAATCTAATAGCAAAGCGTGTCGGAAGCATCTATGGCAAGCTTGTGGCGAGTCCAGAATATATCAAAGCCTATGGTGCGCCTGAAAAACCTGATGACCTTCTCAATCACCAATCTCTTATGCAGGGGACGGAAAGCTGGAGATTCTTGGATGGTGAGAAACCAATCATCGTACGTCCCCAGGGAAACTTTAAGGCCGATAACCCTACTGCACTTCTCGCTGCTGCCGTTGCAGGGCTTGGCCTAGGATATCTTTCTGATAGCGTCACTGACGAGTATTTGCTATCCGGTGCACTCGTGCCGGTGATGGACAGATATCCTCCACAACCGGCGGGCATTTATGTTGTTCGTCCGCCAAGTCAATATCGAACGCGTAAAATTAGCGTTTTGACTGACATTTTAATTGCCCGTTTTGGCAACAACGTGGCAGGTGGAGCACAGGACATAACTTGATTTAGTCGATCGATGTACTATTCCCGCTGCAATGACGCGCCTAACTATTTGATAAGGCGCTTCAAGGATAGGTCTATTTGGCCGCTTCAGGAATTTCCTGATCAGCCGGGTGCTCAAGCCCTATGCTTTTTTGCATACGGATCATCTACCGTTTAATGTTGACTCACTGCTTTCGCGACACAGCATTGATCTGCTGGACGGCAAATAGCGCGCGTAAGCTTGGGCTGCTATGCAGAGTAATTTGCGTTTCATTTATACTATCAGCGGATACCTTACTGCGGCGCTTATTTGTGGGTAGTAAAGGACAGGCATGATGGAGATTATCCGTACTAATTGTATATTCCGGAGAGCGAGGTATGTGCGGATAGGTCCATAAGCCGCCTTCTGGGTGGCATCTGAAGAGTGGCGAGCAGCACGTGCGGTCTATTGGCGTTCACCTGGACAAGGTCGCTCTGTTATAGGGACGTACGAGCTTTGACGGTATGACTGCGACAAAGCCTAGAGCTCCGTCGCTACATTGATACGCGAGAGCTTACGAGTAAGTTTCTTTGCGTCGTGATATGGACTAAAACACGAGATGTCATCTTTCATTATGCTGCGACACTAGAGGAATCATCTTTTGTAGTACTTGCTTCCGGTAGCTTACGGTCTCAATGGATTGTGATATCTACGTACCATTATCACCAACGAACGAAACGACACAGGTCTGATTCGATTCCGTAGTGGACCGCTCCAACGGTGTGTCAAGTTTCAGCTTTGCTAAGAAAGGGCCATGTCCGGCGTGCGTGTTCATTCCGTCGACTGTCTCAAAACCCCGTGGCGCGGAGATGCCGAGTATTCACGAAATCTCTGGTATGGATTCTAAAGGGGAATTTTCTTCAAACAAAGCAATTGACGCTGTGACCTAAGCACATTCGAAACAGAGAACGATGAAAATGCCGACCTATATCTCTGATAACGTTACTCACGTGCGTTGGTTGATCATGTATAGCTATGCTCGTGCAGCATTTGCTTTGTTATGGGCAATCACTGCTTTCAAGGCCGCACAACATTCAGACGCCATCAGCACCGTCTTGCTCGTGTGCTATCCTCTTTGGGACGCCTTCGCGAATGCAGCTGATGGAGCACGCAGCGGTGGACTCCGCGAGAACAAGACTCAGGCCATCAATGTTATTGTCAGTCTTCCGGCAGCAGTGACAGTAGCAGTAGCACTGCCGAATATGAATCAGACTATTGCCATCTTCGGTGTCTGGGCGATTCTTTCCGGACTACTCCAGCTTGCTACGGCATTACGCCGTTGGTGGGAATACAGCGCTCAATGGCCGATGGCGTTGAGCGGTGCGCAGCCAACGCTTGCTGGAACATTATTTGTCTTTCTGTCTGGCGCACCTGGGGAGATGACGATCGACGTCATAGCAGCTTATGCCGGGTTTGGTGCATTCTACTTCCTCGTGTCCGCACTATTGTTAAGCTCGAGTGCATCCCCTCGAGATAGCATGTAGACGGAGCTTGTTATGCCTGTCATGTAATATGCGGACCGGCTCAGCAATAGTCAAGCAGAGCGGCTGGTTGGGGTATGTAGGATTGTTCCTAACGCTTTGTTGTTTCTGGTAGCGCTATCTGGCTAAAGATTGGGGTTCCTGTGCCGCAGGCAAGGACGAGCCTATGATGCTGGATTTGGTTACCGCTCCTAGTGAAGTGTTGTCCCCAGAGTTTGCAGAAGCATTCCTTAGGCCCTACAAAGTCCGGGATTAGCGGTCCGTGACGGAGATTGATGAGAATGGGAGCAACTGCTATGCACCTGTTATAAATCTTGCTGGAGACTGGAGCGTAGTATTTGTGGCGCTCAAGAACTATGAATTTATGGAGTTAGCGTTGCGAACCTTTCTAAAAGCTTTGGAACCGGAGCCCATGCGGTACACCGCTGATGTGTTGTCATCGTTGACTCAATCGCGGCATCTCGACAACGATCCGAAAGGCCGTGACGGCTTTGCGGTTTTCCCCGTGTCACGCAGCGCATTGCAGGCCTTCACTCTAGGGCGATGGCACCAGCATAACGACCTATGCCGAACCAGTGTTTTTACCAATTGAAGCTTTCGATCAAATGGGCGGCGGTGGGGGGCGTTGCATACTTACCGAAATCCTTCTGCCGCCTTCGATTTCTCACCCAGTATCTCAGATAAGTTGCCGCGACGGCACGTGGTGTATAACTTACTCTACGCTGAACTGACTCAGGAAACTAAAGCGAGTCTCCAATCTGAATGGAATGTACATGACTACTATTAATGTCGGATTTGTCCAATGGCCGGAAAACCTACAGGTTAACAGCGAGGCATGGGACCGCATCGCCGTTGACGTGTCGACGGCGCGGCCCGACGTGCTCATTACCAACGAGATGCCCTTTGGACCCTGGATCGCATGTACACCAGATTTCGATAGGTCCGTTGCTGAAAAGAGCATTCTTGCGCATATCGAAGGAATTGAGGCATTATCTGAACTCAATTTACCTCTCATCATTTCGTCGCGGCCCGTATGGGCTGGTGACCGCCTGGCGAACGAAGCATTCATGGTACAAGGCACTAGCTATTCCCGGCTTCACCAGAAGCACTTCTTTCCTCAGGAGCTTGGCTGGCATGAAGCGTCCTGGTTCCGCACTGAACATGAAGGGTTCGACACAGTACAAGCATCAGGCGCCACGTTGGGAGTTCTGCTCTGCACCGAACTAATGTTCAACGAGCGAGCACGGCAGTATGGAAGAGCCAATGCCGACCTGATTGCCGTACCACGCGCCACAGGCCGAGCGACTGCTTCGTGGCGCACGGCATGCGCCATGGCAGCCATCGTATCGGGCAGCTACGTAGTGAGTTCCAACCGGGTTGGCAGCTCCGAAGGCACACCGTTTTTTGGCGGACAAGGTTTCGCATTTGCTCCCGATGGAACACTCATCGCTGAAACCTCCGAAAAGCATCCCCTTGTCTGTTTCGAGATGGACGTCAAAATCTCGAGTCAACAGAAGAAGGAATATCCTTGCTATGTTCTCGAGACGGTCAATCGCGTTCAAAGTTGACTTGTTTCCGAAAATAGTACGAGAGTCAACGCAAAGGGACTGCATATTATCGCATCCGTTTGGACGTTCTATGCCTTAACCCTTAACCTTGCGTCTCAACGAGATGGAGAGGGTCTCAGTGACCATAGATTGACTAGAGTCTTCTACCGCGGCTTCCACATCAATGTGGGAATAGCCGCACGCAACGCTACTCTTAGTGCCCATCGGGTCGTTGCCTTCGCTCTTCATAGTCTTGGCATACAGGAGTAAGTAACCTCCGACATTAGGTTGCATGCGTTGTTGCGCCATGTCTAGAAATGGATGGCTGTATGGAGACTACGGTTCCCGCTGAATAGGCCGCTTTCGGCCTGTCCTGCGGATGCATCAGCTCGGCGCAATCAGATGCCTTACGACGGGTGGGGTAGCGCCGCGGTGGAATGCATGGACTCGGTCCTTGAGCATCTGGTCGTTGACGGTATGGCGTTCATGCTGGCGCAAGTGTTCCAGCCAGGATTCAACGACAAAGACTTCCACATGGCGCGTCGGATGTTCAATGTCTTCATAGACGGCCCAGGACAGCGCGCCGCTGCGCCTGCGCACGCGCCGCATTTCCTGTATGGCGGCGCGGAATCCGGCCAGTTCCGCCGGGTCGACTTCATACTCGATGCTAATCATCACCGGCCCGCGATCATGCACCATATTGGTATCGGAAAGCGAAACCAGCTGCGCGGGGCTGAGGTCGAGCGCCGGGGAAGTGTCCAGGCGCCAGCGCCGTACCGCCGCGGAAGCAGCCGCCATGCCGACGGCGGCGATAAGAAAGGTGCTGGTGAGGCCCAGCATGGAAGCCGTCTGACCCCAGACCGCGCTTCCCACGGTCATGGAGCCGTAGAAGACGGTCAGGTAGGCGGCAAGCGCGCGCGCCTTGACCCAGTTGGCCGTGCTGCGCTGGGCGCCGACGTTCAGCGTCGACAGGACCGCGATCCAGGAGGCGCCGGCCACCAGGAGGATGGCCGCGAGCAGCCAGAAGTGACGGACATAGGCCAGTGCCAGCATGGTCAGCGCGAATGCCAGACTGGACAGCACGACCAGCCTGTCGGCACCCAGCGCCGCCCGGACCTTGGGCAGCAGCAGGGCACCGCCCACCGCTCCCAAACCGATGCTGGTCAGCAGGACGCCGTAGCCGCCCGGTCCCGCGCCCAGTTCCTGCCGGGCCACCAGCGGCAGCAGAGCCCAGCCTGCGCTTCCGAATAGGAAGAATGCGACCGAGCGCGCCAGCACGATGCGCAGCAGCGGCGCGGACTGCACATAGCGCACCCCGGTTCGGATGGCGGGAAGAAAGTGTTCCGGCGGCAGTCGTCCGGGCGCCTGTGCCGGCTTCCATCGATACAGCACGACCATGACGCCAATCACGGAAACCGCATTGATCAGGAACACAGCGGCCGGTCCGGCGAAGGACAGCATAAGGCCGCCGAGGGCCGGACCGATGGCCCTGCTGATGTTGATGCCCAACGAATTGAGCGCTACCGCCTGAGGGAGGTCGGAACGGGGAACGAGGCTGGGCACGATCGCCTGGAAGGCAGGCGCGCTCATCGCCGCCCCCATGCTGAGCAGGAATGTGGCGCCGAGCAACACGGCTGGCGTCACCATGCCCGCCAGCGCCAGCGCACCGAGTGCCGAGGCGGTGATCAGCATCCATACTTGGGCGAACAGCATGTATCTGCGGCGGTCGACGATATCTGCCAGAACGCCGGACGGCAGGGCGAAGAGAAACATTGGCAGGCTGCCGGCGGCCTGCACCAGAGCGATCATCAATGGATTGGGATTGAGCGTGGTCATCATCCAGCTTGCGCCGACGTCGTTCATCCACGTGCCAATGTTGGAGGCGACGGTCGCGATCCAGACCATGCGAAATATCGGCTGGCGCAGCGGACTCCACGGGGACGTGCCACTGCCCGCCTTTATATCGCCCTGGGTCTGGCTAGTAAATTCGGTTGAAGCGGTCTGGGTCTCTGCAGCTTGCTTCATATGGCACCTGTCTGAAAGTGTGAACACCTGCCTGCGTCAGGTGTCCTGTCGCCGGACTGCTTGGTAGGTGTCGTTGGAAAGAGGAAGTTGAAGGCGCCAGCGCCCCGGGCCGCATAGCGCGATCGCCGTGAAGATGATGAGGAGCAGCCAGCCGAACTGGCCTTCGGCGATCGACCATCCGGGATGCACGGCAAACATGGCGACGAGAAGAACCGCAATGATGGGAAGGCATGCCAGCCGGGTCAGGATGCCGGCGGCGATGAAGAGCGGGCAGACCAATTCGGCTAACAGCGCGCTCCATAGGCTGATGTGCGGCCCGAGTCCGAAAGGATCTTCGATGACAGCCAGTTCCGACGCATAGTTCGCCATCTTTGGCCATCCATGGACATAAGCCAGCATGAAGCTGCCGGTCAGACGCAGAAAGAGCAGGCCGGCGTTGAGCGGGAAATCTGCTTGCAAGGGGCATGAGGTTCTGGATGCGTTTGCTTTCATGGAGTCAGTCCAGTGCGGGGGGCGATCCCATTCGGTCAGAAGGAAAAGCAGCTGCAGCCGAGCGCGCCCCAGAAGCCGCCAAAGTTCGCTGCCGGCACGGACGAGCGGCGCGCCTTGTCGTGAGCATGCCCGTGGACGCCACAGGCGCCGGCGCATGCATGCGGGAGCATCGCAGGCGCGCCGGCCTTCGCCGGGCGGTAATGGCCAGGGACGGTGTTGACCGGCGACCATTCCGGCAGGACCGGAATCGGGGCCGGCCCGTGCGACGAGAATTCTTTATCCGCATGTACCACCTTGCCGCCGACGACGGTAAGAACCGACTCCAGCGATTTAATGTCTTCCTGGGGAATGGAAAAGAAATCGGCGGACAGTACAGCGAGATCGGCCAGCTGCCCGGCTTGGATGCGTCCCTTCTTGTCCTGCTCGCCGGAGAACCAGGCGCTCCCGGCAGTCCATAATTCCAGCGCGGTGTCCCGCGACAGCACGCCGTCCGCGTCGTAGAGGCGGGTGCCCCCCACCGTGCATCCCGACACCAGCCAGTAGAGCGCGGTCCAGGGGTTGTAGCTGGCCACGCGCGTGGCATCGGTGCCGCCGCCGACCGGGACTTCCATCTCCAGCATTCGCGCCACCGGTGGAGTATGGCGCGCCGCTTCATAGCCGTAGCGGTCGATGAAGTATTCGCCCTGGAAGGCCATCCGATGCTGGATCGCGATGCCGCCCCCGAGCGCGCGCACGCGTTCGATGTTTCTTACAGAAATGGTTTCCGCGTGATCGAACATCCAGTGCAAGCCGTTGAAGGGCGTATCGCGGTTGACCTTTTCGAAAACGTCGAGCATGCGGCCGATGGATTCGTCGTAGGTCGCGTGCAGGCGAAATGGCCAGCGCTGCTCGACCAGGTGCCTGACCACGCGTTCTAGTTCGGCTTCCATATCAGGCGCGAGCTCCGGGCGAGGTTTGAGGAAGTCTTCAAAGTCAGCGGCGGAAAAGACCAGCATTTCGCCGGCGCCGTTGTGACGGAAGTAGTCGTCTCCCTGGCCGGGCGACACCATCTTCGTCCAGTTCTGGAAGTCTTCCAGCTCCGCCCCCTTGCGTTGGGTGAACAAGTTGTAGGCGATGCGCACGGTCAGCTGGCCTTCCCGGGCGAGTTGGTCCACGATCGCATAATCGTCGGGATAGTTCTGGAAACCACCGCCGGCATCAATCACGCTGGTGACGCCTAGCCGGTTCAGCTCACGCATGAACTGCCTGGTCGAGTTAACCTGATGCTCCCTGGGCAGAGCAGGGCCCTTGGCCAGCGTCGCGTAAAGGATCATGGCATTTGGCCGCGCGATCAGCATGCCGGTGGGATTGCCGGCGCTATCGCGCTGAATTTCGCCGCCGGGCGGGTTCGGCGTATCGCGCGTGTAGCCAACCGCGCGCAGCGCTGCGGCATTGAGCAGGGCGCGGTCATAGAGATGTAGAACGAACACCGGCGTATCCGGAGCCGCGTCGTTGATTTCTTCCAGCGTCGGCATGCGGCGCTCCGCGAACTGGAATTCCGTCCAGCCTCCCACTACGCGGACCCATTGCGGATGCGGCGTCCGTTGCGCCTGCTTCCTGAGCATGCGCAGCGCATCGGCCAGCGAGGGAACGCCTTCCCAGCGCAGTTCGAGGTTATAGTTCAGCCCGCCGCGGATCAGGTGGATGTGCGAGTCATTGAGGCCTGGAATGACAGTACGCCCGCCGAGGTCGATCACAATGGAGTCAGCCGTCTTGCGGCGAAGGACGGCTTCCGTGTCGCCGACCTCGACAAATCTGCCGCCGCTGATGGCAGCGGCGCTGGCGACTGGTTGCTGCCGGTTGATGGTATGGAACTTGCCATTTACTAGGATGAGATAGGATTTTGAAGAGGTTTGCACGAGTTGGCTCCTATCTATGGGCGGTTCAGACAGCGAAATAGTCTGTGCATTTTGCTAAGAGAATGCGGTTGCGTCTACTACACTTAAGGGTAATATCATTCTCGCTTTCGGTGGCCTAATATGGGCTCCGATCCCGAACTCTGGCCATCGTCAGCCGCCAGAGTCTAGGTCAACTGGCATGCCTGGCCACTCCCTGCCGGTCTGGCGGCATTCACCCAACTTCCGAATCATGCTGCGCACGATATCGAGAGGCGGGCGAGGCGATGCGCTGGCAAGGGGCGTCTGCGCATGAAATAGCCCATCTTAAATTACTGAAGAGCCGAAAATGACAAATCCGAAACTAGAAGTTCTCACTCCGCAGAACAGCCAGATCATCTTCATCGATCACCAGCCCCAGATGGCCTTCGGCGTCCAGTCCATCGACCGCCAGGTGCTTAAGAACAATACGGTCGCGCTGGCCAAAGCCGCAAAGATCTTTGGCATCCCTACCACCATCACTACCGTCGAAACCCAAAGCTTTTCCGGGCATACTTATCCCGAACTGTTGGACGTTTTCCCAGAACTGCCGTTGCTGGAGCGCACGTCGATGAATTCCTGGGACGATCAGAAGGTGCGCGACGCACTCGCCGCCAATGGCCGCAAGAAAGTCATCGTCTCTGGACTGTGGACCGAAGTGTGTAATAACACCTTCGCACTGTGCGCGATGGCCGAAGGCGGCTATGAGATCTACATGGTTGCCGATGCCTCCGGCGGCACTTCCAAGGAAGCGCACGACTATGCGATGCAGAGAATGATCCAAGCCGGCGTCGTGCCGATGACCTGGCAGCAGGTGTTGCTCGAATGGCAGCGCGATTGGGCTCACCGCGAGACGTACGACGCCGTCATGAATGTCGTCAGGGAGCATTCCGGCGCCTACGGCATGGGCGTCGATTATGCCTACACTATGGTGCACAAGGCGCAGCCGCGTTCCTCAAGCCACGAAACGCTGGCTCCGGTACCGGCCCGCTGATCGCTAGCCCCGCAACGGCCACCGAGATACCGATGTGCGCGGCGGCCGTGCACACACCTTCATCCAGGAGTGCATATGAGGTTATATCTAGTTTCCTTACTAATGGGATTGCTGGCCGGAGTGCTCTATTCAGTACTCAATGTGCGTTCACCCGCGCCTCCGGTCATCGCCTTGCTTGGACTACTCGGCATGCTTGTCGGCGAACAGATCGTGCCGACTGCGAAGCGCTTGGCTTCTGGCGAACCAGTAACAATGTCCTGGTTCCGTGCCGAGTGCGTGCCCAAGATCATGGGCGCTACGCCTAGCAAGCCCGAGTCTGCAGATGGAGGTTCAGGGTCGATGCAGCGTGATTCCTGACACCGGCCTTGCTAATTCGAGTCCTTTCCACCGGCATATCTTCAATGTATGCCGTCGCGGCCCCTTGGCGGCCACATCTTTCCCGTTACAATAGGGAATCATGGCGTGTTGCCTCGCAACATATGCGCAGGTGTGCAGCAAGTCCCAATGCGGCAGCCAGAGCGGTATTGCCCTCGTCGACGATGAATGCCGGTCTTAAGAAGATTAAGTAACTTGCTGGAAGCCGAGGGTTACCTGACCGACGGCTTTCCTTCTGGCGAATCCTTTCTTGCATTTACTAGTGCGGTAGGTTCGACTTCTCGATCTTAGACGATAAGTTAGGCGGTGTGATCGCTTCTAAGTGCTGCGGCGCCCTACGGAGCCTTACAGTAAAAGCAGCCGCCGAAGCCGCGCCGCCTCCTAGCACAGAGCGCTGCGACATATCGTACCCTTCGGTATCCATAATCACACCTCATTATCATCAAGTCGCTTGAATCTCTACAGGCAAGTACGTTGGCCTACCGGTACGAGGTTGTATTACATCGAGTATGCGCAGTATGAGCCGGACATTCGCATGATGCACGATTGCCTCGTCTGGGCATTCAATTATCCGCCGTTTAGAATTTCGCAGATCGCGTCGGAGTGCATCGAGAAGAGCTTCCCTCTCGTGCGGAAACAGGTCGCTGATGTTCATATCTAAGCAGATAGTCGAATGATTTTTGACAGTTGTCGTCTAATGGTGAGTACAGGAGGGGCTTGCCATGGACGGATTACGGTTGGGCAAGGCGGCGTATCGGCGGTTATCAGCAACGTTGCACCAAACGCATGATGTGCGGGTGTACAAGCGCACGCTTGCCGTGCTGGAATGTGAGCGCGGCAAAGGTGTCACGGAAGTGGCGCGTTCACTGCAAGTGACACGGCAGAGCGTGCATAACTGGGTGAGTCGCTACCGCCGGCAGGGCGATGTGGCCGCACTGGCGGATGCGCCGAAGTCGGGGCGGCCGCGCAAAGCCGATGACGCGGCCGAGGCGCTGCTGCAAGCGCTGATGCGCATCCCGCCAGAGCGCTACGGCTATCATGCAACGCATTGGACTGTTCCATTGTTGCAGGATCAAGTGCGCCAGCATCTGGGCCGACAGTGCAGCGAGGTGACCATCCGGCGTTGCCTGCATCGCCTGGGGTATGTCTGGAAGCGGCCACGCTATGTGCTGGAGCCAGATCCGCAAAGAGAAAAAAAAGCGTCAACTCCGGCGAGTCCTGAGAAGATTGCCAAAGCGTAGCGTCGTACTGATCGAGGACGAAACGGATCTCTTGTTGTTTCCGCCGTTGCGCGCGATGTGGTCGCCTCGCGGCGTACCGGCGCAGGTCATGCTCAGCGGCTGGAATGCCAAACGGGTAGTGTTTGGCTGCATGAATCTGGTGACAGGGCATCGCGTGTTTCTGGTCCGGCGGCGGCAACAGGCGCCAGACTTTCAGGCATTCTTGCGTCTGGTGCGGCGCCAGTATCGTGGCTGGCAGGTGACGATGGTGCTCGATAGCCACAAGAGTCATAACGCGCATGGTTCGCAGCTCCTGGCAGCACGCCTGGGCATCCGGCTACTGTGGTTACCCAAACGTGCACCGGAGCTCAACCCGATGGACACGTTATGGGGACAGGGCAAGGACGCGATCTGCGTCAATAAACAGTTCACCTCGATCGACGATCAAGCCGCATCATTTATTGATCACCTCAACGGGCTATCGGACCAAGCAGCACTGCAAACATCAGGCGTGCTGTCACGACGATTCTGGCTCAGGCGCGTAGCGGAAAAGAACTTTTGCTCACCTGCTTAGATCACCCACTGTACCATCATATCTAGAACAACGAAGTTGCAACAGGAATGACACATCGCGTCGGCATCCTTTTCAATCATGTGCCTCCTTAGCCTGCCCCGCACTTTTGCCGTGGCGGCGCCTGCATATGTAGAGCTCTACAGGCTGCCCGTCCGCCGCTAACCACTGCCGCAGATGTGAATTGAATCCCCTTAGATAGCATCTGCCAAAAGGTGGCCTATGTGATTGGACGGGCCGACATGACATGAAAAATTAGACCAGCCACTTGTCAGGTCGGTGACCGTGCAAAAACTGATGCTTAGCGTGAGACGCTACGGTCCAAAAACTCCAGCATCGCTGCGCCAATATCTTTGCTATGGGTTTCAATCGCGAAGTGCCCGGTGTCGAGAAAACGTACCTCGGCCATGGGGTTATCGCGCTTGAACGCTTCTGCACCGGCTGGAGTAAAGAACGGGTCATTTTTGCCCCAGATTGCCAACGTCGGAGGTTGATAGCGGCGGAAGAACTCATGTAACTGGGTGTACTGCTTGATGTTCTGACCGTAGTCAAGCAGCAGATCCATCTGTACCTCGACGCCGATCCGCTCAATTGCTTCGTAAGCGAGTTGATATGGCTCTGGGGCAATCAGCGACGTATCTTTGACGCCCTCCGTGTACTGCCACTTGATCATTTCAGCTGTGTTAAATCGCCGTAATGCTTCGCGGTTACTTGCGGTCGGCTGTGCCCATGCCTTACGCATGTCTGCCCAACCCTCGCTCAGACCTTCCTCATAGCCATTGCCGTTCTGGCTCACGATCGCTGTTATCTTGTGCGGGTTATTGACCGCAAGTCTCCAGCCGACCGGTGCGCCGTAATCAAACACATATATGGCGTAACGGTTCACGTTTTTGGCCAAAGTGAATGCGTCAATTATCGACGCCAAGTTGTCAAAATTGTAGTCAAAGTCTACACCAGGCATGACGCTGGTCTGGCCGAAGCCAGGCAGATCGGGCGCAATCACGTGATACTTCTGAGCCAGTGTCGGAATTAGCTCGCGGAACATATAAGACGATGCGGCAAAACCGTGTAACAGGAGGACAGTCGGTGCCTCCATCGACCCGGCCTCGCGATAGAAGATTTCTACGCCACCAACGGTTTCTTTACAGTAGTGGATTTGTGCAAAATACTCTGCAGTGTTGGCAGTGGAGGGTGTATCAACGGATGCGTCTGTAATAAGCCTTTTTAGCGTATTCATGTTGAGTTCTCACGGTCGAGGTGGATAATAGGGTAAATAACCTGTATACTTCGGTATTAAAGGTTACATGCGAAACAGTATGAACATGTATGTAGTAACCTGTCAACTTGTTTTTTAGTGGTTATATAGATGGAGAGTGCAACAATGCAAGTCGATAACAGCGCGAACGAGGCTCTGATGCTGGGTGACCATTTGGCGATGGACTTGCTGAATACGGAAATGCGTAATGGCGGAAAGATAATTGAATGCTGGAACACCGGTAGTGATGTGCTACGGTGGCTGGAAAGGCACGACATAATTGCTGCAGCTGCTGGCGCAACTGTTGACCATGCAGCTTTGCTTGCGCAGGGCAAGGCGTTGCGAGCGCTGGCACGCCAGTTGATCACTGAGGTTAAGAATGGGGAGGTAATCGATATCGGCCCCTTAAACCAATACCTGCTCAAGTACATCAGCGCGCCTCAACTTGAGCGTAACGGCAAAGGGCACCTGACAATGGTCCGTATTCCCCGCGGAGACACCGTAGCGTCATTGCTTGGGCCGGTTGCCGAAGCGGTGGCACAATTGTTGGCGGAATGCAACTTTGCTCTTGTTAAAAAATGTGAGCACCCGGAATGCATCTTGTGGTTCTACGACCGCACAAAGTCACACAAGCGTCGATGGTGTAGCATGGCCTTATGTGGCAATCGCCATAAGGCCGCGCAATTTAGGAAACGAAGTAGTGGCGAAGCAGTTTAGCGCGATAGTGCTTGCTACCTGGCCGATCGTACTGTCGCTTTGCTCACGCCGGAATACGCATAGCATTTCGACTCGTTCCATGCTTGATGTACCAGCCCAGTTCCACCCTGTAACGACCATAATCGCTATGGGTTACGTTGACGCCCTCGTCGACATTTGGTGATATGACCGTGATCGACCTGTCGTCTTGCTCCGAACCGTACATTTAACGACTTGATTGACCAGCGCCAGAGGCGCTGGGCTCGGAGTGCAGGTTAGACGGGATGTACATCGAAATTCCTAATATCGTCCCGGTTAAGCAGGGATACGAGCGATGACCTTGATCTCGAAATCAAAGCCTGCGAGCCAGTTGACGCCGACGGCCGTCCAGTTCGGATATGGTGCTTCCGGGAATACTTCGTTTTTAATTTTTAAGACCGTGTCGAACTGGTTCTCGGGATCCGTGTGAAAGGTTGTCACGTCAACAATATCGTCAAGTCCGCAACCTCCCGCTGACAAGGTTGCTTTAAGATTCGCAAATGCCAAACGGACTTGAGCGCCGAAGTCTGGCTCGGGCGAACCATCGCTGCGACTGCCGACTTGGCCGGAGACGAACAGAAGGTCACCTGACTTGATTGCTGCGGAGTAGCGATGTGAAGTGTAAAGGTCATGCCGGTCAGCGGGGAAAACAGGGTTACGTACGCTCATGTTAGCGCTCCTTGTGTAAGTAAGTCCAAGTACTATAGCCTCTTGATCTGTACGGATAAACCGGCAAATCGCTGCAACACTGTTTGCACAATCAATACAAAAGCGGGGGCGAGATGGATAAGTTTGAGAGCATGCGAGCATTTATCCGCGTGGTAGAGACTGGGAGCTTTACGAGAGCAGCCGCGAACCTTGGTGTGAGCCGGACCACGGTTACTCAGATGGTGCAGCAACTAGAAACGCAATTGCGCATCAAGCTGCTTAATCGCACGACGCGAAAACTAAACGTCACATCGGATGGCGCTGTGTACTATGAGCGCGTGGTACGCCTGCTGGCGGAACTGGACGACATCGAAAGCAACCTCCCGGGCGTATCAATGGCGCCTCGTGGGGTGCTGCGCGTGGACGTACCAAGTCCTTTCGCCAACATCATCCTCGTGCCGGCGCTGCCCGATTTCCACGCCCGCTTTCCCGATATCCAGCTCGACCTGGGCGCGAGCGACCGCAAGGTGGATCTGATCGGCGAGAACGTCGACTGTGTGGTGCGCGGAGGGGAAATCAAAGACAATTCCCTGGTGGCGCGCCACGTCGGAGACCTGCAATTGGGTGTGTATGCCGCACCATCCTATCTGGCCCAGGCCGGCACGCCCTTGCACCCGGATGAATTGCGGGATTCCGGTCATCGCATCGTCCAGTACCGCTGGGAAAACGGCCTGCCGTATGCAATGGTCAAGGGAGAAGAAAGAGTAAAAATTGAGGGACGCTACGTGCTAGCGATCGATGACGGCAATGCCTATTTGACCGCCGGACTGGCTGGACTGGGTGTCCTATGGCTGCCGGAATATATGGCCAGAGAACATGCTGCAAATGGCGCGTTAGTACTGTTGTTCACAGGCTGGCGGATCGATCCGATGCCGCTCTACGTGGCGTATCCGCCCACTCGCTACGTTAGCAAGCAGCTACGGGTGGTCATTGACTGGATCGTGGAACTAATGGCAAGGCATGCACCACGCGTATCTGTCGCGAAGGCCAAGCACCGTTAGCACGACAATGTTGGCACGCCCAAATTGGAATTCGTAGGCGTACAGCCGACATGCATTTTATTCGAAACAACAGAGTACGCCGTGTATGAGGTTTGCGGTGGGCGTTTCATCCACATGGCACCCATTCACGATCCTATGCTTAAATCATAGGCCAGAAGTGTCTACCGCGCTCGAGACAGTCCACGGTTCACGCAGACGTGGCGATCGTCTCCCGCAGCCATTCGTGAGCAGGATCCCGGTGGGAACGCTCATGCCAAAGCATTACCATTTCATATCGGGGAACATCCACCGGTGGTTCAATGATCTGAAGCGTTTTAGTATTGCCTACTAGGCGCGAGGGCAGCATGGCCACAAGGTCTGTACTGGCCAGGACGGACATCATAAGTAGGAAGTGTGGAACGGACAGGACCACCTTGCGCGTCAAGCCAGCTTTGGCAAGCGCATCGTCAGTTACCCCATAAAAACCGCCGCGATCCGGTGAAACGATGACGTGTTCTAGTTCGCAGAACTGGGCTAGCGTTAGTTTCGGCCGCAAGTGCGGATGGCCTATCCTGCCAGCAAGTACATAACGTTCGGCGAAAAGTGTCCGACGGCGTAGCCCGGGTGGGGAGCCTTCACCAGTATGAAAGGCAAGATCTACCTCACCTTGTTCCGCTTGCTTCGCAATGTGTGAAGGAAACAAATCGAACACTGCAAGCCGAGTCGCCGGCGCCGCCGCACGGATAGCAGCCATCGCGGGTAAAAGGATAGTCGATGCACTGGAATCAGAGGCCGCGACACGCCATGTACGATCAGACTCTGCTGGGTTAAAGGGGCTGGCTGGCGTCACGGCGCGCTCCAGTAATTCCAGCGCTTCGCGCAATGGCTGAAGCAATTCCTCAGCTCTTGCGGTCGGCTGCATCCCCCTCGGACTAGGGAGCAGCAGAGGATCCCCAAAAATCTCTCTTAGCTTAGCAAGGTGAACGCTGACAGAAGGCTGTGAATAGTTAAGGCGCCGTGCCGCACGCGTTACGCTACGTTCAGCCAAGAGCACGTCAAGGGTAACCAGCAGATTGAGGTCGAGTTTTCGCAGATTAAACATCTTAATAAAGCGTATGTGAATAATTCATTTCCAATATAACTGACCCGGACCTATTCTGTCTTCTTCTGTTCACGTTGAAAGATCAGTTATGAACGTTTTACTCGTCCATGCGCATCCAGAGTCCAAGTCCTTGAACGGTGCGCTGAAAGATTTCACAGTACAGCGGCTGCAAAGCGCTGGACACTCGGTGCAAATGTCGGATTTGTACGAAATGCAATGGAAAGCCGCTGTCGATGCCGAAGACACTACCCAACGGTTGTCCACGACACGGTTCGATGTTGCTCTCGAATCCAAGCATGCTTTCGAGAATGGCTATCAAAGTGGAGACATCACCCGTGAGCAAGAAAAGCTGCTATGGGCCGATGCAGTGATTCTACAGTTCCCTCTGTGGTGGTACTCCATGCCAGCGATTTTAAAAGGTTGGGTAGAGCGGGTATATGCATTCGGCTTCGCCTATGGTGTTGGCGAGCATTCCGATACACACTGGGGTGATCGTTTCGGTGAGGGCACGTTAGCCGGGAAGCGAGCTATGCTAATGGTAACAACAGGTGGATGGGAATCACACTACGGTCCGCGTGGAATCAATGGCCCGATTAACGACATGCTCTATCCTATCCACCACGGTATCCTGTTCTATCCAGGTTTCGACGTGATGCCACCGTTTGTGGTGTACCGGGCTGGCAGCACCGATGAGGCCAAGCTCGCTCGCATCTGTGACGAACTCGGAAAACGACTTGATACTCTCTTCAGTGCAGATCCCATCGCGTTCCGTCCCCAAAACAAGGGCGATTACGAAATTCCAGCGCTTACCTTGCGAGCCGGCATTCTCCCTGGGCAAACCGGCCTTTCGATACACGTCTCGGATCGAGAGCACGAGAATCTGAAGTAGTCTCGCGTCGACAGATGGCCATTTGGTGTACTAAGTCGAGAGGTGCAAGTCACTTAAACAACTATTAAAAGACAGTTCGAACTTAAGTCAAGCCAAGCACATGACTGCCATGTATAGATTAGTTACTGCAGGGCAGCATATGTGCGTTGCGGCCATATAGCCTCTAGAAATAAGCTGTATTAGTCGTCATAAAAATCTCATCTGTTCGCCCCGTAGCGTCCTGCGCAATACAGGTTTCTCACGTTCGTCGACGCCATGGACAGCGAATACATTCTTTGCCAAATCGATACCAATGGTCGTAATATTCATTTCGGACTCCTCGCCATTTCAGTGGTTGGTCAGCTCTTCCACTTTGGCACATTGATGCCGTCGGCACAGGAGTCCCCATATTTCCTTGCGCCCACTCAAGAAGGCGGCGTTCATACCATTTGCTCGATGTGAAGAGCGTTTGCCGCAACTGGAATGGCGTCGACGTCGTGATCAGCGAGTTTTTCGGCACCGGCCGGGTGCTGGCCGCCGAAGGCCCAGTACTTCAATCGCTTCGTTAATCTGGGCTGCGCTCGATTCATACTCTGCCAAGGGCGTATTCCCAATCGGGAAGCGCGTAGCGGCGCTGGCCACGGTCCAGTGCGCACCCGAAGTCAGATCGTTCAGTTCGTCCCACGCCACGGGCACCGAGATGCCCAGGCCAGGCCGCGCGCGTGCCGCGTCAAGACCCAAGGCTCGGGTTCCAAGCTTGCCGTTCCCAGGCTCCGTTCACCTAAACGCCATCCCGCCCCGCCCGCCTTCCACGGCGCGCGCTGACGATCCGGCGCTGCCCGCGTTCCACTTCGAGCAACACAGCTGCCCTTTTTCCACGCTAGCTTGCCCGGCTACCCTGACCTTATCCTGTGTTGCTTTGTAAATATAAATTGCGCGCAAGCCCCGGGTAGGACGATGGCGCCTGCTATGCTTGGGTCGCGACCGTCGATGTCGCGGATGAGGAGTCGTGGATGGACATCGAAGAATTACAGACATTCGTGGAAGTCGCCGACGCCGGCGGCATCTCGGCCGCTGCGCTCAGGCTCGGTGTAGCCAAGTCGATCGTGAGCCGGCGCCTGGCCCGGCTCGAGGCGAGCCTTGGCACCCAGCTGCTGTCGCGTACCACACGCGGCGCGGCGCTTACTGAAGCGGGTGCTGTCTTCCGCGATTACGCGGCGCGGGCCTGCGCCGAGATCAGCATGGCGAAGGAGACCATCCTGCCGGCGGGCGAGCTGCGCGGCCGCCTGCGGATTGCCGCGCCACTGACCTTCGGCCCGACCCACTTCGCGCCCGTGCTAGCGGAACTGGCGCGCCGCCATCCCCTGCTGCAGGTACATACCTGCTATACCGACCATTTCGTGGATCTCATCACGGAAGGCTACGACTGCGCGATCCGGGTCGGCTACCTACAGGATTCCAACCTGATTGCGCGGCGCATCGGACCGATCTACGGGGCCGCCGTGGCCAGCCCGGCCTACATCGCGGCGCACGGGGCGCCCGAGAAACCGTGCGAACTGCTCGCCCACGAGGCGTTGATGCAGGGGACCGAAACCTGGCAGTTCATGGACGGCGACACGGTGGTCACGGTGCGCCCGCAAGGGCGCTTTAAGGCCGACAACGGCGTGGCCCTGGTGGCCGCCGCGGTCGCGGGCCTCGGCATCGCTTGGCTCCCGAACCTGCTGATCCACGAGCACGTGAGCAGCGGCGCCCTGGTGCCCGTCATGCCGCGCTATCCGACGCCCCCGGCGGGCGCCTACGTGGTGCGCCCACCAGGCCAGCACCCGGCAAGGAAGATCCGCGTCTTGAGCGACCTGCTGATCGAGTATTTCGAGACCATTCCCCTGGTCGCGCGCTCGCCCAGTCCCTGGCGTTCCTGAAAGCGTGACACAGCTGGTCCCGGGCCGCGCCTAGCGCAAGGCCGCGTCGAAGGATATATTTTTCCCGTTGCCTTTTTGAAAACGGGATCACCCTTGAACCACATCTTAGTCATCAACAGCAGCGCCTCAGGGGATGCCTCAGTGTCGCGCCTGCTGGTCGCCGACATCGTCCAGCGCCTGGTCGACCTCCATCCCCAGGCCAGGCTCACCTATCGCGACGTTGGCGAGGACCCGGTTCCGCACCTGACCCCTGCCACCCTGGCGGGGGTGCGCGGCGTGGCCCAGAGCGAGGCCGAACATGCGACCCGCACGCTGTCCGACCGCCTGATCGCCGAGCTGCAGGCCGCCGACCTGGTCGTGATCGGCGCACCCATGTACAACTTCAGCATTCCCTCGACCTTGCGCACCTGGTTCGATCATGTGCTGCGTCCGCGCGTCACCTTCTCTTACGGGGCAGACGGTCCGGAAGGGCAGTTAAAGGGCAAGCACGCGATCGTGGTCGAGGCGCGCGGGGGACTATACTCGGAAGGCCCGGCGCAGACCATTGATTTTCAAGAGCCTTATATCAGGCAGCTGCTGGGTTTCATGGGCATCACTGACGTCAGCTTCATCCATGCTGAGAAGATCGGTTTCGGTCCCGAAGCGCGCGAAGCGGCGCTGGCCTCGGCCCGCGAGCAGGGCGCCCGCGCGATCGCGCGCCTGGCACCTGTCCGGGCCGGTGCACCGGCGCAGGGAGAGCCTGCATGATCGACCTGGTCATCGAGCAGCGCCGCCGCAGCCTGGGCGGCAGCTTCGAGGTCGGCAGGGTGCTGCCCTTCGCCAAGCGGCGCATGGTCGGTCCCTTCATCTTCTTCGACCATATCGGACCGCTGGACCTGGCATCCGGCATCGACCGCAGCGTTGACGTGCGCGCGCATCCGCACATCGGGCTGTCGACCGTGACCTACCTGTTCTCCGGCGAGATCATGCACCGCGACAGCCTCGGCTACGAAATGGCCGTGCGCCCGCACGAGGTCAACTGGATGACGGCGGGCAGCGGGATCACCCACAGCGAACGCTTCGAGCACGCACGGGCGCACGGCGACCACATCCACGGCATCCAGGCCTGGGTCGCGCTGCCGGATGGGCAGGAGGAGACTGCGCCGTCCTTTTCCCACCATTCGGGTGCCGACCTGCCGCGCTGGAACGATGGCGGCGTCACCGGTCAGCTGATCGCCGGCAGCGCCTATGGCCTCAGCGCCGCGGCCAGGACCCATTCGCCGCTGTTCTATGCGCACCTGGACATGGCGCCGGGCGCGGTCGCCGAGATCCCGGCCGGTTATTCCGAGCGCGCGGTGTATGTCGCGAACGGCGCGGTGGAGATGGACGGCCAGCGCTTCGAAAGCGGCCGGATGCTGGTGCTGGGAGCGGCCGCCTCGCGCGTGCGCGCGCTCGACCATGCGACCGTGATGCTGCTGGGCGGCGAACCGGTCGGCGCACGCTTCATGTACTGGAATTTCGTGTCCTCGTCGCAGGAGCGGCTGGCGCAGGCGGCGGCTGACTGGAAGGCCGGCAGGATCAAGCTGCCGGACGCCGACAACGAGGAATTCATCCCCTTGCCCGACGCGGGGCCGCCCGCGGCGTCGCAGGTCCGCGCCTGAGCCGGACCGGCATGCATCCTGATTGGAGACCACATGAACACGATCGTTGAACTGCCCCGCCGCGTGACCCACCGGACCCGCGGCTTCACCCACGGCCCGATCACCCGCCTGATGAGTCCATCGGATCTGGGCCAGGTGCTCAAGCCCTTCGTGTTCCTGGACCTGTTCGACCTCGACTTGCACGACCCGCGCGGCGGGATGAACATTCATCCGCATTCGGGCCTGGCGACGATCACCGTCATTTTCGATGGCGACCTGCGCTTCGACGATCCGCTTGATGGCACCGGGCACCTCGACTTCGGCGGCTTCGAATGGATGCGCGCGGGTGGCGGGGTCTGGCATGGCAAGGAACTTTCGGCCGGACGCGCACCAAAAGCCAAGGGCTTCCAGCTCTGGATCGCGCTGCCGCCCGAACTCGAGCACGCGGACGTCGATAGCCAGTACGTCGAAGCCCTGCAGGTGCCGACTACCGGACCGGCAACCGTCATCCTGGGCAGCTATGGGGGTTTTCGCAGCCCCGCCCGTTCGCCCGGCGGAATCACCTACCTGCTGGTGAAACTGGCGGCGGGGACGAGCTGGACCTTCACGCCGCCGCCGGGGCATCCGCTGTCCTGGCTCGCCGTCGGCAGCGGACGGCTGGTCGGCGCGACGCCGGCGGCGGCAGGGGACATGCTGGTGTTCGACCAATCGGGACTGCCGATCACGCTGGAAGCGAGCGTGGACGAAGAGACCGTTTTCGTGATCGGTGCGGCGGTCCCCCACCCGCACGATCTGTATCTGGGAAATTATTCGGTGCACACGTCGGCGGAATCGCTGGACCGGGGCGAGGCCAACATCGAACGCCTGCGCAAGCTCCTCGTCGAGGCTGGAAACCGCCGTCGGGCCGACGGCAGCGTCCCGGTGTTCCGCGGCTAGTTCAGCACGGAGATGGCTGGCCGGCACAACGCGGCGCGCGTGAGGAGGCAGGGGGGGGATTGACTTATCGGGAAATGCCGATATAATGTCCCCATGGACTTGCTCGAAATATTCAAGGCACTGTCGAACCGTACGCGGCTGGACATCCTTAAACGCCTGAAGGACCCGGTCAACATGTTCCCTCCGCAGGACGAAGGGGACGTGCACACGGTGGGCGTGTGCGTCAGCAGCATCCAGGAGGGTGTCGGACTGTCGCAGTCGACCGTCTCCGACTACCTGGCAACCTTGCAGCGGGCAGGCCTGGTCAACGTCCAGCGTATCGGTCAGTGGACGTATTACAAGCGCAACGAAGAAGCCATTCGTGCCCTTGCGGAACTCATTGGCAAAGGCCTGTAAATTTTTTGTTCCTTTGTATCGAAAAATCTCGATATCCCTTTTTAACGAAATGGAGAATGTCATGAAAGCAGTCACCCTGAAGAGCTTTGGTGGTCCCGATGCGTTCGAACTGCGCGAGCTGCCCAAACCCGTCCCCGGCGCCGGCCAGGTGCTCGTCCGCGTGCACGCGACCTCTATCAACCCACTGGACTACCAGGTCAGGCGCGGGGATTACCCGGACCTGGTGCCGCTGCCGTCCATCACCGGGCACGACGTCTCCGGGGTGGTCGAAGCGGTCGGCCCGGGCGTAACCGCCTTCGCCCCCGGCGATGAAGTCTGGTACACCCCCCAGATCTTCGATGGCCCCGGCAGCTATGCCGAGTACCACGTGGCTTCCGAGACCATCGTCGGAAAGAAACCCGCCGCGCTGAGCCATCTCGAAGCCGCAAGCCTCAGCCTGGTCGGTGGAACGGCCTGGGAAGCGCTGGTCGGCCGCGCGGCGCTGCGCGTGGGCGAAACCCTCCTGGTGCACGGCGGCGCGGGCGGGGTCGGGCACGTGGCGATCCAGGTGGCGAAGGCCATCGGAGCGCGGGTGATCACCACCGCACGCCGGGAGAACGCCGAGTTCGCACGCGCCATGGGCGCCGATGTCGTCATCGACTACGAGAAGGAAGACGTGGTCGAAGCCGTGCTGCGTGAAACCGCTGGCCGCGGCGTCGACGTCGTGTTCGATACGATCGGTGGCGACACTCTTTCCCGTGGTGCGGAGGTCCTTGCGCAACTCGGCCGGCTGGTCTCGATCGTCGATATCGCGCAACCCCAGAACCTGATCCACGCCTGGGGCAAGAACGCAAGCTATCACTTCGTGTTCACCCGCCAGAACCGCGGCAAGCTCGACGAACTGAGCGCCCTGGTCGAGCGCGGCCAGCTCCGGCCCCATGTCGGCGCGACCTACACATTGGAAGAGATTCCCCAGGCCCATGCGCGGCTGGAGAGCCGCGATAACGGCCTGCGTGGCAAGATCGCGATCGCGGTCGTTCCGCCGGCGCAGGGGTGAGCGCCATGATCCACGAAATCGCATCCTTGCCGGTACGCGCCGATCGGATCGAGGCTTTCCAGCACGCCTTTTCCGAGGTCGTGCATCTGCTTGCGCGGGCCAAGGTCTATGAGGGGCACCGGCTGTTGCAGGGCGTCGAGACGCCCTCGCAGTTCACGCTCATCGTGCAATGGCGGACGCTGGAAGACCATACCGAAGGGTTCGAGCCCGGGGAAGACCACCGGGCGTTCATGGAGGGTCTGCAGGCGCATTTCGCCGGGGAACCCGTCGTCCAGCATGCCCGTTCGGTGGGACCTTGACGCCATGCTTGACCGAACGCAAATGTGTGACTAAGTTTGCAACTTGAGACGCGGGATGGAACGAGGTGCTTGGTGATGCATTTGTCAAAATTACATCATGAAAGCCACCAACCGCCATCTCTCCCTTCTCGCGCTGCTGCTGGCCCTGTGCTGCGGCGGCGCCTTCGCGGCCCCGGCTGAGCACACGGAATTCGAAGTGACCCTGCATGCGCCCTTCCAGGCGCCGGCGGATGCGCGCCGGACTTTCGGCTTGAACTTCAGCTACCCCGGCCTTGAGCAGACGGGCACGGTCTACTGGAAGCTGGAACTCGGCGATCCGCAAGGCCGCACCGTCCAGGTCTGGCGCGGCAGCAGCGCGCTCACCGGCCAGGACACTCCGGTGCAGGTAAGCGGTCGGCAACCCCGATCCGTCGATGCAGTTGTACGGCGACGGCCTAGTGGCCGCCATCGCGTCGCAGGTGTTCGCGGCGCCGCAAGGGATTCCCGAACGCTGCGGCAAACTCGCACCTTGGCAGCTGCGCCGCGTGACAGACTATATGGAGTGCCATTTCCCGGACCGGATCGAGCTGGTGACCCTGGCGGCGCTGCTGAACCTGTCGCAGTCGCACATCAGCCGCGCTTTTAAGGCACAGGCCGCTTAGGGTCTAGGTTGTGTGAAAAGAGCTCCATGAAGTAAACGAATCCCCAAGTAAGGTGTCAAATAAATAACACCTTATTGAGGGAGACGTTGATGAAACGCTTCATTTAAGGAGTCGATCGTACGCAGAGCATTCTGTTTCCAGCTCAGCTTGACGAATATATCGACGAAGACAATGCTGTGCGGGTCATCGATGTATTTGTCGAGTCGCTCAATCTTAAAGCACTTGGATTTGATGGCACTGTGCCGGCCAATACGGGCCGCCCGGCATATCATCCATCTGTGCTGCTCAAGTTGTACATCTATGGCTACCTTAACCGAATTCAGTCGAGCCGGCGCCTGGAGCGGGAGGCACAGCGCAATATTGAGTTGATGTGGCTGATCAACCGACTGACACCGGACTTTAAGACCATTGCAGACTTCCGTAAAGACAATGGCGTAGCTATCCGCAACGTGTGCAGGCAGTTCGTTCTGTTATGTCACAAGCTCGACATGTTCGAGAGTGGGGAAGTGGCCATTGATGGCAGCAAGTTCAAAGCCGTAAACAACCGAGACAAGAATTACACACAGCGTAAGGTTGCAGCACGTATCGAGCAAGTTGAAGAGAGCATCGCCTGGTACATGGAAGAACTGGAGCGAGCCGACCGCCAGCCAGAGCTGACGACCAGATCACGCGTTGAACACATCAAGCAGAAGATTGCCTCGTTCAAACGCCAGATCGAGGACTTCAATAAAGTGGCTGAGCAACTGCAGATTCTGCCCGACCAGCAAATCTCCGAAACCGATCCGGATGCCCGCTCGATGGCCACAAGTGGCCGTGGTATCGGTATGGTGGGCTACAACGTGCAAACTGCCGTCGATACAACACACCATTTGATTGTGGCGCATGAAGTGACCAACGTTGGTCATGACCGCCATCAGCTTGCAAACATGGCAAGCCATGTGAAGGAGGTTACGGGCAAGACAGACCTGACAGCCATTGCAGACCGCGGTTACTTCACTGGTGTTGAAATCCACGCCTGCGAACAGCAAGGTATCATTCCTCTAGTGCCTAAAGCCATCACATCGAGCAATCGTGCGTTAGGACTGTTCGACAAGCGCGATTTTATCTATCTTGCGCAAAGCAATGAGTTTCTATGTCCGGCAGGCGAAAAAGCACCTTGGCGCTTCCGGGTCGTCGAGCACGGAGAAGTAATTGATAAATACTGGTCGTCCGCATGTCCGACTTGCACATTGAAACCGAAATGCACTACTGGTAAAAACCGGCGAATCAGTCGCTGGGAGCATGAAGATGTGTTTGAACGAATGCAGCGCCGTTTAGACGAACGACCAGAGCTGGCGATGTTAAGACGTAGCACCGTCGAGCATCCATTTGGCACACTTAAGGCATGGATGGGTGCGACGCACTTCGTAATGAAAACTCTCCCTAAAGTGAAAACGGAGATGAGTTTGCATGTATTAGCGTACAACATGAAACGGATGATGAGAATTCTGGGAACATTGGGATTAGTCGAAGCGATAAGGCAGTAGGCCGGATGGCCTTGTAATCCCACCGACAGATAACGCCAACTGCGACCGTTTAGTAAAACCAGAATTCATTCTGTTTGCACACAGCCTCGGTCGTCTACTGTCGAAGTCAATTTATTGCGAATGGCCGGTTAGCGTGACAGAAGGGTCGTACAGCCCGAATGGGCAACAAAGTCTAAGTTTTCTGTCATTCGAAATGAAGTGGGCAACAAAGTCCGAATATCCTGAAAACTATGTCGGCAGGAGTCTATTCGGACTTTGTTGTCCATTCATGAAGTACTTTGTTGTCCGCTGACTTTAACACTTTAGTTAGTATCTGCTTCGCTTGTAGGCCATTTTCCATAAATGATTTAACATAAAGCGTATTCGAATTCCGCGGAGTGGGCTCTGGATCGCGACATTAGACATAAGAAGGCCCCTAAATTTTGTTCAAGCCATTTTCAGATGTCTCCCTTCCGGCTATGTTCAAATGTCTTCTTTAAATCACCAGGTTTGCCATTAACGCAGCCGCGCCGCGGAATAGGTAATCAGGGCAGGGCAATCATTAATTCA
>NZ_JBHTDH010000038.1:0-28661 GCF_042666555.1 Herbaspirillum sp. GCM10030257
AAGTACCCGATCATCTCGATCGAGGACGGCATGGCGGAAAACGACTGGGACGGCTGGGCCACGCTGACCAATGCACTGGGCAAGAAGGTGCAGCTGGTGGGCGACGACCTGTTCGTGACCAATACCAAGATCCTGCGCGAAGGCATCCAGAAGAACATTGCCAACTCGATCCTGATCAAGATCAACCAGATCGGCACGCTGACCGAGACCTTTGCGGCGATCGAGATGGCCAAGCGCGCCGGTTACACCGCGGTGATTTCGCACCGTTCGGGCGAAACCGAGGATGCGACGATTGCCGATATCGCGGTGGGGACCAATGCGTTGCAGATCAAGACCGGCTCGATGTCGCGTTCGGACCGCATGGCCAAATACAACCAGTTGCTGCGTATCGAGGAAGACCTCGGCGACATCGCCAGCTATCCGGGGCGTGGCGCGTTTTATAACTTGCGCTAAGACTGTTTAATCTTCATGCAGACCCGTCGTGAGGTTTAGATCTGACGAGTCCTTCTGACTGATACGGCGCACTCGTTGTGAACAGCATTGCTATTGACGACGAGTTCAAGGAAGCAGTCAGGTAAAAAGACGCCTTATGTTGCGTTGTAGGCCGAGATCCGTATGGATGCCCAACAGCGTTTCAAAAGCGCGACACCTGCCCTGGTGACGGTGTACGGACGACACAGGAATGTCGCTCAGAAGCAAAAAATGGGAGCTGCGGCTCCCATTTTTTATTGTTACCCCACTACAATGACGGCATGCGCCTCATCACTATTAGCCTCGCTGTACTTCTGGTCCTGATCCAGTTCCCATTATGGATGGGCAAGGGAGGGTGGCTGCGTGTATGGGATCTGGACAAGCAAGTGGCGGCAGCGCAGAAAAAGAATGATGAACTCAAGGCGCGTAATGCCAAACTTGGCTCCGAAGTACAAGATTTGCGCGAAGGTACAGGAGCGGTGGAAGAGCGTGCCCGTTATGAGCTTGGCATGATCAAGGACGGCGAAATTTTCATTCAGATCCTCGATCCGAACGGCGCTCCGCTCGCAGCACCCGCAGCACCCGCAGCACCCACAACGCTTCAAGCCGAAAAGGGAAATTAATTCCAATCCCAAACCATAACGCAACATGAGCTCGGTGGGGATTGGTATCAGTCCTACGTCATTGAATGCCGTGTGATCCGATATAGTTTGCGAACCGGATCATCATGGGCTCATGGACATTCAAATCGCGGCTGCAAAACACCCCTCTGCAATTCTGCAGGGCCAGATGAAATGGCTGAGGAGAGCGAACGGAGGCTGTAGCAGCGTGCGCAAGGTGCTTAAAGCTGATTGCTCCTGCTAATCGCGCACCCTGTGTCGATGCGCTGATCAAACAAGCTCTAGTGCCGCACATTACCGGCAGGCTGAATCGCATCGCTTGTATGCTCGGTCGCAAACAGCTGCGCGCAATCCACCTTGTCAAAGTCGTAGTGCTGTCCGCAAAAGTCGCAATCAATAGCGAGTTTGCCAAGCTCATCCAGGGCGGAATCGACTTCCTCCTTGCCCAGCATTTTGAGCATGTTGCCGACTTTTTCTCGAGTGCAGCTGCAATGAAAGCCAGGATGCCTCGGTTCGAACACCCGTATTGTCTCTTCCCAGAACAAACGGTGCATCAGGGTGCTGATATCGGTCGTCAGCATTTCTTGCTTGCGTAATGTGGAGGCCAGCATGACAGTGTGATTCCATGCCTGCGCATCGTCGTTACCTTGTGCTCCGGATCCGCCTTCATGCGGTAACTTCTGCAGGAGCAGTCCGCGGGAAACCGACGCATCTGCAGCCAGCCACAGCTTGGTGTCCAGTTGCTCGGAACGCAGCATGTAGTTTTCGATGACGACCGCCACTGTGTCGCCATCCAGCGGCACAATACCCTGATACGGCTGTTGTCCGGGTAATTTATCTTTCGGATCCAGTGTGATCACAAAGCGCCCATGACCGTTGGCGTTGACCAGTTCGGTCAGGCCGGCTTCGTCATCAATGACTGCATCGTCAGCGAGCTTGGCTGTGGCGCGCAATTGCAGGTCAGAGTCACATTCCACCACCAACAGGCGCACCGGTCCGTCACCATGCATCTGCATGACAAGCATGCCATTGAATTTCAGGTTCGCCGATAGCAGGGCTGCAGCGGCCGTCATTTCACCGAGTAATGTCCTCACTGCGGCAGGATAGGCCTTGCGCGCCTGAACCTGGCGCCAGGTATCGGAGATTTCGACGAACTCTCCGCGCACAGCGGCGTTCTCGAAAATAAATCGTTGCAGCGTATCCGTCGTTTCCATCTTTACCCGATTCGTTTGAGTTCTTGCTTAAACATTTGCCCACGCTTGACGTAGTTGGCGGTGTTGCGATGCATGCGTGCGATATCTTCTTCGCTCAGTGTTCGCACGGCCTTTGCAGGAGAGCCGATGATCAGCGAATTGTCCGGAAATTCTTTTCCTTCCGTGACCAGCGCACCCGCGCCGACCAGACAATTTTTGCCGATTTTCGCGCCGTTCAGAATGACGGACTGAATGCCGATCAGAGACCCTTCATCAATCGTGCAGCCATGCAGCATAGCCTGATGTCCCACGGTAACGTTCTTTCCGACAGTCAATGGAAAGCCCGGATCAGTGTGCAGAATGCAGCCTTCCTGCACGTTGCTGTTCTCACTGATAGTGATCAATTCGTTGTCGCCACGAATGGTGACGTCAAACCAGATGCTCGCGTTGGCTTCGATCTTGGCCTTGCCGATTACGTTCGCCGTATCGGCAATATAAGCAGAGGGATCGATATCCGGCGAATGTTCGCCCAATTGGTAGATGGCCATGGATTTCCGTAGAATGAAGAGTGTCGTTCCAAACCATCATTTTACCGCCGCTCGCATGAATCCATCTTCACCCGCCCCCACTGTTGCCTGCAAGGATCTTCGTCGTGCCGCGCTTTACTGGCTGCAGATCCAGGAACCGCCGGCCAAGGCGAATGGCGTCAAAGCGCTTTCCTTGCATTGGGCAGCTGGTGAAATCGGGCTCGATGAGCAAATTAACCTTGTTCCCGACTGCAGGATCCCAGGGCGACCACTTCGTCCCGAACTTGTTCCCCCGCTGGCGGTGAAACACCGTTCCATGCGGACATCGAAGGGAAGGGCGGCATTGGTGCATGCACTTGCCCATATCGAGTTTAATGCCATCAACCTTGCACTCGACGCGCTCTGGCGGTTTCCAGGAATGCCCCGGGACTATTATGTGGACTGGTTGAGGGTAGCGGCTGAAGAGGCTATGCATTTTTCTCTGCTTTCCGCACATTTGCAGCAGCTCGGCTTTTCGTATGGCGATTTTCCTGCACACAATAGCCTTTGGGATATGGCGGAGAAAACAAGCGACGATATTCTCGCTCGCATTGCCCTTGTACCTCGGACGTTGGAAGCACGAGGTCTTGATGCTTCCCTGCCGGTCAGGGCCAAGCTTGCACAGGCCGGCGATCTGGCCGCTGCGGAGATCCTCGATATTATTCTTCGTGATGAAATCGGACATGTGGCCATCGGCAATCGCTGGTATGGCTGGCTCTGCAAACAGCGTTCGCTGGACCCGATTGTCACGTACGCCGAACTTGCCACGCGCTATAAAGCGCCGCCTGTGCGCGGCCCGTTTAATATGGAAGCGCGCAGGGCCGCCGGGTTCAGTGACGCCGAACTCGCCGCGTTGCTGCCCTGATGTGAGCCGGACTGAACAGTTTTTAAGGCGTCGTAAAGTGATTGCGCAAGAGCAAACACGGGATGAAACTTAAGTCCGGCGAGCGGGTCATTCTTTGTGAAGCAGCATTAGTCAGGCATTTCGGCAATGCAGAGTTGCCTCGGGCAACTCGCGAACCAGACCGATGGTCGTTGCGATGTTATCGCCATACTCGTTCAAGCATATTGGGGCAAGCCATGTTCAAACACTCCAGATCCGCACTTTCCTTAATGGTCATTGGTATCTTCGCCGCCAGTCTGAGTGCCTGTGAGAAGCAGGATGTCGCCTCCGGTGAAAAGGGCCCTGCCGAGAAGGCTGGCGCACAACTCGATCAGGCGGCAACACGGGCCGGCGAAGAACTTAACAAAGTCGGTGAGAAGCTCGGTCAGACCATGCAGTCTGCAGGCCAAAAGCTCGAAGACAAGGCGCAGGACGCCCAGAAAAAAGAATAAGTTTTTCGTTTCGCCATCGCTGTCGATTCCGCGTTCGCAGCGTAAGGACGGCTGCAATCAAGGTAGGTGGTGGTCGGCAGGGAGCATGGCGTAATTGCCTGGAGCGTCCTTGGCTGGCTGCTTAACGACGGGCGTACCCAGCTTGGTTGCATCAGTGGCACAAGCGCTGATGCAACCGTGAGAAGTGCTGCTCCCGGAACCGCGTGTGAAACTGCCAGTGTACGTTCATCGTTCCGCGACGCTGTTGGTTAAGGTCGCGGTTACACCATGACTAAACTGGCTCGTCAAATGAATTGGTTAGTCAAACGATTCATGCCTCTTTTGCTGCGCGTTCCTGTTCCATCACACGCAAAACTCGGCGCTGCACCTTGCCGGTGGTTGTCATTGGCAAGGCATCGATAAACTCAATCTCCTTCGGATATTCGTACGGAGCGAGCTTGCCGCGCACATGCGCTTGCAACTCCGCAATCAGCTTGTCATCCTGCTCCTTGCCGCGTGCCACCTCGGGGGTAAGTACTACAAAAGCCTTGACGATATTCCCTCGTTCCGCATCTGGCTTGGGAACGACAGCGACATTGGCAACAGCAGGATGCTTGACCAGGCAGTTTTCGATCTCGGATGGACCGATGCGATAGCCTGCTGCCTTGAACATATCGTCCGCGCGCCCCTGATACCAGAGATAACCGTCTTCATCGACCAAGGCAAGGTCTCCGGTACGACACCAGTCGCCGGTATATTTGTTGCGTGTCGCATCGGGATTTTTCCAGTAGCCGATAAAGAAGATCGGATCTGGCATGCCATGGATATCGGTCTTGTTGAGCGCCACTTCGCCGATTTCTCCGGCCTTGACGATATTGCCGGCATCATCGATGACGGCAACACGGTGGCCCGGGTAGGGGCGACCCATGCTGCCAGGCTTTGCGGGCCACTGATGGATGCTGTTGCCGACGATGTAATTCATTTCCGTCTGGCCGAACATCTCATTAGGTGGGACTCCCAAGGCGGTTTCGCACCAGTTGAACACTGCGTCGCCAACAGCTTCGCCAGCGCTCATGATCGCACGCAGTTTTAGCTTGTAGCGGTCACGCGGTGCCGGTACGGCCTTCATCATCATTTTGAGCGCCGTGGGGAAAAGGAAGGTATTTGTCACGCCATACTTTTCCATCAGGTAAAACGCAGTTTCCGCAGAAAACCGTCCGCGATAACCGAGAATCGGCCTGCCGAAATACAGCGTTGGCAGTAACGCGTCCATCAATCCGCCTGTCCACGCCCAGTCGGCGGGTGACCAGAATACATCACCGTCCTGGGGAAACCAGTTTTGGGAGGCGACAAAACCGGTCAGGTTACCAATGATGGCCGAATGTGGAATCAGTGCACCTTTCGGGGCGCCGGTCGTTCCGCTGGTGTAAATCAACACTGCCGGGTCGGTCGGCAACGTGCTGACGGGCTTAAAAGTGTCGGACGATGCCGCGATCTGCGCTTTCCAGTCCAGCACGGTCTCGTCCTTGCAATCGATACCGATCACATGCTTGAGGGACGGACAGGTGGCGCGCGAGTCCTGCAGATTTTGCAGTGCGGCCTGGTCGACGATGGCAACGGTTGCCTCGCTGTTTTGCAGACGGTATTCGAGGGCTTCAGGTCCGAACAGAATGGATAGGGGCATGGCAATCGCCCCAAGACAGTAACAGGCAATGTGGACCACCGCAGTTTCAGGGCGCTGCGGCAGGACAATGGCTACCCGGTCGCCCTTGCCGATGCCGAGGCGCTGCAGTGCCGCTGCAAGGCGATTGGCCTGTGCGTCCATGGCGGCATAGCTGAGCGTAGCAGTGTTGCCATCGTCATCCTCATAATAGATCGCAATACGGGAAGGATCGCTTGCCCAGCGAGAACAGCATACCTCGGCGATATTGAATTGATCGGGAATATGCCAGCGAAATTCGTTGTAAAGCGTTGCGTAGCGATCTTGCTGCGTTGGACGTGGTGCAAAAGACATATCCTCTCCGGTATAATTATCGAACGATCGTTCTATTATTTTGTAAATCTGGCATGGTGTCTATTATGCCGATTTATCCCGATTTTTCCTTTTCCCGAGCTTGCGCCAGTTAATGAAACCCTCTCGATCTGAATTCATTCCCGTCCGCGGCCTGCAATATCATATTCGTCATTGGGGTAATGAAGGCAATCCAAAGCTCTTCATGGTACATGGCTGGATGGACGTTTCCGCGTCTTTCCAGTTCGTGGTCGACTGCTTGAAAAAAGACTGGCATGTTATCGCTCCGGACTGGCGGGGATTTGGCCTTACCGAGGCGCCCGATGCAGATTGTTACTGGTTCCCCGACTACATGGGCGATCTCGATGCGATCCTCGATCATTATTCGCCGAATGAGCCAGTCAATCTGCTGGGGCACAGCATGGGCGGCAACGTCGTCACACTCTATGCAGGCGTGCGCCCGCAGCGGGTTCGCAAGCTGATCAATCTGGAAGGATTCGGTTTGCGGGGAGCCAAGGCAGAGCAGGCGCCTGGGCGCTACGCCAAATGGCTGGACGAGCTGCGCGAGCCGCCCACCATGCGGACTTATGCAACACAGGCCGATGTCGCCACGCGCTTGCAAAAAACCAATCCACGTCTTACCGATGAACGGGCGAGCTTCTTGTCCGGCCACTGGTCAGCGAAGAATGCGCAAGGGGAATGGGAAATTCTCGGAGATCCTGCTCACAAATTGATCAGCCCCATTCTCTACCGCGAAGATGAGGCACTAGCCTGCTGGAAGGCGATTACCGCCCCCGTGCTCTGGGTCGAGGCGGAAGATACCGAGGCATGGCGCTGGATGGGCCCCAAAGAAACTGCGCGCGTCGAAATTGACCGTCGCATCAAGTTCATCCCCGATGTCAGGACGGAAATGATCAGCAAGGCCGGTCACATGCTACATCATGATCAGCCGGAAATCCTGGCCGGCATGATCGAGGGTTTTGTGTAGCAATTCTTGTGTAGAAGCAGTGCGGACAGAGGTGTCTGACGGTATCTGTCGCCGACTTCGGCGTACAATAAAGTCTTATTCACTTTCCAAAAGTATCCATGCTGAACGTCGACCTGCATTGCCATTCCAACGTATCCGATGGCGCGCTGCCGCCTGCGGAGGTTGCGGCGCGCGCAAAGGCCAACGGCGTGGACGTCTGGGCGCTGACCGATCATGACGAGATCGACGGCATCCCCGAGGCGCGCGAGGCCGCACTTGGGCTCGGCATGCGTTACGTGACGGGCGTGGAAATTTCCGTCACCTGGGCCTCGCAGACCATCCATATCGTCGGTTTGCAATTCGACGACAAAAATGAAGACCTCAGGCGGGGCCTGATCAGCACTCGATGCGGCCGCGAACGCAGGGCGCACGAAATGGCGGCGCAGCTTGCCGAGGCCGGCATTCCGGATGCGTTCGAAGGTGCCCTCAAACATGTCGGCAATCCCGATCTTATTTCGCGCACGCACTTTGCCCGCTACATTATCGAACTTGGGATCTGCAAGGATGTCCAGGAGGTATTTAGCAAGTACCTGATCGAGGGCAAACCCGGTTATGTCCCGCATCGCTGGGCCACGCTCAAGGATGCTGTCAGTTGGATCCGAGGCGCCGGCGGTATCGCGGTCGTTGCGCACCCTGGTCGTTACGATCTGTATGACGTTGCGCTGGATGCCTTGCTGAACGAGTTCAAGCGCTACGGCGGTGTCGGCGTGGAAGTCGTGACAGGAAGCCATACACCTGACGAATATGGCCAGTTCGCTACAGTCGCCAGGAAATACGGTTTGCTGGCATCGCGTGGGTCGGATTTCCATGCGCCGGAAGAGTCGAACGTCGATCTGGGAGCCTTGCCCAACTTGCCTCCTTCAGTCACCCCGGTCTGGCACGACTGGCGCCTGTAGAACCTTTAGCTTCGTATCACCGTACCGCCAGACCGTGCGGTGTGGCATCATGACGCCTCTTGATTTTTACGTAAGCGGACCAATCTACACTGCGCTTATCCCCTGGAGGCTTGAATGAAAAGAATATTCCTCTTTATTGCAACCAATCTCGCCGTCATGCTGGTCATGTCGGCGGTGCTGTCACTGCTCGGCGTCAATCGTTACCTCAGTGCGAACGGGCTGAACATGGGCAGCCTGATGATTTATTCGTTGGTCGTAGGCTTTACCGGGGCCATCTTTTCGCTGCTCATCAGCAAGCAAATGGCAAAGTGGTCGACCGGTGCCCGCGTGATTGACGCACCGTCATCGTCGACGGAATTGTGGCTGGTTGATACCGTCAAGCGCCTTGCCGACCGGGCCGGCATTGCTATGCCGGAAGTCGCGGTGTATGACGGCGAACCTAATGCTTTTGCAACTGGCGCCTTCAAGAATTCGGCACTGGTGGCAGTGTCGACCGGGCTGCTGGAAAGCATGACCAAGGACGAAGTGGAAGCCGTACTCGGACATGAGATAGCTCACGTCGCAAACGGCGACATGGTGACGCTGACGCTCATCCAGGGCGTCGTCAACACCTTCGTGATTTTCCTGGCCCGAGTCGTCGGCTATGCGATCGACAAGGCAGTCTTTCGTAACAACGACGACCGTGGTCCGGGAATCGGTTACATGGTCACCGTTTTCGTGTGCGAAATTGTATTCGGCGTACTGGCATCGATCATTGTTGCCTGGTTCTCCCGCTATCGCGAATTTCGTGCAGACGCAGGTTCGGCAAAGTTGCTGGGCTCACCGCAACCAATGGTCAGGGCGCTGGCACGACTGGGTGGTTTGCAGTCGGAGGAAAGCCTGCCTCAGAACTTCCGCTCGTTTGGCATTACCGGCGGCGGGTCAGGTTTCGCGGCCCTGTTTTCCAGTCATCCGCCAATCGAAGCTCGTATCGCCGCACTGCGGGGTACGCATTAACCGTTATCCTATTGCATACGGCGGCGGTCACACTGGCCGCCGTTATTTTTTATGAGCCAATTTTTTCAGATCCATCCGGAAAACCCGCAACTGCGGCTAATCAAGCAAGCCGCGCAGATCATCCATGACGGCGGTATTGTCGCGTTGCCCACAGACTCGTGCTACGCGCTGGTCTGCCATCTCGACGACAAAACCGCCGTTGACCGCCTGCGCCGCATCCGCGGCGTCGACGAGAAACATCACCTGACCTTGCTGTGCCGCGACCTGAGTGAGATTTCCCAATACGCCAAGGTGGACAATCGCCAGTACCGTTTGCTCAAGTCGGCAACCCCGGGCCCCTATACCGTTATTCTCGAGGCAACCAAGGAAGTACCACGCCGGCTCAGTCATCCGTCGCGCAAGACAATAGGTTTGCGCGTGCCGGAAAACCCAATCGCCCGTGGGCTGCTCGAAGAGCTTGGTCAGCCGCTCCTGGGAACGACACTCATCCTGCCCGGCGAAGGCGATCCGCTGACCAATCCGGATGACGTGCGGGACCAACTCGGACGCCAGGTCGAGCTCGTGATAGACGGCGGCGCCTGCAGTCTGGAGCCGACCACGGTGATTGACCTGACCGGAGATGAGCCCGAACTAGTCCGGCAGGGAAGGGGAGATGCGGCAGTCTTCGGCTTGTAACCATACGGAGTTACGTTGTCTGATGGATTTCGATGCGCCGGTATAAGCGCATTTCGCTGACCATGCTTGATACCAGGCAATTGTGCCCGCCGGGGCAATTCCGCCCCCTCTGATAAAATCCCCGCCATGGATGAACTAATTCAAACAATTGCAGTTTATGCACTGCCGGTGCTGTTCGCGATTACGCTGCACGAAGCTTCCCATGCTTATGCAGCCCGCTTCCTTGGCGATTCGACCGCGTATCTGCAGGGCCGCATGAGCCTCAATCCGATTAAGCATATCGATCCTTTCGGTACCATCCTCATCCCGATCCTGCTTTATGTCAGCACGTCCGGTGCTTTTCTGTTTGGTTATGCCAAACCAGTCCCGGTTAATTTCGCCAACCTGCGCAAACCCAAGCGAGATATGGCCTGGGTGGCCCTGGCAGGACCTGCTTCAAATTTTGTCATGGCCTTGCTATGGATGATCTTTGCGATCGGCTTGAGCATGGGTGATGTTCAGGAGCCCTTTTTTATGCGCATGGCGCAGGCAGGCGTGTTGTCTAACCTGGTCATGTTCGCCTTTAATCTTTTTCCGATTCCGCCGCTGGACGGGGGCAGGGTGCTGACCAGCCTGCTGCCGAATCGTCTCGCCTACAAGTTTTCACAAATCGAGCCCTATGGTTTCTTTATCGTGATGGGCCTGGTGCTGCTGAAGGTGCTCTATGTCTGGATGGTGCCCGTCATGACGGCTGCCCATTCAGCGATTAAGCTGATTGTTTCCCCTCTCACTATTTTTCTGAGCTGAACATTATGTATCCCGATCGCGTTGTTTCAGGCATGCGTCCCACCGGTGCGATGCACCTTGGCCATTATCACGGCGCCCTCAAGAACTGGGTCAAGATGCAATCCGAATTGCCTTGCCTGTTTTTCGTGGCTGACTGGCATGCGTTGACGACTCACTATGACGATCCGAGCATTATCGAGACCAGTACCTGGGACATGGTGGTGGATTGGCTGGCTGCGGGCGTGGATCCGGCGCAGGCCACACTCTTTATCCAGTCCAGGGTGCCCGAACATGCGGAATTGCATCTTCTGCTGTCCATGGCGACACCGCTCGGCTGGCTCGAACGCGTGCCGACCTATAAGGACCAACAGGAGAAGTTGTCCGATCGTGACCTTGCAACCTATGGCTTTCTTGGCTATCCATTGCTGCAGGCGGCGGACGTACTGATCTACCGCGCCAGTCTGGTGCCGGTTGGCGAGGACCAGATACCGCATATCGAAATGATGCGCGAGCTCGCACGCCGCTTCAATCACCTGTACGGCAAGGAAAAGGGCTTCGAGGAAAAGGCGCAGGAAGCCATCAAGAAGCTAGGCAGCAAGCGCGCACGCATGTACACGGAATTGCGTACCGAATTCCAGGAGCAGGGCAAGGCCGACGCGCTGGAACAAGCCAAAGCCATGCTCGACGAAGCGCAGAACCTGTCGATGATTGACCGGGAGCGCCTGTTCGGGTATCTGGAAGGCAGCCGCAAATTAATCCTGGTTGAGCCGCAAGCACGCCTGACGGAAGATTCACGCCTCCCCGGCCTCGACGGTCAGAAAATGTCCAAAAGCTACGGGAATTCAATTACCTTGCGCGAAGACAAGGAAAGCGTCACCAAGAAAATCCGTACGATGCCGACCGACCCTGCACGTGTACGTCGTACCGATCCGGGTGAGCCCGAGAAATGCCCGGTATGGCAGTTGCACAAGGTGTACTCGGGTGAAGAAACCAAGGATTGGGTATTGAAGGGGTGCCGCTCTGCTGGTATTGGTTGCCTGGAGTGCAAACAGCCTATCGTGGATGCTGTGCTGGCCGAGCAGGAACCGATGCGCGAGCGTGCCCAGAAATATCTCGACGATCCCTCGCTGGTCCGTGCCATTGTGGCCGATGGCTGCGACAAGGCCCGCAAGCTCGCGCAGGAAACCATGCGTGATGTGCGTGAGGCGATGGGTCTTGGTTATACCTCCGTCTGATGATTCATTCAGGCAAATGATCAGCAAGCAATCAACTGCACATACGCACCCCGGGACCGATTCACCATCGTCCTGGGTAGTGCGTTTTGCCGCCTTGATACCACAGGGTGAGGTTTTGGATCTTGCGTGCGGAAGCGGCCGGCACGCACGTTTTCTCGCCGCACGTGGTCATGACGTACTGGCTGTTGACCGCGATCCGGATGTCTTGCAGCGCGCGGCGGGACCACGGATAAAAACGATGCAAGCCGATCTCGAAGGTGGCGGCCCTGCACCTGCACCTTGGCCATTTAAAGATCATTTCTTTAGCGGCATCGTGGTGACAAACTACTTGCACCGTCCACTGTTTCCGCATTTCCTTGACAGCCTCGCCCCAGGCGGCGTACTGATCTATGAGACTTTTGCGATGGGAAATGAGCAGTTTGGCAAGCCTTCCAACCCGGCGTTTCTGTTGGAACCCGGCGAACTGCTTGACCTGACTGTGAGGGCAGATAAAACGCTGCGGGTCATCGCTTATGAAGACGGCTTTGTCGATACGCCCAGACCAGCCATGATCCAGCGCATTTGCCTCCTCAAAGTTCCGCCTGTCCCGTCTGCCGAGCGGCTACGCTTGTTTTGACGCTCCAACACAAGCCTGATTGCCCCACGGGAGCAGGCTATCCGCTACAATCAAGCCTTTCTATTCTTACCCAATTACATCATCATGATTCAGGGCAGCATAGTTGCAATCGTCACTCCCATGCACGCAGACGGCAGTCTTGACCTGCCAGGGCTGCGGAAACTGATCGATTGGCACATCGCCGAAGGGACTGACGGCATTGTTATCGTCGGTACGACCGGCGAGTCGCCGACTGTTTCGGTCGAAGAACACTGCGAACTGATCAAGGTCGCCGTCGAGCATACGGCAAAGCGCATTCCCATTATTGCCGGCACCGGCGGCAATTCGACCACTGAAGCAATCGAGCTGACCCGTTATGCCAAGGAAGTCGGTGCCGACGCATCGCTGCAGGTCGTGCCTTACTATAATCGTCCGACACAGGAAGGCATGTATCTCCACTTCCGCAAGATTGCCGAGTCGGTCGACCTGCCTGTGATTCTGTATAACGTTCCCGGCCGTACCGTCGCTGATATGGCAAACGACACGATCCTGCGCCTGGCCCAGGTACCTGGCATCATCGGCGTGAAGGACGCGACCGGTAATATCGGCCGCGGCACCGACCTGATTCGCCTTGCTCCAAAATCGTTCGCGGTGTATTCGGGCGACGATCCGACGGCAATGGCGCTGATGTTCTGCGGCGGCAAAGGCAATATTTCCGTTACCGCGAACGTCGCGCCGCGCGCGATGCATGAGTTGTGCATCGCTGCGATGAATGGTCGGGTCGCCGAAGCGGTCGCCATCAACAATCGCATGCTGCCACTGCATAACAAGCTGTTTGTCGAGCCTAATCCGGTCCCGGTGAAATGGGCTCTGACCGAAATGGGCATGATGCCGGAGGGGATTCGTTTGCCGCTCGCTCCGCTCGGTGCGGATTACCATGAAACGGTACGCGCCGCTTTGCGCGAATCGGGTGTATTACAATAAGCGCCGCGCAGACCGCAGATAATTAAAACTATTTCATTCAGTATCGACATGACTATTCGCAAGCACTCTTACCTGGCTCAACGTGGATTGATTTACGCAATGGCGTTTGCCGGCCTTGCTGGCTGCAGCACCATCGGGGACATCCTCGAGCCCAACCGTGTAGAGTACAAAAGCGCCGGGAAGGCCCCTTCGCTGGAAGTTCCGCCGGACCTGACCCAGTTGCAACGCGAAAATCGTTATGCGATCCCTGAAGCGAACCGTGGCACTGCAACCGCATCGGGCTATACCCTGCAGCAGACCACCAGTCCTGCGGCGGCCACCACTGTTGCGCCAACCGCAACGCAGGACATGCGTGTTGTGCGTGAAGGTAGTCAGCGCTGGCTGGTCATCAAGGCATCGCCGGAAGTACTCTGGCCGCAAATCAAGGACTTCTGGCAAGACTCAGGCTTCCTGCTGGTACAGGAAGCGCCTCAGGCAGGCGTCATGGAAACCGACTGGGCGGAAAATCGCGCAAAGATCCCGCAAGACTTTATCCGCAGCACGATCGGCAAGGCACTGGATTCGCTGTATTCCACCGGCGAACGTGACAAGTTCCGTACTCGTCTGGAACGAGCGGCGGATGGTTCTACCGAGATCTTTATCAGCCATCGCGGCATGCAGGAAGTACTCGTCGGCCAGCAGAAGGAAAGCACCACCTGGACACCGCGACCGTCAGATCCTGAACTCGAGGCTGAATTTCTCACCCGCCTGATGACACGCCTCGGCGCGGACTCCACGCGCGCGAAAGCGACCGTCGCCAACGCGGCAGCGCAACCGACACGTTCGAAACTGGTCAAAGGTCAGAATGGCGGTTACGTCGAAGTAGACGAAGGTTTTGACCGTGCCTGGCGCCGCGTCGGCCTGGCGCTTGATCGTGTCGGCTTCACCGTAGAAGATCGTGACCGCACTCAAGGCATGTACTTCGTGCGATACGTAGATCCTGACACCGATTCGAAAAAAGGCGATCAGGGATTTTTCTCTAAACTCTTCTCGTTTGGCTCCAGTGATGACAAGGCACGTACTGCGCCCCGTTACCGTGTTTCGGTAAAGGGTGCCGGCACGACTAGTCAAATAGCGGTCCTGAACAACGAAGGACGTCCGGAGACATCGCAGACTGCGGACCGGATCCTGTCCCTCCTGAACGAGCAACTTAAGTAAAGCCAGAAACGTATTGAAATTTGCCAGTCTCGGAAGTGGTAGTGAAGGCAACGCACTGCTGATTTCAACCGCTTCCAGCATCGGCCGCACAACGGTCATGCTGGATTGCGGATTCAACATCAAGGAAACCGAACGTCGCCTTCAGCGGCTCGGATTGGTTGCTGCTGACCTTGCCGGCATAGTAGTCACTCATGAGCACCAGGACCATGTCGGCGGTGTTTTCAGGTTTGCGCGGCGACACGCAATTCCGGTATGGCTTTCCTATGGCACCTTCCAGGCGGTTCGCAAAGACTGCGACGGAGTCGATTACCATTTTTGTCGCGACGGTCAGACAGTCCACATCGGCGAGCTTAACCTCATTCCCTATACCGTTCCGCATGACGCGCGCGAACCGGTCCAGTACGTTATTCAGGATAGTCGCTTCAGGCTGGGCGTATTGACAGATGCCGGTCAGGCGACACCACATCTTACGCAGACCTTGAGCGGCTGCGATGCCTTGGTTCTTGAGTGTAACCATGACCGCCAGATGCTGGCCAATTCAACCTATCCTCAGTCATTGCGCAACCGAATCGGCGGTGCGTACGGCCATTTATCGAATGATGCAACCGCAGAGATCTTGGGAGCGGTCGACCGTTCTCGATTGAAGATCGTGGTTGGTGCGCACCTCAGTCAGCAGAACAACACGCCGGAACTCGCCAGGGCCGCATTGTGCAGCGTAGTCGACGGTGAGGCGGCTCAGGTAATGATTGCTTGCCAGGACGAAGGATTCGGCTGGATTTCCTTAGAAGAGTAAAGCGAGTTCTAACAAGGTATTGATTTTGACGGCGATGTCCCTTTCAATTAGGCCTTTTCTTCATACCATTGTTGCGACCGATTCACGACGTCGACGACGTGCATTAGGAACATCAAAACGATATGAACTTATGTAGGTCTTGGTATCAGATGTTCATTGAGGGCATCTGCTTTATCGCACAGGAGGAACACTAAGGTGGAAATTGGCACTGTCGAAAACGCAACCCAGAGCGACATGTACATCTCCGGTCCAAGAAACCAGTAAGCCCAATGAACGGTCGCGGATACATGATAACTCTACCAACATACGCCCAAGCCCCAGTAGTCTTGCCACACAATAACAAGTCAAACCAAGCAGGGTTAATTCTGCACGGCAAGCAAAGAGACTTTTCACGAAGCGAGACCAGTAGCTACAAGGTCTTGCTTGTCGATGACAATCTGGACCTTTTGGATTTGGCTGCAGTGCTGTTTCGGCAGTGGGGCTTTGAAGTCCATACCGCCACCAGTGGTGACGAGGCGCTTGAAACTCTGAGAGATACACCTGACTTCGATCTGCTATTCACGGATGTCGTAATGCCGGGAATGAACGGTATCCAGCTCGGGCATGAAACCCGTAAGCTTTACCCCTCTATGAAAATCATTTTGGTTTCAGGTTATCCGCAAGAGGCAATATCAGCCGGACACGGGTCAATTTATGACTTTGCGTTTCTCAGCAAACCATACAGACTAGAAGATATTGTTAAATTGCTGAAAGCAGGAAGCTAGAAATTTTTCGATAAAGCGTTGATCAATAAAAAAGCCGGCCCGAAGGCCGGCTTTTCTTTAGCAATCCGGGATTACTTGGATGCAGGAGCGTCAGTAGCAGCCGGTGCGGAAGCAGCGGGAGCCGAAGCTGCAGGAGCAGCAGCGTCAGCAGCCGGAGCAGCAGCTGTCGGAGCAGCAGCGTCAGCAGCCGGTGCAGCAGCAGCCGGAGCCGGTGCTGGTTCGGAAGCTGCAGGAGCAGCAGCAGCCGGTGCAGGTGTCGGTGCTGGAGCAGCAGCTTCTTCTTTCTTACCGCAAGCAGCCAGAGCAACAGCCAGCAGGGAGGCGATCAACAGAGTCTTTTTCATGGATTTCCCTTAAAAAGTTTTTTATAAAAAATTATGCGATGAATAATTACCGGTAATTATCGCTCGGTAGGCGTTTTCGTATTTATGTTGCGATGCACACATTGAAAACTTCCTAACTCGCAATTATAGCGTTTTTCCTGCAACAACACATATGCCGGTTACCTTTCAGTAAGGTTTTTGTAAGCTTGCAACGATTGATTCAATTAAGAAACAATTATCCATCCGTCTTCGTACCAGAGCGTCAGCGCTTCCATCACATCGGATGACGCCATGGCTACTTCCGGTCCTGACAAGCTACGATTGTCGGCCATCGTCACAAGGAGTTTTTTGTCAGCTGCATCGACAGAAAATGATTCGCCATTAACGAAAACATTTCGACCGCGATACAGCATGCGTGTTTTACGGGAAAGCCTGATGCCTCGTCTTTGCGCGGCTTGCGCAAACTTCGCCGGGCTAAGAGGCTTTGCCGGTGCGTCAAAGAAGACATTTGCCTTGGGTTCAGTTAAATACTCGCCTAGGAAAATAGTGACATCATCGTTAGTAAAACGAATTTTTTCGAGTTCGGTCGCTACGACCGAAATCATGTCGCGGCTAATTTCGGCCGGATGTTTCGTCGTCGTGAGGGCAGGGTCTGCGTAGCGCCCGGGCAGGTCAACCGAATCCGCCATGAACTGTAAAAATGCTTCGCCCAGCTCTTGGAAAGGCGGTGCACGAAAGCCGATCGAATAGGTCATGCATTCACCTTCCGCAATGCCATCGTGGGCATAATGCGGCGGTAGGTAGAGCATATCGCCCGGTTCGAGAATGTATTCCTCTTCCTGCTGGAAATTCTTCAGTATCTTCAAAGGCATGCCTTCGACCAGATCGAGGTCGTCTTGCGCACTGATTTTCCAACGGCGTCGTCCGTGGGCCTGCAACAAAAACACGTCATATGAATCGAAGTGGGGACCGACACCACCCTGATCAGTCGCATAGCTGATCATCAGGTCATCCAGACGTGCATCAGGGATAAAGCGGAATTGCTGGAGAAGCGCGTCGGCAGCGTCATTATGCAAGTTGACTCCCTGCACCAGTAGCGTCCATTCTTTTTTTCGGACAGAGGGAAGGCGTTGCATTGGCCCGCTTTGCATCTGCCACGTTCCATCGAAGTGGGTAATGAGGCGAGACTCGACGTCGTCCTGCGCTGCCATTTCGCACAAGGCTTCTCGGCTGAGCAAGGGTTTGAATCCGGGTATGGCCTGGCGTATCAGCAGCGGCTGCTTGTGCCAGTAGTCACGAAGGAATTTTTGCGGCGTAAGTTCGCCGAGTACACTGAAATTATCCATGCCGGCATTATATAGATAGAGATAAGTATGGCTATTGCCCTCTGCCGGTATAATTTGCGTGAATGTTCACATGAAAGGAAACGCCATGAAGATTGCCAAGAACACGGTAGTGACTGTCCACTACAAACTTTCAGATGCTCAGGGCAATCTGATCGAGGAAAGCCAGGAGCCGATGGTGTATCTCCACGGCGGCTATGAAAACACGCTGCCCAAGATCGAAGAGGCGCTGGACGGCAAGGACGCGGGTTATGAAACCACGATTCAGGTTGAGCCGGAAGATGCATTTGGCGAATACGATTCCGATCTGATCAAGATTGAACCACGCAATCGTCTGCCTGAGCCGATCGAGGTCGGTATGCAGTTCGAAGGGACGCCTGACAGCACTGAATCGGGGAATGAATCGCTGATCTTTACCGTGACCGATATTGCAGACGATAAAGTGGTTCTCGACGGCAATCACCCCTTGGCCGGCATGGCATTACGCTTTAATTTGAATGTAGCTGAAGTGCGTGCTGCAACGGACGAGGAAATCTCGCACGGTCATGTCCATGGTGCACATGGACACCATCATGATGATCTCGAAGGTGACGAAGGAGATCAGTTCCGCAGCCATCCGATTCATTGATTTGTACGCATGGTGCCCATTCCCTCGCCGGCTTCACCTAGAGAGGGAATGGGCACCATGCAAAGGCGGGCCAGGGACTGCCTGAGTACGTATGGTCACCGTTGGCCGTCCTAGGTGTTAGCGGTGATCCGGGATCTTGGTCGGATAGATAAGTGCATCTTGCGCTTATCTTCTTCCCCTTGAGCCATTGGTCATGCATCACAATTGCCGATGTCGCGTGTCAGCGCAAATCTTGCGTAAGCCTTGAAGTGATTTTCTCTTTAACGAGTGCCACCTGATGTCTGTGTGGCCGGCGTGCTAAAGCTGAATAGTTCCGGCCCGGATTGGTGAACTGTGAGCTTGGTCCAACCTGTTCCAGCATCGAGCTCGCCAAGATTGCCCTGCCAATGTATGGTGTTGGCAGGCGTGTCACGGCCAGACTGGCTGTGTATGATCAGCACCTTGCCCGGAAATTTGGCGGCAAGAGCCTTGATTTGCTTGCGAGTCTCCGCGTAGCCGTCTCGCTGCACTGTGCCGGCACGCGGCACAGACAACGGATTGCCATCACAGAACAGAACGATGCCGTCCATCTTGCGCCGTGTCGCATATGTGAAAACACGATTCAACCATTCCCGGTTGGCTACTAGACGGTCTTCGAATTCACTGTTGCGTCCGGCATCGACAACATAGTGATTGTTATTACGCGGTAGATTGATCGTGGCAAACATGGTGCCTGCGATTTCCCAACGCGCGTTTTCCGCAAAATCGCGAAACTTGGCGATGGTGGATTGCCGCAGAACCGGGATTTTGCTATCGCCTATGGAGAATTCATCGCCATACATGAGTTCGCGCATCAGACTCAACTTGCTGACTGCTGCGGACTTTCCGTTCGCTTGTTTGCACTCAGCCCAATCACTTGCCGCGAGCGAGACGATAAGGCCATTCTTTGCTTGATGAAGCATGGCTTTGCGACGCTGGTAAAGCTTGTCTGTGCATGGTTCGGCACTACCCTTGATACCGTTTACCACAACGAATGCCAAGTTCTCCGCATCGCTAGCTTCCACGCCCTCGCGCAGATTCGCTTCGTCGGCCGCATTACGGATGACGTGCGATAGCACGCCGAAGCTGAAACCTTCTTCCTGCGCGCTAACGCCGACACTGAGTGACAACAACCCACACAATGCCAGACCTTGAAAAATCCTTTTATTCATTCTTTTCCGGCCAGGCGTTTCAGTCGATAGAGCACATCAAGTGCTTCACGTGGCGACAAGGCATCGGGATCTGTTTCGCCAAGCGCCTCCAGTAGGGCTGTGACCGTATCGGATCGTTCCGGTTCGGTGTTCGGCTCGTCCTCCTCCGGCGGTGCGCTGTTGTACGCAAACAGATCAAACTGTGGCGTGGCTTGTACCGAATGGGCCTCGAGCGTGGCAAGATGTTTGCGTGCCGCCTTGATCACTGATTGCGGGACGCCAGCAAGCTGAGCGACCTGCAAGCCATAGCTTTGAGAGGCCGGACCGGGTTGGACCGCGTGCAGAAAAACGATGCTGTCCTTGTGTTCGACTGCCGACAAATGCACATTCACGGCGGAGGGATGGGATTCCGGAAGTTGCGTCAGTTCGAAATAATGGGTCGCGAACAAGGTAAAGCTGCGTGTGGTGTCAATCAGATGACGTGCGATTGCCCATGCCAGCGCAAGTCCGTCAAAGGTCGAAGTTCCCCTTCCAACTTCATCCATGAGCACCAGCGAATGCTCTGTGGCATTGTTCAGGATGGCAGCGGATTCGGTCATTTCCACCATGAACGTCGAGCGGCCACCTGCAAGATCATCCGCCGCCCCGATGCGTGTAAAAATACGATCGATGGGTCCGATCACCGCATGTGTCGCCGGTACAAAGCTGCCGATATAGGCGAGCAGGGTGATCAGGGCAACCTGACGCATGAAAGTCGATTTCCCGCCCATGTTGGGTCCGGTAATCAGCATCAGCTTGCGTTCGTTACTCAGTTCACAGTCATTGGCAATGAAGCGTTCAATCTGGTTTTCAACGACCGGATGCCGTCCCTGCTCGATGAATATGCGCGGCTCGGACACGAGTTGCGGTGCGCACCAGTTATTGCGCATCGCATGATCCGCCAATGCAACCAGTGTATCGAGTTCGGCCAGTGCATGGGCAATCGACTGCAATGTACCGATATGCGGCGCCAATTCATTTAACAGTTTGTCGTATAAGAATTTCTCCCGTGCCAGTGCACGTTCTTGTGCCGACAAGGCCTTGTCTTCGAACGCTTTCAACTCCGGAGTGATGTAACGCTCCGCGTTCTTGAGCGTCTGGCGACGACGGTAATCGTCGGGCACCTTATCGGTTTGCCCGTGCGTTACTTCAATGTAGAAGCCATGTACTTTATTGTATTCGACACGCAGGTTGGCGATGCCGGTCCGGGCGCGTTCGCGTGTTTCGAGTTCCACCAGGAACTGGCCGGCATTTTCCGACAGCGCGCGCAGTTCGTCGAGTTCGGTGTCATAACCACGCGCGATCACACCGCCGTCGCGCACCATCGCGGCGGGCTCAAGCGCAATGCCACGCTCAATCAGGTCAAGGCATTCGGACGGCGTCGCCAGCGCATCGTGTATCGCTTTCAGCAGCGGTGCATCGGCGTCTTTATTGCACATCGCTACATAGGCACGTAGCGACGGCAACTGCTGCAGGCCGTTGCGCATGCCGGCCAGGTCACGTGGGCGCGCGGACAGCAGCGCGATACGCGTCGTAATGCGTTCAATATCCGGGACGGCAGCCAGCGTGGTGGACAGGCCCGATGATGCATCGGCACGCATCAGTGCGTTGAGTGCGGCATGGCGCGAGCGAGCAACGTTCTGGTCGCGTTTCGCATGATGCAACCAGTGACGCAGCAAGCGTGAGCCCATCGCGGTACGGCAGTGGTCGAGCAGCGAGAAAAGCGTGGGGGACGACGTATCGTCAGAGCCGCGTAGGGTCTCTGTCAGTTCAAGGTTGCGCCGAGTCGGCGCGTCAAGTCCAATGAATTCATTTTCAGCTTCGACGGCGAGGGTTCGCACATGTTGCAGGCCCTTACCCTGTGTAGACTGCGCGTAACGCAGCAGGGCACCGGCAGCCCCAATGGCTGCGGTCAATCCTTCGGCTGCAAAACCTGACAATGTCGATACCGAGAGCTGATCGAGCAGCGCCTTCCGGCCGCTTTCCGGATCGAAGTGCCATTGCGGCACAGACGTAAATTTGCCGGTGCCGGACTGGATATGCATCAAGCCGACGTCATCTGTAAGCAGGATTTCTGCCGGGGCAATCCGTTCAAGTTCCTGCTTCAGACGTGCATCGAATCCACGGGCATCGCCGGCAAATTCCATGAGCTTCAGTGCGCCGCTTGCCATTGATAACCATGCCAGACCGACTGTGACTGTCTTGCGCTGCGTAATCGTACAAACCGCGAGCAACGGTCGGTCCGATTTTTCGGGAAGTAGGTCGGAATCGGTTAGCGTGCCTGGTGTAATGACGCGGATGACTTTGCGCTCGACCGGACCCTTGCTGGTTGCGGGGTCGCCGATTTGCTCGCAGATGGCCACCGACTCGCCGAATTTGATCAGCTTCGCCAGATACTGGTCCGCGGAATGGAAAGGTACACCTGCCATCTTGATCGGATTACCATTCGACGTTCCGCGCTGGGTCAGGGTGATGCCCAGCATGCGTGCCGCCTTCTCCGCATCGTCGAAGAATAGCTCGTAGAAATCACCCATCCGATAAAACAGCAGGGTGCCCGGATGATCCGCCTTGATGCGTAAATACTGCTGCATCATGGGGGTGTGTTTCTCCAGCGCTTCGTCAGGGCGGGAAGGTTGAATTCCATTCTTCCCGGGTACAGATGCTAATGCCATTCCGGACTTTCTTATTCAAAGGCAAATATTGACCGCCATTTTAATGCGGTGCAGGACGGGAATGAAGGGAGATGCGACAAATGTTCGCATAGATTGCGATATGCCGTCTTAGAGGATGGATGGCGGCATGCATGGGGAATGCATGCCGCGTTGTTACGCTTAGCGGCCGCGACCGCCGCTACGGTGCGGCGTTGACGTCGTTCCGGTCAGCGAGCGACCGACTGCCGGTTTGGCGCTTGTCGGTTTTGCTGGTTTGTTTTGCGCAGGGCGCGACTGGGACAGGCTGTTGGTAGGCTGTTTGGCCGTTCCCGGGTTTGGCTTTCCTTTGGGCGCTGCCTGCCTTTGCTGGCGCGGTGCATTGCGCGAAGGCTGATTGCCGCTGCGGAGCTGAATCGGTTGTGGACGTGCATTGAGATCAGGTTCGAAGCCGGGGATGACTTCCTGCGCGATAGCACGCTTGATCAGCTTCTCAATTCCTTTCAGCATGTCGTGTTCATCAACGCAGACGAGCGATACGGCTTCGCCTGTCGAGCCGGCGCGGCCGGTGCGGCCGATGCGGTGGACGTAGTCCTCCGGTACGTTGGGCAAGTCATAGTTGACGACATGCGGCAACTGATCAATATCAATACCGCGTGCAGCGATATCGGTCGCCACAAGCACCTGCAGACTACCGTCCTTGAATTCGGCAAGCGCTTTGGTGCGTGCGGACTGGCTCTTGTTGCCGTGGATGGCCATGGCGCTGATGTCGTCCTTCCCAAGCTGTTCTACCAGCTTGTTGGCTCCGTGCTTGGTACGCGTGAAAACCAGTACCTGGTTCCAGTTGTTGGTCTTGATCAGGTGACTGAGCAATGGGTGCTTGCGGTTGCGGTCAACCGGATGGATTTTCTGTGAAATGATCTCGGAAGTGGAATTGCGGCGAGCCACCTCAATCATTGCGGGTGAGTTCAGCAGTCCATCGGCCAGCGCTTTAATCTCATCAGAGAAAGTCGCCGAAAACAGCAGGTTTTGCCGTTGCTTGGGCAGAGCGGCGAGCACCCGACGAATGTCACGAATGAAGCCCATGTCGAGCATGCGGTCGGCTTCGTCCAGTACCAGGATTTCAATGTGCGACAGGTTGACTGTGCCTTGCTGCATATGGTCGAGAAGACGGCCTGGCGTTGCGACCAAAATGTCGACGCCCTGGTTGAGCACCCGTATCTGAGGATTGATGTTGACGCCGCCGAAGATCACGGAGGATGTCAGTTTCAGGTACTTGCCATAGACCCGGACGCTTTCTTCAACCTGGGCCGCCAGTTCGCGGGTGGGCGTCAGGATGAGTGCGCGTATCGGGCGGCGCTGGCTGCCCTGCGTGCCCTGTGGTCGCGGCTGCAAAGCGAGGCGCTGCAAAATGGGTAGCGTGAAACCGGCGGTTTTGCCTGTTCCGGTTTGTGCGCCCGCGAGCAGGTCACCTCCACCGAGAACAGCAGGAATAGCTTGTTTCTGAATCGGGGTAGGGCTGGTGTAGCCTTGTTCACTTACGGCACGAACAATTTCATCGGCCAGGCCGAGTTCGGTAAAAGACATGAAGACTCATTTAAAGTATATGCCTGTCGCCGGTTCAGGGGCGCCAATCTATCGCAGGCAAATAAGGTGGAGATGCGGGAGGTCGGAGGGACAGCGGCGCGTAGACTGGAACAGCGCAGCGTGCAGGCATGCAGCTTATTGCGCACGCCTGCCTCGTTAACATCAGGAGGAAAACTTATTTGGCAAACGGTGACAGCAGGTTGACCATTTGCGCAAAAATTTTGGGAGATCCTGCAAGTACGTTGCCTTTATACAGGTAATCGGACTCCCCCGCAAAATTACCGACGATGCCACCTGCTTCGGTGATCAGCAGCGATCCGGCTGCCATATCCCAGGTTTGCAGGCCTTTCTCGAAGAAACCATCCAGGCGGCCTGCAGCCACATAGGCCAGATCGAGGGCGGCCGCACCGGGACGGCGCAGACCAGCGCACTTTTCAGTCATGATTCGGAACATCTGCATGTATTCATCTAGGGCCGCCTTGTCCCGGAACGGGAAGCCTGTACCGATCAGCGCCTCGGCCATCCTATCGCGTCGGCCTACGCGAATCCGCTTTTCATTGAGGTAAGCGCCGGCACCCTTGGTGGCGGTAAACAGATCGTTGCGGGTAGGGTCGTACACTACGGCTTGCGTGATCTGTCCGCGTTGCTGGAGCGCGATCGATACGCAGTATTGGGGAAAGCCGTGAATGAAATTTGTGGTACCGTCGATGGGATCGATGATCCAGACGTTTTCGTTTTCGTCGTGCAGGTTGCTGGATGCACCGGACTCTTCAGCGAGAATCGCGTGGTCGGGGTATGCGGTTTTGAGAACTTCAATGATGGCCTGCTCGGCGGCCTGGTCAATTTCCGTCACGAAATCATTGTGGCCTTTTTCGGTGACCTTGACGCGTTCAATGTCAAAGGAGGCACGGTTGATGATCGAAGCGGCGCGGCGTGCAGCCTTCACCGCCGTATTGAGCATGGGATGCATAAGGGTTCCGTTAAAATTGCGGTACCGTCGCATACCGCGTTCGGAACCACATTGAATGAATTAATGAGCGATGCGGTAGTTCGTCAGCCAAGGGCTGGCGCCGCGTAATGTCGCTATTTTAAATGAACCAGCCACAAACCAACACTTCTCTTTTCTCGCGCCTTCGTTTTGTGCTCGTCGAAACCAGCCACCCGGGGAATATCGGTGCAGTTGCACGAGCCATGAAAACCATGGGTTTTTCGCAACTTGTGCTGGTGAACCCGCGCTTCCCTGACGCCGTGCATCAGGAAGTGGCAATTGCTTTCGCGAGCGGTGCCCAGGACATCCTTGCGTCTGCAAAGGTCGTCGGCAGCATCGAAGAAGCGCTAGAGGGTTGCAATTTCGCAGCTGCGCTAAGCGCACGCCTGCGCGAATATTCACCACCTGTCACGACACCAAGGGCGCTCGCATCGACCTTGGCCGATGATGGGAACCTGAACGCTGCTCTGGTATTTGGGAGCGAGCGCTATGGATTGCCAAATCAGATCATTGAAAAATGTAATATTCTGATCAACATTCCAGCCAATCCTGATTATTCGTCATTGAACCTGGCGCAAGCTGTGCAGTTACTTGCATACGAAGCGAGAATGGCGACGGGCGGCGATACGATTGCTCGATCGCCAATTGGATTCCAAGGTGAAGCAGCGAGCCTGGCACAGGTGGACGGTATGTATGAACACTTGGAAAAGGCATTGATTGCGATTGAATTCCTCGATCCCGATAATCCCAAAAAACTGATGTCTCGATTACGGCGCCTGTTCTCGCGAACACAACTAGAAACTGAGGAAGTCAATATTTTGCGCGGTATAGCCAGGCATATTCTCGCGCGGATAGGGAAAAACAAGCTGAGCGGATAGAAAAAGGCAGTACGGGAAGTAACGAGGGTTGGTGCAGGTCAAGAGCGTTTCGCGGAGGGTCCAGTGAAGTGTTTTGTGCCTTGCGGCGTTAACCCGAAGACACGTTAAGTATTGAAAAATCGTCGTGCTAAAGGTATATGGCTCGCCGAGCTTTTAAGCTTTTATATTGTTATCGGGATTTCACTGTCCAACCGACCAGTTGGCGAGGCCAGTCTATAAAATAGACAAACTATTAAAAAGAAAACGTGGCGGCAGGGTGCAGCGACAATGCCGCTACCCTGCTATAGATATCTGGAGCAACGAACAAAAGCTATGCCCAGGCGCGTAGCAAACCAACAGCCAAACCCTCAAGCGCAAAATTGTCGTAGCTGGAATCTACCCGGATCGGTTCAAAGTCAGGATTCTCAGGTAGTAGTTCTATTAAAGAGCCGCTCTTTTTATACCGCTTGACTGTCACTTCATCGCCAAGTCGAGCAACAACGATCTGGCCGTTTTTTGCGGTGTCGATCTTCTTAACAGCAAGCAAGTCACCATCCATAATGCCTGCATCACGCATGGATAAACCTTTGACCTTCAGCAAGTAATCCGGCTTTGCGGAAAACAGGGCTGGGTCAACACTATAAGTCGCCTCAACATGCTCTTGGGCGAGAATAGGGGAACCTGCTGCGACTCGACCTATCAAGGGCAGACTGAGTTGCATGAGGGCAGGATGAGGTAACGACATCTGCCGTCCCGACATCCGGAGTCCGCTGTCGCCATGCAAATCGCGCAATCGGATACCACGGGAAGTGCCTGGAGAGATTTCAATTGCACCCTTGCGGGCTAGTGCCTGAAGATGCTCTTCCGCGGCATTGGCTGATTTAAAGCCGAGTTCGGTGGCGATTTCGGCCCGGGTCGGAGGGAAGCCGGTATTTTCGATCGCTTCCTTGATCAGATTCAGGATCTGTTCCTGACGTGCAGTAAGTTTAAGCATGTTTGACAGCCAAGGTAATCAGCGAAGATCGCCCAAAAATTGGCGAAGATTAATATTTATTGCGTGACTGATGCAGGTGTTTGCACTCTGGCCATGCTGTTCATATAGACAGCCTGTATTTTTATACAGGTTTTGTTCGAATGCAAGCGGATATATAGGGTTTTTTAGGTTTTTTCGGGTTGAGGCTGTTAAGCGCTTGAAATGATTGAGTTTTCCTTTGGTGCAGGTTATGATAGCGGGCTTTCCTCTTCCCACACTCGTCTTGACGCCGAGGTGGGCGATTGTTTAATCCGTCCATAAGGAGAATACATGCGTCATTATGAAATCGTTTTTATCGTCCATCCGGATCAGAGCGAGCAAGTGCCTGCAATGATCGAACGCTACAAGGGTATCGTGACCGCCCGTAACGGCAAGGTGCACCGCGTCGAAGACTGGGGCCGCCGCCAGATGGCATACATGATCCAGAAGCTCGCAAAAGCACACTATGTCTGCATGAATATCGAGTGCGACAGCGAAACACTGGCTGAGATCGAAACAGGCTTCAAGTTTAACGATGCCGTCCTGCGCCACCTGACCGTCAAGATGAAGAAGGCCGAAACAGCGCCGTCGCCAATGATGAAGGCTGTGCAGAAGGAAGATGCTGCCAAGAGCCAGCGTTCCGAAGCAGCCGCTGCGTAATTCTGTCCGTCGAGGAGCGTGAATCAGTTACGCCTGATAGCTGCCATTGCCGAGCGTGATGTATTGCGCTACACACCGGCAGGTATCCCGATCGTGTCGGCAAAATTGTTGCACACGTCAGGGCAACTAGAGGCAGGTATCCCGCGCCAGGTTGAGTTTGAAATCGTCGCGATCGCCGCTGGCGAAATTTCAGGAAAACTCAACAAGGTGGAACTGGGAATAACGATGGTATTCACCGGATTCCTCGCTCGTAAGAACCGCAATAGCAAAAGCCTCGTTTTCCATATCACGGACTTCGACGCTTATTCACCAGATCACTAGATACAGTACAGGAGCCAAACATGGCATTCGGTAAAAAATTCGACAAGAGCAAACTCAAGAACAAGCGCCAGCAGCAAAATCCGCTGTTCAAGCGCAAAAAATTCTGCCGCTTCACCGCTGCGGGCGTTGAGCAAGTGGACTACAAGGACGTTGACACCCTGAAGGATTTTGTTCAGGAAAACGGCAAGATCATGCCGGCACGTCTGACCGGCACCAAGGCACATTATCAGCGTCAGGTTGACACTGCGATCAAGCGCGCACGCTACCTCGCGTTGCTGCCTTACACCGATCTGCACAACGCCTAATTGACGACTGAAGAATAGGAGAAAAACATGCAAGTCATTCTGTTGGAAAAAGTCGTTAATCTCGGCAATCTCGGCGAAGTCGTACGCGTCAAGGACGGTTACGCACGTAACTTCCTGATCCCCCAGCGCAAGGCCCGTCGTGCTACTGCAACTGCTGTTGCAGAATTTGAAGCAAAGCGTGCTGACCTGGAAAAGGCAGCAAACGAAAAGCTGGCCGCTGCGCAGGCACAAGGCGAAAAGCTGAACGGCACTACTGTCAAGGTTGCTCAGAAAGCTGGCGTTGACGGCCGTCTGTTCGGTTCCGTTACCAATGCCGATATCGCTGAAGCAGTGACCAAGGCCGGCTTCCCGGTTGAAAAAGCTCAGATCCGTATGCCGCAAGGCCCGCTCAAGGTCGTGGGCGATCATACTATCGCAGTTGCCCTGCACACTGACGTTGTCGTTGACATCACTGTTGCTGTCGTTGGCGAACAAGCCTGATAGAAGCAGTTGAGGTAGCAATAAAAAAGCCGGCGGAAGCCGGCTTTTTGTGTTTTTGCTTTCTGTTTTTACTAGAACTGATTTCATAAATACCTTCGGAGCAGAATCATGGCGAGAGCAAGATGAACAAAGGCAGTGTAATGTTCGATGCAGCGGTCCCATCGGGTAAGCACGCGCTTGAACTTGTTGAGCCATGCGA
>NZ_JBHTDH010000039.1:0-28194 GCF_042666555.1 Herbaspirillum sp. GCM10030257
ATGCGAGCCATGATGTGCCTCCTGAACCAGGTAAGCACCCAGCATGGACCGCTTAATATCTCAGGACTTGCTTAAAACGGGACAATCTGATTTAGCCAGTTTGAGACATTCTAATCTTGCTAGTACAAATTTGTGTCGCATAATACGCTTTATGTAAAATACGCGATGCCGAATTTCACTCTGAGGTGCGCCATCCCCTCATTGCCACGCTTCATCCTTTAATCCGCTACCGATACGCCCATTCCCGGCCGCTGTATGTACTAAGTTATGCTGTCAACCCGACCAGAACATCTGCAGAAGCGAAACGACGATACCAACTAATCAGGGAGAGAACGCTTTGGTCGAATTGCACAAGCGGAAAAAGGTCTGCTTTCATAATTCTTTTGTTCAACTGACGGCTCGTGGATGCGGCATCGTAGACAACCAGTAGGGAAACAACTTCGCTGCTCTGCTCGGAAAACAGACATATTCCTTCTGCATGATCGCAGCCTTGTCCAAAAGGCACCTCAAGGACTCGACTAAGTGAATCGGTTTCAAGTATGCATTCATCGTCGACAAGCGTTCCACCTTCCCACCGGAAGACTGTCACAGGCCCATCAAGATCCATGGTAGGCCCGGCCAGAATGAGCAAGTCCTTATCCTGCACGCACAAGTCACGAATACCAAGCCCGCCCAACTCCAGAAAGTGCTTTCGGTAACGTCGCCCGCTCGAGCCGATACGCTTTAGTTTCAGGACAGATGAATCGAGCTTGGTTTCCTTGAGTTCCAGCTCGAGAATCACCGCCCAGCCACGCAACACCGGACCGCGTAGTCCGAGAAAAACACGCTTCCCTACAACGGCAATGCCTTCGATATCGAATCCATTGTCCTTGCCGGGAATGGAAAGAAAAGGTGCGAGGTGCTCGTCACCTTTCAATGCTTGCATCAGATCATTACCATGTCCGCGTAGGCGGAGCTGCGCCGCGTGGCGCGAAACCTCGTTCTGCGTAACTTCGCTTTTTAGGGTGATTTCACCGTTATCCTCAACCACTGGGATACGCGCGAGGAGATAGCGATTACTTTCTGCATCGAGCTTTGCTAATTGCCTTTGTGCCTTTACAACGCCGTCAGCGGGCTTTGGTTTCTTGCGCTTGAGACTGTGCGATCCAACTAGCCAGAGGTAACCGTCGTCATATGCAAGACCTTCAATATCGACTTCTTGCAAGTCAGACGACTGGCCGGTGTGCGGGACTGGTAGTCGGAGATACTCACTCAGCGAAAACTGTTTATGCTCGCGGGCACAGAGGTTGTTATCTGCATTTTTGTCCTGACTAAGCGACAGCCGCTCAAGGCTGATAGTTTCATCATTAGCGACCCACAGCGTATCTGCGATCTGCAAAACGACGGACAGGCCGTCGCAGAGCTCCTTACCTCTTGAGAAGGCGTTGTGCTCCGAATTAAATTCCAATAGAAGTTGACGGGTGTTCGTCATCGAAGTCGACTGGTTTGGTCAAAGCCAATATGAGTGTGCCTTCAACGACCGCATATGCACTGGAGGAATATCAAGCCCTGGCATCGAGTTCAAAAGAAAGCCCGTCACGAGCGAAGGTCCGCCTGACCCCCTCCCGAAAAACTCGACCTAAGGGCGGCACTAATTCCGGTTGGGCGTCAAGCCCTTGACGGCCTAGCTAACAAACTGCCCAACTAATCGGGGTCAATTCATCGCGAAGGATTTTTCAGTTTTCTTGATATAGCTCCCGGTTGGCCATATCTAGTGGCGCGTGTAAGGCGCGCCGACGAAGACAGTACAGGTGTACGGCTAGGAGAAGCAACGGGGCACGCAGCCTTTTGATAGGCGCTGTAAGTCTTATGTGGAAGGGCTTGTATCTTCCGGCCAGGCACATGTCCTGGCCGGATCGATATGTGTTAGCTGCCTGCCCTCGAAACTCTGTCCGCCGTCCTTGCAGCTCGAATCGCTTCCGTGCGTACGTCGCCACGGCTGCGGGTTGAAGCCACTTGGTTGAACTCGACGAATTCTGGCGTCCTAGTGGCAATGTGATCGCCTTGGGCATATGCGCGCTCGAGCTCAGCATAAACTTCAGCACGGGTCTTGGTGCTTGTGAACTTGCTATGATCGACGTACGGATAGGTCGCATCGGCGAATGCGGACCCGGCAGTGAGGAAGACTACAACTGCTGCTATCGAATTTTTCGCTTTCATTTTCAACTCCTGGTCAGTTAAGTGACTTGTAGGCTGCGAACCAGCACTCTCTATTTCGATCTACTTGGTAGGCACTACAGAACAAATATGCATGCGCTTTGTGGCGCCCTTACGGGTGGTATCAGTGCCGCGCTTCGAGAATTAAGTTGAACGGGGTCTCGGCTGCCCGCCGGAAGTGTCTGAACCCGGCTTTTTGAAACACGTCGCGAAGACGTGCCTCCCCTGCTTGTGCACCCAGGACGAGGTGCCCACCTTCCGAAAGGGCATGAGCACAGCAAAGCGTCGTCGAGGCTGCGTAGTAAAGTCGGGCAACCGGCGAAATGTTGTCTTCAACTCGATCGTTGGCAAACGGCTCGACCAGCATGACTGTGCCATTTGGAGCAAGTGCCTCGGCTGCGTACCTTGCTGCTGCAACCGGATTTCCCATATCGTGGAGGCAGTCGAAAAAACAGATGAGTCCGTAGTTCTTGCCGGAATAATCCATCGCACTCGCTGTGTGAAAGCTAGCTTGCGCAGTAACGCCCGCCTCCTCGGCGTTACGCCTGGCCTCTTCGATTGAGGTCGAATGCGTATCAAATCCATGAAAGCGTGAGTTTGGAAATGCCTGCGCCATCAGCACGGATGAGTGACCGTGGCCACAGCCGATGTCAGCAACGTCGATGCCGGCATCGAGTTGCTTGACTACACCTTCGAGCGCGGGTAGCCACTCCGGAACCAGACTTTTCCGATAGGCATTACGGTAAAACGCTGCGACACCACAATGAAGCCGGCCATGGTGATCGCCCCACGCCACACCCTTGCCTGTGCGGAACGCCTCGAGGGCTTTCTCCTCGTCGAACCACATCGATGCCGGTACGTTCCACGCATTCGGGATGTACACTGGACTATCTTCGTCAGCCAACACCATTGCCTGCTCTGGAGAAAGCTCATATGTGTTGCTCACCGCATGATAAACAATGTAGCCACCGGCAGCTTGCGCGTTCAACCATTCGCGTAAGTAGCGCTCTGCACAGCCGGTTTGCAGCGCCAACTCCTTTGGACTAAGTGGACCTGCGCCCGCCATAGCCTTGTAAAGGCCGAGCTTGCTACCGAGGCTGACCATCACGCCTCCGTAACCGGCCGATAGATCGCCAATGGCGCGCATGACAAAAGTCTCTAGCTTCGTTTGATCAATTTCGGATATGTCCATAATTTCTACCTCCTGTCGTCGTTTCGTGGGTTTCAAACTACGTCTACAGAGTCGCACGCAGGTCGTTACGACGACAGCGCCGGAATTACCCGAAATCGGTTCGTTTATGCCACGGCCGGCAGGTTTGTCGGCAGGAAAATGTAGGAAGAGGATTTGCCATGGCCAGACCATCACCCTCCCCCGAGTCAAATCCACGCCACGTCAGCCTGATCGCGCTGCCCGATGCAGTGGTTTCCACGCTGACTGGAATATTCGATGTCATGAATGCGTTCGCGCTCATGGACGTACCGGATACAGGGGGAGAAGTTTCTGTCCCGTTTCGGCTTGAAATCGTTGGAGAGGCGACGGGTCCGCTTGGATTGGCAAGCGGTGTCCCTGTCAACGTGCAGCGCGCCATCACAGAGATTGAGACCACCGATATCGTGATCGTCCCCTCGGTGCTGCTATCGCCAACAGGCTGGAAGAAAGACCGTTATCCCGCGCTTGTTGCCTGGCTGCGCACCATGTACGACCGCGGAGCAGTGCTCTGCTCGGCCTGCTCGGGTATCTTCTTATTGGCCGAAACCGGCCTTTTCGACGGCAAGGACGCCACGGTTCACTTTGGCTACGCCCGTGCGTTCACGGCGACCTATCCGGCTGTTCCAATTCATCCGGAACGGGTGCTTACCATCTCTGGCGTGCGTGAAGAACTGGTGTGCTCGGGTGCGTCGATGAGCTGGCACGATCTGGTGCTTTACCTTATTGCGCGATACGCTGGTGCGACCGCTGCACAGGAAGTCGCCCGCCTCTTCGCGCTGCAGTGGCACCAGGACGGACTTACTCCCTATCTCGTTTTCGAAGGAAAGCGTGACCATGGCGACGGGGATATCCAAAGTGCACAGCAATGGCTAGACAAGCATTTCTCGGTCGCCCACCCTGTGGAGGAAATGATTCAGCGTTCCCGGCTAGCCGAACGCACCTTCAAGCGACGCTTCACGCATGCGACCGGTTTTACCCCGCTTGATTATGTCCAACGCCTGCGGATTGAAGACGCCAAGCGCAGGCTTGAGCGGACGGAGACCTCCATTGACGAGATCAGCTGGCGGGTCGGTTACGAGGATCCTGCCTTCTTCCGTCGCCTGTTCAAGCGCACGACCGGACTGGCGCCGGGCGCATATCGCAAGCGCTTTCGCATCCCAGATTTCGCACGCCCGTAGATCTCCGCGTAAACAGATCAAGGTTTTCTGATAGCCCCATCAAACAGATGATCAGCTGATCGGATACTTGTCAAGACATTCCAGAACATCCTGGTATTGGAATCAGCCAATCCATCGCTCTACCACTCGGTCCCGACTGGTGCGAGGCGTTTGAAGACTCTTTATACCGTGAAAGGGAAAGGCCGCAATGGAGTGCCAATGGAACATGAGCTACCTCCGATTCCGTATTCGACATGATGCCCATAACCTCCAAAAACCCTAATTTAAAGGCTTCGAGCGTTTGTAATGGTAGATAAACCTTGTGCGATCTGAGTATATGCGATCCTGTATTCCGTCTGTTTTAAAAGCAGAGGTCGACATAAATAAAGTTAGGCGTCGTTTTGGTGTCGGTCCCAAGTAGAAATGTCGTGTTTCCCCCAAATAGAAATGTCGCATTTGGGGTAAGGAAATACGGCTGTTCGAAGGTTGATTGATGCTATGGACATCTCTTTTCCAGGAGGCGTCGATGGCAACGACTGGGACCATTACCATGTGATGTGCCCCCAATAAACAGGGTCATGTGGATCTAGTAAAGTTCGTTTTCAAGAGGGAGAACGAACGTGAAGAAGCGGTTTACTGACGAGCAGATCATCGGTTTTTTGAAGCAAGCGAAGGCTGGGGTGCCGGTCATGGAGCTCTGCCGGCAACACGGGTTTAGCGATGCCTCCTTTTACAACTGGCGGGCGAAGTTTGGTGGAATGACGGTGCCAGACGCCAAGCGGCTGCGGGATCTGGAAGCTGAGAACGCACAGCTCAAGAGACTGTTGGCCGAGTCAATCCTGGATGCGCAAGCGCTGAAGGCAGCTCTAGGCCGAAAGTACTGACGCCACAGGCCAAGCGTGAGGCAGTCGCGGTCATGCGGGAGATGACGGAAATCTCTGAGCGCCGCGCCTGCCTGCTTGTGGGACTGTCACGCACGGTGCTGCATTATCAATCCAAAGCACAGCCGGAGAATGAGCAACTGCAGGGCCGCCTTGTCGAGCTTGCGGGCGAGCGGCGGCGCTTTGGCTATCGTCGGCTGCATGCTCTCTTGAGACGCGATGGTATCGATGCCAATCACAAACGCATTTTCCGGTTGTATCAGAGTGCCGGATTGGCCGTCAAACGTCGACGGAAACGCCATGGCGTCGCTGTAGAGAGAGAACCGTTGGCGCTGCCGAGCCGACCAAACCAGGTATGGTCAATGGATTTCGTCAGCGATGCCCTGGCTAACGGTAGGCGTATCAAGGTGTTGACCATCGTGGATGACTTCACCAAGGAGGCAGTTGACTTGGTCACCGACCATGGAATATCAGGACAGTATGTTGTGAGAGTCCTGCAGCGCGCGGCGCAATTTCGCGGTTTGCCCAGCGCCATTCGCACCGATCAGGGTCCAGAGTTTACTGGCAAGGCGCTGGACCAGTGGGCGTATCAGAATGGTGTGCAGCTGAAACTAATCGAGCCAGGCAAGCCAACGCAGAACGCCTATATCGAAAGCTTCAACGGCCGGTTCAGGGATGAATGCCTCAATGATCAATGGTTCACCAGTTTGGCCGAGGCACGCATTCGGATAGCCGCATGGCGGCGGGATTACAATGAGCACCGGCCGCACAGTGCATTGAACTACCAGACCCCCGCCGAGTTTGCGGCCGGTTACCGACGGGGCGATATAGGCAAGGAAACGGAAGAATTATCAACTGAACTTTACTAACACGCCCTTGGCACTGCTAATGGGGGCACATCACTCCACGACTACCTACCGACGGTTCAATGCCGGCCTCGGCGAGCCGCTCCGTATAGCGAATAGAAACGTATTGAGACCCGCGGTCGGAATGGTGATTTAGCTGTCAGCTCGACTTCCAAACGGATGAACGCACCAAGCATCTTATCGAATCTTGAACTGCATGCCTATTGGCATTAAGCCCACCCAAAAGATCGATCTACCTCAAGGTAAAGTATCGTTGCATTGGCTTTTTGTTGCAAATTTTACAATCAATAGTTATAGTCAGTTCGAAGTCCCTATCCGCATTGCTCGTGGAGTAGCTGCTATTCACTGTATCGCGGTCTATTGAATGAGAACTATGTCTCCACACAACCACCATTCCCGTTTACTCCACTGGTTTGTCTTGTGTGCCGTTGTAACCTCTACTTTGCATCTATCACCCGCATTTTCACAATCATATACCATAGAATCAGGATGTACTACCGATCCTGTCCAAATAAACGGGGAGAGGGAGTCCTGCCCTGGAAAGACTGAGTGTGTTATTTCCTCTCCCGGCCGATGGTTGCGCACTTCCTCAGTAACGCCGGTCAGACCAGAAGTCGAAAAGGCCAGCGTCTATGACTGCCAATTGCATTTCTATGATTGGATTGAAGTGGTTCCTAATACCGGGCTTCAGGAACCTACCAAAATGTGTGTTCAAGCATCTGTAACTAGCCTAGGAGGTGTAGTTTCGAGCGGTATCAGAGGCAAAATTCTCTGCCGAGTGAGTATCGAAGGGACGGAGAAGCCGTGAATCGCTTCCTATTACTTCTGCTCTTGGCTTGCGCCAGCGTACATGCATACGGTGCCAAACTTAACGTCAGCCGCCCACAAGGGATAAGCCTCGAAATCAGCACATCTCCGGATTATGTACGCGTACAAGTCCCAACAGAACTGCTTGAACGTCGCGCCTATGCAGAAGTATCGAAGGCAGTTCGGCAATTTAAGCACCCAGTCGTGAGATCGATGCTGTTACAAGGGTTTTCCTTTGGAAGAGGTGATACGACTCATGAAATCGCAATACAAATTGCGGTACATGTTCAGCATATCCTTGGGAAATCTGACTGTACTGTCCGCATACGCATGCTACTTCCGCTGATGTCTCTGGCCAATCCGCGCGCAGTTATTGCAGGAAGTAAGGCTAATTGTGACGTTGGTGGCGATATCGCAATGCTGACGGATCTTAGCGCGAAGTTGTCGCAATCTATCAGCGATGGTATTCGTAATACCAACACTTCCCTTCCTGCAGTTGAAATGTTCAAAGAACCGGCTCTGGCGCCACTCGGTTCAATGGTCTTGGCAAACGGCGATATCTGCCTCGATTCAGCTGGACGAGATAACTTGTGCCTGCGACTGGTCTGGCCAACTGGAGTGCTTGACTCAGCTTTGAATGCAATAGCGAGCTTGGCTCCAGCTGGGCATCAACCCGTTGATGCTGCTGCTTTGGCTCCGTTGCTGACGAAGCTCGAAGAAATTGCCCCTTACAAAGACAGCGTGCGCTATCCCGGATTTCGGTACCCAGCAAAGCGCTCAGGGCACGACTATGACGATGGCGACATGTCTATCTTTGGTGGTCTGCTTTGCTCAGTGGGAGTCGAAGTTGCTTGCGAGTTGGTACGACGAGCGCAGCGTGAATCGACAGGCCAGTTTTGGCGTTCGCCTGACAATATTGGCAATTGGTCCTACGAAAACCAATTCTCTGGAGACCAGTTCACTGGCGTCATCAACTACCTTTTGAGGAAAGGCGATACTGCAGCGCTCAGCCGTTATCTCGAATTTTTATCTCTCCAACGACATTACCTTCCCGATCCGGTATTACGTTTTGGCATAGCATCGAAATCCTGCCTACAAGACAGAGAATTTACTTGTGTCTTGCAAGGGGAAGAATGGTTTTGGCTTAATTTCCTGGCCAATCGCCATGGGCTAACGCAACTTGTCCCTGCAGACGAAAGAGATCCGGCAAAAAAGTATGGGCACTCATGGGATTTGCTGCCGTATCGGGCGGCTTTTGCAGAGGCAAACTATGAACTTCACCTTGTAGGCGTCCAAATATGGACATTGCAAAAAGCTGGGATTACTTCGCCAGCCATTCGACAGGCTGCCGCAATTATGGCATCTCGACAACCACTAAATCCCTTCTACCTGTTACTTCATCTCGGCAAAGACCAGCGGGTTGCCAATGTCGTTTCGCAAAAATGCACGACTAATCTATCTAACAACGAAGATGAATGGGCTTGGGAAAGAAATGAGTCTAAACAGGCGTGGAAAAATTCAATGCGTTGGGATTGCATTTTTGTGATCAGAGCACTCCAATGAAAATCTTCAAACTTGCGGCTATGGTGACTCTTCTCTGCGTCTCCTGGACGTGTTCCGCTGCCCCTGAGATCTACATTCTTCCTATTCCTGACGGGTGGACAGCAGCAGGCGAAGCAAAGATAACGAAAGATGGCTTATACGTTATCGGCCATATGCGCAAGCACGATTACAGCCAGTATGCCGCATTTACCTGGCGTAAAAGGGATCCACAACTCACAATCTGGACCTTTCCGGGATGTGAAAATGAAGAGGCACGCATCTCCGACATGTCTGAAGAAAAGACTGCCATTTTAGGCTTGTGCAAGAGTCGGCTAGGGATCTTCTTTAAAAACCAATTTAGGTTCTATTTTCCAGTGAACGACGCATGGGCGAAATGGGATATCGGAATGATCTCCCAGAAGGGAGATGTGGTTTGCGCTCTTGTTACGCCCAAAGGTGCAGGGGCACCTTATCGTCCTGTTCGCGTTGATATTCTACGCAACGATGATCAGAATATTTATCAATTGGACGATATTCAAGATTTGCCTGTGAAGGAAAAGTTCTCTTCTTGCAAGCAGATGGCGGCCGATGGAACAGTTTTCACCTTATCTAGTTCGTTTCGTCCTTGGCAATGGGGTGCTTTTGCCTATGACATGAAGGCGCCACTTAATTTCGATGTTCAAGTTTCCGTCTTTTCAGGAAATGGAATTTTCGGGGTCGGAACTAGAACCATAGGAGGCAAGCGAACTTGGGGCCGTGTAGTGTTGCACCAACCGAATACATGGATCCCTTTGGCCCATTCCACTTCCGCTGGCTGGGATCATGTAATCGATCCAGATTCAATCTCTGATGATGGCAAAACCATCTTCGGGACACGCGGTGATACCAATATGGGCGTCATCTGGCGAGAAGGGAAAGGATGGACATATATTGACTCCCTGATCACCGAAGAATTGAAGCTGGACCTCCGAGGTCTTAAGTCACATTGGTATGTTAAAGGAAACCCCGAAGCTACCGCATTCGTCACCGGAGCATATACTTATGATGCTGCATCCCCACAAAAGTACAGTTCTAAGATGATCTACGTTGCCATGGAATAAATGGCAACATCAAAACAAGTTTGGTCGATACGTAGTAAATAGATCACCGCATTTCTCTAGGTAATCGGATACTTAATGGAATTTATGATCAACTTGATGTGTCCCTGAACTTGCCATTGAAGCTTTCGATGTAGGCATTCTGCTGCGGCTTGCCGCGCTTGTGATCTGTTAGGGATCACAGGGCTTCATCAATTTTGGGCCGTCACCTGCTGTCGTCCTTCTCAGTGCAGTTCTGATGCTTGAGATAGCTACGCAACTCCTCATTCAATGTTTGCTGCGCTTCTAGCTTTGCTTGGGTAGTGGCCAGCGACAATTCCAACTCCCGCACCTGCCGAGAGAATCCCTCCGTTTGCGCCGTTGCAGCAGCCAATTGCTCAGTCAGACGTTCAGACAACACTGTCTTTTCAGCGAGCTGCACCTCCAGCACCCGTGCATGTTGCTCCGCTTCCTTGAGCGCATCCAACCTCTGCACAAGCTGCCGACTATTGGCCTGCTCGTCATGCAAGGATTTCCGTGCATGCGACAAATCCGATACCAGACGTACGCCTTCCTGGTTCAGCCGCGTCACCTCTTCCTGCCTGACCACCAGCGACTGCTGCAACTGCCGCATCTCAGCCTGCAACTGCTGTACTTGCTGCTCATGCCGACGCTGGTCCTGCTCTCGCTGTTCCTTGACCGAGCTACGGTAATGCTCGAGCGACTGTCGCGCATGTTCGTGTTTTTGCTCGAGAGACTGGCGGTGCTGTTCATTTTCGTAAAGCCGCTCTTCCAGGCCGACGATTCGCTGCTCGGCGGCGCGATGGGTCACGGTCAGGTCTTGCAAGGCTTCCCGTGTCCGGGCGTGGGCACCCTGCTCCTGTGCCAAAGCGTCATTGGTTTTGTCTAGGCGCTCGGTGATGTCCTTGACCTCCGTACGTAACGTGGCGATCAACTCAGCCTGCGCGCGAGCCTGCTCCTGATGCTTTACGTTTGCCTCTTCGAGCTTTACATTCGCTTCTGCCTGCAATTGGCCGGCCAGCCGCTCAACTAGATCCTGCAGGACTTCGCTGATCGAGGATTTCCGGTCGACGCCCTCTTCTTCCTGTAGCTCGCGCAGATACTTGTGAATCGTGGTTTTCGAGCCGGTATTGCCGAGGGCGATACGTACGGCATCGACGGAAGGATGCTTGCCATGGGCGAGCAGGATCTCTCGTGCCTGCTTAACGTCTGATTTATATAGTCCTGAGCGCCCCATCTGCCTTCACCGATATATTGTTACGGGTTACATGGTACGTGATTACATACGGTAATACCATATGGATTGCGCATGTAACGCGTATTTTTGTGAACGGATAATCGGTGATTAGCCTGTGTTGACGCCATTTTCGGGTATATTCTGTGGTTTCGATCCGTAATCCTCCTTTCGCCAGCTACAGGATGTCCAAGCTTGATCAGTACGTAAAAGCCGCTACCCGCGATAACACCCGCAAGGCCTATCAAGGTGCTGTTCGCCACTTCGAAGTCGAATGGGGCGGCTTTTTGCCAGCCACTGCGTAAAGCGTCGCCCGCTACCTCGTTGACCATGCTGAAACGCTGTCGGTCAATACGCTGCGCCAGCGGCTGGCCGCCCTCGCCCAATGGCACCTCGATCAGGGCTTTCCGGATCCGACCAAGGCACCGATCGTGAAAAAGGTCTTCAAAGGTGTTCAGGTGCTGCATCCCGCACAGGAAAAGCGCGCCAAGCCAGTGCAGATCGAGCAGCTGGCCCAAGTAGATCGATGGTTTGAAGAAGCAATTGTGGTAGCAGGCACCAAGAATGACCGTCGCGCCGCGCTTCGCTACCTGCGCAACCGGGCATTGCTGCTGCTCGGGTTCTGGCGTGGCTTCCGGGGTGATGAATTGACTCGGCTGCGGGCTGAGCACGTCGAGGTGATTCCTGGTCAAGGCATGACCTGCTATCTCGCGTTCACCAAAACGGACCGGCAAGTGAAAGGAACGACCTTCAAGGCACCGGCACTGGCGCGGCTGTGTCCGGTGGAGGCCTACCTTGCTTGGGTCAACGCTGCGCAGATCGGCGAGGGAGCCGTATTCCGGAGTATCGACCGCTGGGGACATGTGAGCACCGAAGGACTTCATATCGACAGCCTGGTGCCACTGCTGCGGTCAATCTTGAAGGAAGCCGAAGTTCCGTCACCCGAACTTTACAGCGGCCACTCCTTGCGGCGCGGTTTCGCGACCTGGGCCAGTGCCAACGGCTGGGACGTCAAGAGCCTAATGGAATACGTCGGCTGGAAGGATGTGCATTCGGCCATGCGCTATGTCGAAACCGCCGACCCGTTTGCACGTCACCGCATCAGTGAAATGCTGGTGCTCGACTCCCCGGAGTAAGTAGCTGAAGCCGAATTTTCGGCTAACCTAGATCGCTTTTTGTGAGTATCGTTCGATACGGACTCGGAGGTGTATCGAATAATATTCGCTTTCGTCACAAGCGACAAGGAACTGAATGGAGCCGCCCTATTCATCCCTGCCAGTCTCGCCATAGCCCTTTTGCCATCGCGAAGATCAATGGCGGGAGCCTTGCGGCAATGCAGAGTACGACATCTGCGACCGGATCTGAACAGGAAGCAGTTATTAATAGTTCAATAATCACCGTTTCAGGACCGCGCCTGAGGGATAGCTCTGTTACGCATCACGACCGGTTAAAGTCCAGCTACGGGACCATGACGTCCTAAGTTTTGGACGGCACTATTGGCCATATTGCGGATGTTATAGTTTTTGCATCCACCAAGCTCGTCAAAAAGTTTATTGCTGTTGACTGATTTCACATAGATACGCACTTGGGGCGACCCCTACGTGTCGACTGAATGCAGTACTGAAACTACTTGCAGACCCATACCCGACTTTAGCTGCAATGTCATTGAGACTGACTTTATTTTGCCGGAGCAGATTCTTGGCGAGCGCCATACGCCAAGCATGAAGATACTCCATCGGTGCTAAACCGACTTCGCGCGAGAATCTTTCAAAAAATGCTGATCGCGACAGTGCTGCCTTGTGTGCTAGTTCTTTCACCGTCCATGCAACAGCAGGGTCGCTATGCATGTACCGAAGCGCGATCCGCAGCCGCGGGTCAGCCAACCCGCGGAGCAACCCAGGAGACGCTTCATTGCCTGAGGTCAAGCGGAGAGCTTCTATGAGTAATACCTCAACAAGTCTGCCAAGAACGAGATCACGGCCTGGCCGCTGTTCAATCGACTCGCCCCGCACCAGTTGCACTAAAACTGTAAGTCTCTCGACTCCCCGTAAATGTAAAAGCGTAGGAAGCAGCGACACCAGTAATTTTGCGTCTGGCGAATCAAAGGCGAAATAGCCGCCGAGCATACGCGCTTCAGGAGGCCCGTCTGCTCTACCGTGCCGAACCTCGTCATCGCGTACCTCCGCTGACGCGGGATCCTTGAAAACCGGTAATGCTGTGATAGAGCTAGACAGAGTGAATCCAGGAGTCGCGGGCAATAAAACAAAATCACCTGCCATCAGTGCGACCGGTTCCTGCCCATCGACGGCAAGAATACATTCACCGTCGAGCATAGTGCAGAAGCTCGGCTCTCCAAATGCCGAATAGCGAACGGCCCACGACCCGGCACCGCTGATTACTTTGGAAAATACGGCGCGCGGCTTCAGTAGCCCGATTATCTCTGCTAGGGGGTCAACCATAACTGGACTCTCGCGAATGAGATGTGGACTATCGATTATAGCCAGTCCAATCCTTCGTCTGTAAAGTTACTTCATGCCCACCACACAGAGAACATTGCAATGAAAACTATCCTGATCACCGGCTGTTCATCCGGCTACGGCTTGGAAACCGCCCGCCTTTTTCATACCAAAGGTTGGAACGTCATCGCCACAATGCGGACGCCCAATGCAGCAGTTCTGGCCCCTACGGGGCGGCTGCAGGTCCTGCCGCTAGACGTGACCTTGCCAGAGTCCATTGACCAGGCGTTAAGACTGGCTGGGCCGATCGACGTTCTGGTAAACAATGCTGGTATCGGATTATTCGGAGCGTTCGAAGCGACGCCGATGGCAACCGTGCGAGAAATTTTTGAAACCAATACGTTTGGCACGATGGCAATGACCCAGGCAGTCTTGCCTCAATTCAGAAAACGGAGGTCAGGACTGGTGATCAACGTTACCTCGACTGCCACATTGGTGCCATTTCCTCTTGTGGCAGCATACACGGCAAGTAAGACAGCGGTCGAGGGCTTTACTGAGTCGCTGGCGCTAGAGCTTGCAGAATTTGACATTGGCATTAAATTGGTCGAGCCAGGATATGGTCCCACTACACGCTTTGGCACGAATGGCGCAGAACGAATGCAAGGACTGATTCCTGAACCCTATGCACCATATGCGCAATCAGTTTTCGCGGCCCTCGGCAATCCGACCGCTGTGACCACTGAAATAGCCGTTGCCGAAGCAATCTGGCGCGCAGCGAATGATTCTGCAGGAACGCTGCGTTATCCCGCTGGCGACGATGCGATTGCGATTGCGCTTACAAAGGGACGGTAAATATAGTCGGGCACGACTAGGTTAATTTGTGACATTAGCGCTCAGCTGCTTGCCGGAACCAGAAATCATTATGGGCTTGCGGATTATGGGAATGGACACTTTGAGTAGTTGTGCCCTTCCAGCCTAACTTAATGACACCACGGCCCTTTCGCTAGCCATCGCTGGTTGAATTCCTCGCCTTTGGAGCACGCGTTCAAAACTGGCAGTAAAAATTGCCGCAATGTCGCCACTACGAATGGTAGATCTGGCGCATTCAATTTGTTTTTGCGAACGAAAGCATTCCACTGCGTTTGCTTGGCCAGATCACCGGCAAAAGCGTCTGAAAGTCCCACCGGGTCAGAATCGACAGCAGTCTTTCGACGTGTAAGTGTCGTCGCCAATGCCCGTTGCATCGTTGTGCCGTCGAAGTCTGCGTAAGTACTCAATATCCACAAATCAAAGAAATTCTTCAAGCGCGTATTGGCCATCGCTAGCTTGATCACCGCTTCGGTCTTTTCAGCCACAACCGTATAGCGAGGGTATGCCCGCAATGCCGGCTTCGGCATGTCATTCAACAATACTGGGTACTCTACCTGCTCTGCCTCCGGGATCACTGCGTCGCCATAGCCAATATCAATCTGGATAGGGCAGCGTACGTTGTCAATCAGGCCTAAAAAGGTCACACGTACACCCTCGTAATTCGATTCCTTGCGGATCTCTGCCGACTTCACGGTCTTTGCATCAAAAACAATGCCATCGTCTGCGTCAATCTCGCATACCTCTCTAAAGATTATGACCAACGCTTCCAGACCATGACTGCTAAAGCCCAATAGATCTACGTCTCTGGTGGGACGATGCGGCATGTCGAACCAGAGATTGAACAGCATGGCTCCCTTGAGCAGAAAGGAATCAACATGACGCGACTGGGACAGGCGATACAACATGCGCTCCAAACCATATCTTGTGAGTACCTGCTGGTACTCGATGCCTTCCTCCTTCGCTTTGTTTTTCAGACGAGCCAGGACAGACTGTGCCCCATGTTTTTGCATGTTCAAGCAAGGAACTCCAGGTAAGGTCGCATAATTTTCTCCACCCGACAGATCTTCCCGTAGTGGTAAAGCTCGGCCATCGTTACCTTCTGCTGCTGCCAGGCTTCTCGCAGTGCTTCGATAGCGATATCAACCCCAATCTTGTTGCGAAACTTGAAGCAATCGGCGACCGTTTTTGCTACGCAATAGACGCGGATGGGTTGCCCCTGAATCTGATGCTCTTCCACACCGTCAGTAAGTGACATCCCGGAATACCGAACCATATGAATGGGCGGGTAGTCGATCTTAGGAATGCGAGCTTTGTTGGGCAAAGCAAGCCATATCTCAGTGGGCGACTGGGTCGTCAGATGGTGGAATCGCAGAGCAGTGAGCAGGCAAAAGACCGCTTGTGGCGTCCTAACGCTTACCTCAATCAGGCTGTCATATTCCGTGGAGGCGCGATCTACCCATGCGTAGACACCGCGGCCAAGACGTGTGAGTTCCCCATCGCGCACCAGCCGTGTGAGTGTAGTGCGCGGCGTACCGGCCTGAACTGCTTCAATAGCCCGAAACGTAGGGCGCGTCGCAGTCAGGGCCTTCAGCATGGCAGCTTTTGTTGTATTCATCGCACCATTGTTTCATACCGTCGGTAAATGTCAATAATTACCGTCTTTTTGGACTAGCGGAGGCGCATATATTTCAAAAGCGAAACACCACCTGCGAACGTGCGGGTTAGTACCCGCAGTGACGATGACGGCCGTATTCGTAGCTTTTTTACAATGGCCGATTTTCATTACGCGGTCCTCCGCTTCGTCCTCAATGTCCCAATCCATAGCAAAGTCTGAAATCTTCACCCCTACTCCCCATATCACTTCTTTATTCATACCTCCGGGATTCGATGGCTCCCGAGGCACAAACCGGGCAACCGGAAACCGGCGCCTCATCGCAGCAAACAATGATATCGATGCCATCAAGGCATGGCTGACACGCTATGTGGATACGAAAACCACTTTTGCCAACTACCGCAAGGAGGCCGAACGCCTGCTGCTGTGGTCGACGCTCCAACTTGAGAAGCCATTGTCATCGCTGACCCACGAAGACCTGCTCGCCTACCAGTACTTCCTGGCTGATCCGCAGCCGGCAGAGCGTTGGGTAATGCGAGGTGGGCGTAGATTCGCTCGTTCTCATGCCGAGTGGCGCCCGTTTGCCGGTCCCCTTTCCTCACCCAGTCAGCGGCAGACGATGACCATCCTCAACACGATGTTCTCCTGGCTGGTCAATGCAGGCTACCTCGCTGGGAATCCCCTGTCTCTGTCTCGGAGACGACGATTCAAGACGCCACCAAGGATGACCCGCTACCTGGAAAAGGATCTATGGAATGAGGTCAAGCAAACGATCGAGGCTATGCCAAAGGAAAGCAAGCGTGAGTGCGAGCATTATTTCCGCAACCGATGGCTTTTTACCCTGCTTTACTTATGTGGGCTGCGGATATCGGAAGTCGTCAATAACACCATGGGGGACTTCTTCTGTCGTCCTGACCGGCATGGCCAGAAGCGTTGGTGGCTGGAAGTTGTTGGCAAAGGCGACAAGACCCGCCTCATCCCAGCCACGACGGAGTTATTGGCCGAGCTTTCGAGGTACCGAGGAGATAGAGGACTGCCGCCTTTACCGATCAACGCCGAGACCACGCCACTACTGCTACCCATCGGGGGACAACAACGACCCATGACGCGTGGAGCGGTCCACAGCATCGTCAAGCGCGTGTTTCAGAGCACCGCCCTTCGCCTGGAAGCTTATGGCCCCTCGTACAAAGGAACTGCTGCGCGGGTGAAAGCAGCATCGACTCACTGGATGCGGCACACTGCCGGGTCACATATGGCAAACGGTGCGATCGATCTTTGCTACGTGCGGGACACTTTAGGACATGAGTCGATAGCGACAACAAGCAAGTATCTCCATTCTTCAGACGACGACCGTCATCAAGAGACAGAGGCACGTCATCGGATTAACTGGTAGAGAATTTGGACAAACGTAGCGGGGAAGGTATGGTGAAGAGTTCCCCTAAACTCTCACCATACCATGCTGTTTACCGCCGCAAAAAGCTACGCTGGAAGGGAGAATCTTTTATGCATTTCTAGCCGCATATGGCATTCCTGACCCAGTCGCCGAATAAAGTCATATCCATTTCCGGCATTGGCAATGAATATTCAATACTGGCTCGCAGTAGTATCGAATTTTATTCGACACCTGATTTCTTGACATTATCACTTCGACTGTTCAGAGTCTGCTCCACCACCCCGACATGGTCCAGGTCGGTGTACTTTTTATGTTAGATCAAAGCGGCAGTAGGATCTGAAGCCGAAGTGTATGCTAACGAGAGTTGTTCTTAAGTTCACTTATCTGAACCAGATGACTTGAACGGCATGATTGATCGCTGCTACCGCCTAGCGGTAGCAGCAAGACCAACGGCTCACCGGAGGTGATGGACTTTCCCCTGGCCATAGACTGGTGTGGACATACCTTCCATCCGCGCCTTCAATTGCAACGCAAGATATCGTGAATAATGGCGTGACTGATGGAGGTTACCCCCGTGGAACCACATTTGTTCCTGGGCGGTCGGTTTCCACATGTTGCGCAGTTCGCCCTCCCAAGGACCGGGGTCTTTCGTCGTATCGGAACCCAGCCCCCAGCACTTGCCGACCTTGTCCGCCACCTCCTGCGACACCAGCTTGGCGACCCAACCGTTCATCGAGCCGTAACCGGTCGCATAGACCAGGAGGTCCGCGGGCAATTCAGTACCGTCGGTCAGTTCGACAGAATGCTCCTTGATACGCGCGATGTTGACGCCGCTCTTAAGCTTGATGCTGCTATTGGCAATGAGTTCGGAAGCCCCCACATCGATGTAATAGCCGGAACCGCGGCGCAGATATTTCATGAACAGGCCTGAGCCGTCATCGCCGAAGTCCAGCATAAAACCGGCTTCTTCCAGGCGACGGTAGAAATCCGCGTTGCGTCGCTTCATTTCCTCGTACACGGGAATATGGAAGGAAGGCATGATGCGGTAAGGCACCGATGCGAAGATCAGGTCGGCCTTGTCCGTGGTGACTCCCTTGGCCAGAGCCTCCTCCGAATAAAGTGGCCCGAGCGCCAGTTCCATCAACGATTCGGATGGCGCGATATGGGTTGACGAACGCTGGATCATCGTAACGTCTGCGCCGTTCTCCCAAAGATCGGCGCAGATGTCGTGCGCCGAGTTATTGGAACCAAGCACGACCGCTTTTTTGCCCTTGAAGGCTTCCCCGCCCGGGTGCTTGCTCGAATGATGCTGCACGCCCTTGAACTTGTCCATTCCTTCGATCTTCGGAACGTTGGGGAAACCGGAGACCCCTAATGCGAACACTAGCTGCTTGGGCCTCAGCACGACTTGCTGGCCGTCCCGGTTGACAGTGACTTCCCATTCCTTTTTCCGCTCATCGAAGCGTGCATTGAGTGCCTCGGTTTTGTTCCAGTAATTGAGTTCCATGACCTTGGTGTACATCTCGAGCCAGTCGCCAACCTTATCCTTTGGCGCGAACACTGGCCAGTCGTCAGGAAACGGCAGGTAAGGCATGTGGTCGTACCAGACGGGATCATGCAGACAGAGCGACTTGTAGCGGTTGCGCCAAGAATCGCCGGCGCGCTCGTTGCGTTCAATGATGAGGGTCGGGACGCCTAGCCGCTTCAGCCGCGCGCCCAAGCCGATGCCGCCCTGACCGCCTCCTATGATCACGCAATAAGGTTGCTTGTCATAGCCAAGTTCCGCCTCTTCCTGCCGCCGCTTTTCTAGCCAGGATTGGCGGCCGCGCTGCGCGCCGTGTTCCGCGCCCTTGATCCGGTTCACACCCTTCTTCTCTTCATGCCCTTTGAGCTCGACCATGGTAGTGAGCAAGATCCAGGCGCGTCCGTTTCTGAGACGGAGATGGCCGCGCCCGCGTGCGACCGCGGTATCGAAGGTAAGCCAAGCTTCGACAATGCCATCCGCTTCCGTTGCCTCTTCTTCCAGTTTCCAGTTCGATGGGGCGGCATGCGCCAGCGTAGCGCTGAGCATGTCTTTGATCCCTTCCCTGCCCTCTGCGGTCTTGATATTCCAGGTAAAGCTTACCAGGTCGCGCCAGTAGGCATCTTCGTTAAACAAAGTGGCGACGGCTTCAACGTCATGTCGTTTAAGCGCTGCGCCAAAATCTTCCAGCCAATTGCTCACCTGCAGCGTGGGGGTATTTTCCATAGTGTCTCTCTCCGAATTGATGTTGGCCGGACAGGACAGAATTGATCTGGCCGGCAAGCAGGAAGATGGCAAGCTGCATGCCATATCGATGCACGGACGCCGAGGCAAGTCAAGTCATTGATTTAAATAAGGAATTCGTGAAGCGCGACTAAGTAGCATGCCGTCTGCTGGGTGTAGCACGCGACAGCTGTCACGGCGTCATGTGTGACACCTGTAACGCTTCGGTGTGACAACAGCTTAGGGTTCAGTTCCGGTCGAGCTTGTTAGGCGTTGCGATGCCCAGGCGCTTCATGCGCCGGTACAAAGTCATGCGTGCGACTCCCATCTGCATGGCCGCGGCGGAGACGTTCCAGCCACAGGCACGCAACTGCTGCAACAGGAGCGCCGCTTCAGGCGGCGTGGCTGATGCATTTACCGCATGCGCCAGGCACGGCAGTGCAGGCGCGCCCACATCGTCTCCATGGAACTGGTCTGGCAAGTCCTCCGGCTGTATCCAGCCGTCCGAACAGACAGCGGCGGCATATTCAATAACATTGCGCAGTTCACGCAGATTGCCCGGCCATTGATGCATGCTCAGCAAAGCCAGAGTAGCTGGCGCCAGGTCAGGCGGCGTCGGAAGGCCATGCTGCCTCACGTGCTGACACAGCATGTAGCGGACCATGTGCCCAAAATCCCGCCGCTCGCGCAATGCCGGCAGGACGATATTCGCGCCGTTGAGGCGATAGTACAAGTCGTCGCGGAAACGACCTCCGCGTACCAGCGCTTCCAGATTGCAGTGTGTCGCGGCGATGACACGGATGTTGACCGATACAGGCCGAGTCCCGCCAATCGGCAAGACTTCCTTCTCGGCCAGCACGCGCAGCAGGCGAGCTTGCAAAGGCCTCGGCATGTCCCCGATCTCATCGAGGAAAAGCGTGCCACCGTCGGCTTCGGCAATCAGACCGCGCTTGCCGCGCGGCGACGCCCCTGAGAAGCTTCCCGGCAGGTAACCGAACAGTTCGCTTTCAATCAGAGACTCCGGAATGGCGGCGCAGTTAACCGCAATGAACGGGCAATTGCGGCGTTCGCTACTTTGGTGGATCGCCTTTGCGAAATATTCCTTGCCCGTGCCTGTCTCGCCGTTGATCAGCAAGCTCACTGGCGAGTTCACAAGACGCGCGACGCGTGCGATCTGCCGGTCCAGATGCGGGTCGCCGCCGGACAAGGCAGCCAGCGGCGCCGGCACGGCTTGAGGCTGGTTGCGCATTGCTGCCCCGGAAGACCGGGTCAGCGGCATCAGCGGCGGCGACGCCAGAAGAAACAGCAGACGCATGCTGCCGGCCACCTTGATTGCACGCTGGTCGACCGGCTGTGTGCGAATGAAGCGGCCGAGTTCAGTGAGAGAAATATCGAAGAGATTTTCAAAGCCTCGTCCGATCAACGGTTCGCCGCCGGCTTCAAACAACATCTGCGCCCGCCGGTTGTGCCCGATGATACGGCCGCCGGCATCGATGGCCAACAGGAATTCCGGATTGACGTCGAGGAATTGCGGCGCGGCGGACAGGCGCAGTACCCACTCCCGCCGATAGCGCTGTAGAAAGCTGGCGGTTTCAATCTGATGCGCATACATCTTTACCATCTGCAAGGCCAGATGTTGGCTGTCCTTGGCTTGCGGGGACGTCAGCGCGGATATGTCGAGCACGGCGCTCAGCCTGCCTTGCGTATCGAATATCGGCGCGGTGGTACAGGTGAGCGGTATGTGCGTTGCATCGAAATGGTCGTCCTGATGCACCGTCAGCGCCTCACCCGTGGTGATGCAGGTACCGACGCCGCAGGTGCCCGCGTTCCGCTCGCTCCAGTCAGCGCCCAGATAGAGCCCCGCACGCCGCAGATGACGGTCGACCTGAATGTCGCCGAGAAAGTCTACTGTTACGCCGTGCGCATCAGTCAGCAGCACGACGTACCCGAGGCCGGCCACCTGCTGGTACAGAGATTCGAGTCCATGCCGTGCAATCTGCAGAAAATCCTCCAGCTGATCCTGGCGCTCCTTGACACGTTCGCCCGGCAGGATCACGGCTTCCTGCATGCGAGCGGGATCGAGACGGTGTTCATGCACGCAGCGTAACCAAGAACTGCGTATGACTTCATCATGGTGGCGGCCACGAAACGAAGCCATTCCATCGTCCGCAACCTGCATTACGGTCGCAATATGCTCGCGTTGCCGATCTTGCATTTCGGTCTCCTGTAAAACACTTAGCGCCTCATCATGCGCGCGGCGTGCCAAACCATTTCTTGTTTGGCAAAAGTGTAGTTGACCATTGCCCGACGTGTCCAGCACGGGCTTGCGCCCACCGCCTTATTAACCAGAAGCCAATCGCATGTGCCAAGCCCTTGCGCTCGTAATGGGCGTGAAAATACACCGATGCATCATTGCATGCGACCTCGCCGGCTTACCTGTTTCAAAATCATTCGTTCGAATCAGCAGCAACAGAAAATTCAACGCTTACGAGCCCGTTGTTAACTTGTTTAGCGTTGCCTCACAGCATTTCCCGGCAGTTCCGCATGGGAAAAGCGTTCATACGGTCACGATGCGCGTCTAGGCCAATCGCAGAGCAATTCGCAGCATCTTTTACGCATATAGCTATGGAGCGAGGCACCATACCATCGTCCCCCGGTCGGCGATCCAATGCCGGCACGGTTCAGCTTCCAAGCAATTTTCATATAAGTGTCGCCCTTGATTCTCAATTCCAAGATCGAGTCGACGAACGATCCATCAATCGGCTTGCGTGGCAACTCGGCATTTCTCATTGCCGTGATTCGGCCTGCCACTTGCTTCACATTTAACTGCGAACGATGAATCGCACCCTGTGTACGCTCTAATTCATTATGCAAGACGGAGGTGTACGTGACGCTGGGATCGATGTTAACCATAGCGATAAGAATACTTCCAACCTTTTAAAAACCGCGTCCGCAAAAGCTGGTGAGTGATCAAATAGATAACTGGTGTCTCACAGAACCGTCGCGAGCACGATCGCAACGACATGACGAAGCGTTCGATCTTGATGCACTTTTAAGGTCTGCTCACCACTAGGCGCTTCGAACATGACGATTGTTACGTCACGCGCATAAAAAAGCCCGCAGCGTTTTCAGCTGCGGGAAAAAGCTAATCCTTGGAGGGGATTAGAGGAGACAAGTTGTGGTACGGCCAATGCGGCTGCCGAAGCACATTGATTGGTCGGCATCTTCCGGAGGCGCCGACGATTCGCGCGTTCAGAACTGGTGTGTAATACCGATTGCCGTGCCGGTAGACTTGCCGGCGAAGCTCGCGCCGCTGACCGTCGCCCCATACAGATTCGAAAGGGGAACCCGTCCCTTGCCGTCGGTTTGCACAACCAGCCCCCACACGCTGGTGCGTTTGGAGAAGTTGTATTTCAGGCTGACTGAGACCACATGTGGCTTGACATCGGCGACATCGTCGTCGAAACGCACATAGTTCACTGCTGCGGACGTTGCAGGCGTTATGGCGTAGGCGCCACCGATTTCAATTGCGTTAGCATCTACAGGGGCGCCGACTAGGCTCGGGTTTTCATAGTGCGTGAACGAAGTGGCAATTGTTGCAGCACCCAATGAGTACTTGCCGCCGACAAGATAGTTGCGGCTCACTGTTACGCCAGTTGCGTTGCGACTTTGCTGATATACCGCGTTCAGATCGAGGCCAGAGAAGCCAGCATAATTGACGCCAATCGTGCCGGCGCTATTTGCGCGAGAATCGCCAGCCGTTTCACCCAGGCTGTACTGACCCGTGACGGTGAGCCCCATCATTGAAGGGGACTGATACTGCAAGACGTTGCTTCGGAAAATATTAGCGTCGCTGCTGGTGTTTGCATTCGCCAGTCCGTAAGCCAGGCCACCGACCACAGCCGCCGATCCAGAGTGGGAAAGACGGATGTTGTTCAGGAAGGACTGGAGGAACAGGTGGTCCAGCTGACGCCCGAACTTGAAGCTACCGAATTCGCCGGACAGGCCAACGGTAGCTGCACGGCGAAACAAGCTGTTCGGTCCGCCGGCGTACGAACCCGTGTCGGTATTCAGATCACTTTCAAGATTGAAATTTGCCTGCAGTCCGCCACCCAGATCTTCCGCGCCGCGGAAACCAAACACGCTCGGCAGCCACACAGAGCTGGCTACCAGCTTGTTGCTTTGTCCAGCAGGATTAAACCTGTTGAGTCCGACCAACGATGTGTCGACTGTGCCGTAGATCGAAATCTGTGCAGTGGCCCCTGCTGACACGAGTGCCATGATGGCTCCGGCAATAACTTGCTTGTTCATTTTCTCCCCTAAGATTGGATTTTAACTAAGCCGACTCTTTCGGCGAGGCCTATTCGGCAATATCCATGCCACGCTCGAAATATCGAGTTTCAACCGGCGCGTCATCGAAAAAATACGATGTGCATCAAGTACTTAAGAACATTTGTCTAACAGCGCCGCGCTGTGGTCCCAGCTATAAGAAACTGGAACACTCGTTCTAGCAATTGTGAATTTTTTGAACAGTTGTACCGCGCTGATATCTGCCGTCGAAAAGATCGGTGGTGCATGGGAAGATGAATAAACCGACAGGGATGAAGTCGATGAAACCGGACTGGTCTACATTAAAACGACTCTGTAGATCTCAAGGAATCATTTTTCTACGTCGGCGAGAGCGCTTTCAGCTTCACCGAACGCGGCGAGATCGAGATGAATTGCGTAGAGAACATGGCAAAGTAATCTGCGCAGCCGGCCTGCTGCAGCATGGACTGCGATAGGCCCGCCGCTTATTCAACTAATGCGGCGTTCTGCCGCGTGGTGGCACCGTCCATCTGACCCATGGCATGGCTGACCTGCTCGATGCCTGATCTCTGCTGTTCGGAAGCCATCATGATTTGCGTCATGATGCCGGTCACGCACTGCACGCTTGTCACAACCTGTTCCATTTTACTGCCGGCCTCCGTAACCAGGCGATTGCCGGCGTCGATCTTGTCCATCGAATCGTTGATGAGCTGCTTGATGTCCCCGGCCGCGTGGGCCGAGATGTGCGCAAGCCTGCGCACTTCCGAGGCTACCACCGCAAATCCACGCCCCTTGTCGCCGGCACGGGCGGCTTCGACGGCCGCATTCAATGCAAGAATGTTGATCTGGAAGGCGATGCCGTCGATCATGCTGATGATGTCGACGGTCTTGCGCGATGATTCAGTAATGGATTCCATAGTCTCAATCACCTGCGACACGACTTCGCGGCCCTTGGCTGCAACGTTTGACGCAGATACGGCAAGCTGATTGGCATGGCGCGCATTGTCGGCATTCTGTCTAACGGCAAAAATCAGCTCCTCAATCGACAAGGCGGTCTCCTTCAGTGAAGCGCCCTGCTGTCCGATCTCATCGCCGGAGACCGCTTCGATGCGGCTGGTCAGATCGCCGGAGGCAACGGCTTCAGCGAAGCTGACGGCTTGTGTCAGCGGTCTGGTGATCGAAAACATAATCACGATACCGAGACCGGCGGCCGCAAGCAGCAGGACAGCACCGATCGCGATGACGAGGGACATGGAAGATTCGATGATTTCCTTGGCGGAGGCGCTGGCCGCATTCATCTCCTCCTGCACCGATTTCAGCAACCCCTCCATGTCTTCAACGATGCGGTTGTGCAGCGGACAGCATTCAGCGGCGACGAAGGCGGCGAGCGTTTCGTTGGTTGCTTCACCGCGCAGCAAGCGCACCTTGTTTAGTTGTGCGGGCATCATCAGCAACCCCTCGCTGACTTTATCGAAATCCTTGCTGGCCTGGAACTGCGGAGCAAGCTTGTTCAGCTGTTCCAGATAGACCGCCTTGTAGACATCCATCTTGTCGAGTTCCCGTGCCGCTTCGGCGCTGTCGGAAATCGCAAGCGCATTACAAGCTGAGAGCCCGGTCTGGGCCAAGGCTTCGCGCGCCGCGTACAAGGGTTCCAGCTTCTCGGTCCGAACCTTGTTCTGCAATTCAACGGCGTCGGCGATGGTGCTTATGCGGATCAGGGAAAATACGACTACAGCTGCCACGAGCAGCGACGACAGGCAGAATGCTAGAGACAGACGCGGGCCGACCTTAAGATTTTTAAGCATTTCGGTTCAGCGATAAAGGGATAAAGAGTTGAAAAAAGACGAAACTTCAAACTGCACCTTTCCAGGACCAAAACGGCATACCTCGTGCGTCGCCGCGTTGCGATGTGGCGGAACATCGTTATCAATTAGCAGCAATACCTTTACCAGTAAGCGGGCTTGCCTTCTCTTCCATAGACACCGAAGTGACCTCAGCTCCCAGTGGCAGTCCCGGATGAACTAACGGTCTTGGCTGGTATCACGAGGCTAGCTGCTCTCCGACCGATACGGGAGCGAATTCAGTCAGTTCACTAGCACTGCGGATTCAACACATGAATTTATGGCCTTGCGCAGTGCATTGCGGATCAGAGGATCGGATGCAGTGTGAGTGCCACGCGCCACCCAGACCAACTCTGCATGAGGCATCCAGCGCTTGATCCGCGTCGCGTTGTGCGGCTGGCAGATCCAGTCGTGTGTGCCGTGAATGATGGTTGTCGGAATATCTGACGCACGCTCGGCCGCACCGGCAAGTTCCATCGTGTTTGTGAAACATTGCTTCGATAGATAATGGGCCTGCAGCTGGTATTTTGACAACCACTTTGATAGCGGCGGCTTCTCGCTCCTGGCCTGGGTACCGCGCATCGCATGCATCACGTCTTCCTCATATCGTCCCCAACGCAAGGCGGCGTCCTCTTGCTCTTCAGTTGTTCCATTTTGTAGCAACGCTGCCAAAGTCTGGAACACCTCGCCTTGTTGCATAGTGGACCAGCCGACGGTCAGTCGGGCCCACGCCTCTGGAACCAGTGGTTTCAACCCCTGGAAGAACCAGCGTCTGTCTGCGTCGGCAGCAAGAAAAGCGCCACGCAGTATTAGATGCGAGATGGCACCCGGCACCTGGCCCGCATAGAGCAAGGCGAGGCAAGCGCCCCACGAGCCACCGACGATGGCCCATCGTTTAATGACCAAGGTCGCGCGCAGCCGTTCGAGATCGTTCATCAGTTCTGCTGTGGTGTTGCGGAACAAAGGCTGGGTAGCGGTGCTCCGGCCGGCTCCGCGCTGGTCCACCAGGATGATGCGCCAGCAGTCTGGATCGAACCATTCCAGCATGGACGGATGGCATCCGCTGCCCGGTCCTCCATGCAGTACCACCACAGCAGGCGCGTCCATTTTCCCGTACTGGGCAACGTAGAGAGAGTGACCGTCGCCGACATCAAGGAAGCCTTCGGCCAATGGAAGGTCCACGCACTTTGGCATGGATGTTGCGTTGAGGTGAATTGATCGCATGACTATTTCACGTATTGAGGTTTGAAGCAGATAAGCGATCAAAAACCGTACCACCTACATTTAATCAAGGAGATCCTCATGCAATGGTCTAAGCCCGATTTCACCGATCTGCGTTTCGGTTTCGAGATCACGATGTATATTTCCAACCGCTGATCGTTTAGCCAGGGCCTGGTGAGGCGCGCCTCCCATCGCGCCTCCCATCGTGGAAAACACTATGAAAATTCGGGTACTTGGTTCAGCAGCCGGAGGCGGCTTCCCGCAATGGAATTGCAATTGCCGCAACTGTGACGGCGTACGCCATGGACGCATCCATGCCCGCGCACGCACCCAATCATCGATTGCGGTCACGGTCAATGACGTTGACTGGCTGCTTGTGAATGCATCGCCGGACATTCTCGCGCAGATCGGCGGATCGTCTTCTTTGCAGCCGGGACGATCTCCTCGTGACACCGGCATCGTCGCCGTCGCCCTGATGGATGCACAGATTGATCATGTGACAGGCTTGTTGATGCTGCGCGAAGGACGGCAGTTATCCATTCATTGCACCGCGTCGGTATGGAAAGATCTAACCGAAGGCTTGGCATTGACGCGAGTGCTGTCCCACTATTGCGACCTGCAATGGCAGCCGATAGAGATGAATGACGCGGCAACGCCACGAGACGGAAAGCCATTCATGCTGGCGCAGCTCGACGGCGCGGAATTCATTCCAATCCCGCTCAGCAGCAAGGCCCCCCCATACTCGACAAACCGAATGTCGCCTTCGCCTGGCGACAATATTGGCTTGCTGATCCGTAATTCCCATACCGGGAGGTCGGCCTTCTATGCGCCAGGCCTTGGTCGTATCGACCCACATGTGGCGTCGGTGATGAAAGCGGCCGATACGGTACTTGTAGACGGTACATTCTGGCACGATGACGAGATGATCAGACTTGGCCTGTCCACAAAGACGGCGGCCGATATGGGCCACCTTCCTCAAGCGGGTTCCGGCGGCATGATAGAGCTCCTCGACAGTCTGGGTGCGCGCCGGAAAATACTCATCCACATTAACAATACGGTATTGTCGCATTAGCGGCGAAAAGAAAATTTTAGGCGCAAGGGCGTGGCGGCCTCTTATGCGGAACGGATTTCTCTTGCGAGCGCATAAAATTGCTCGGCAAAAGACAGTGCGTCGCTGCCTTTGAGATTGAGCTGGTTTTTGCGGATCATGTGCATCAGTTCAATGCCGGCCAAGACGTTCTTGGCGGACCGAAATGAC
>NZ_JBHTDH010000040.1:0-28126 GCF_042666555.1 Herbaspirillum sp. GCM10030257
CGGAAAGCCTGGGCGCGAGCAAGGCCAGCACGATCCGGCGCATCGTGGTGCCGCTGATGGCTGGCGGCATCCTGGCCGGGTTTGTGACCAGCTTCATCACGGCGGCGGTGGAGTTGTCGGCGACGATCCTGCTGACGACGTCGGAATCGCAGGCGCCGATGAGCTACGGGATTTACCTGTACATGCAAAGCGTGGCTGGGCGCGGTCCGGGTGCGGCGATGGGGGTGCTGGCGGTGGTCATTGTGGCGCTGGGCACGTATGCATCGCATGTGATCGTCGAGCGCACTTCCGCACTGACCCGCACACGTCAGGTCGATGACGAAGAACCAGCTGCATTGCCAGAAGTGAAAACCCATACCCCGGCCCCCACGGCCGGACAAATTGCAATCAAGGGAACAGAGGTGACATCATGAAGCAATTGAAAAAGATCGCAGTAGAGTGCAAGAACATCGGGCTGTCGTATGACGGCGGCAAGACGGAAGTCTTGAAGGACATCAACCTGCGCATCGAGCCGGGCGAATTCTTTGCGCTGCTCGGCCCGTCCGGCTCGGGCAAGTCGACGCTGCTGCGGCTGATCGCCGGCTTCAACCAGCACCAGCGCGGCGAACTGCTGGTCGACGGCCGCGACATCACCGGCGTGCCGCCGCATGCGCGCAACATCGGCATGGTGTTCCAGAGCTATGCGCTGTGGCCGCACATGACGATCTGGGACAATGTCGCGTTCGGCCTGGTCGAGCGGCGCGTCGACAAGGCGACCATCCGGCAAAAGGTCGGTGCGGCGCTGGAACTGGTGAGCCTGTCGCAGTATGCGAACCGGCGTCCGAACCAGCTCTCCGGCGGCCAGCAACAGCGGGTGGCGCTGGCACGCACCATCGTGATCGAGCCGCAGGTGCTGCTGCTCGACGAGCCGCTGTCGAACCTGGACAAGAAACTGCGCGTGCAGATGCGTGAAGAGCTTCGGGACTTGCAACGCAAGTTGGGCATTACCACGGTGTTTGTCACGCATGACCAGGAAGAAGCGATGACGACCGCCGACCGGATGGCGGTGATGGACAAGGGCATCGTGCAGCAGCTGGGCACGCCGGCGGCGCTGTTCGACTATCCGGCCAATCCGTTCGTGGCCAACTTCGTCGGTACCACCAATCTCCTGACCGGCGAGATTGACCAGATTAACGGCGACGTCGTACGCTTTAAAGCGCCGGGCATAGGCGAAATGATTTTGCCGAAACATCCTGAAGCCCGCACTGGGCGGATGGCAATCAGCTTCAGGCCTCATACGATCAAGATGCAGGTAGGCGATAGCGTGCGAGACGGTGCTTTCTTGTGGCTAAATGGGGCAGTAGAGCATACTGAGTTTCTTGGAGAATTTACCCGCTATCGTGTGCGAGTCGGGCAATCTCTTGTTACGGCGGACCAGGCACATTTTTCTGGAATGACTCCGTTTGCCGAATCCGCTCCTGTTCGCCTGGGAATAGACGCAACTCAGATTCGGTATTTGCCGGTGTAACGTTGCCGCTTTCTAAGGACGTTGCAGCAGTAGCAGTCATTGCCTTCAATCCGGCGATGACTGCTTGTTAAATTTCCATGGCGGTTGCCATAACTTCAGACTGTCTGCCTCAAGCACATACGATGTGTATGCGCGTGAGCTCAATCGGCAACTGAGTTGAATGAATCAAGTACGACATCAGCTTCTTTCAGAAGAGTCCGGATTGACTTAATGCGGAAAAGCGCCTCAATTTAAATTTCACGCGGTCGCCCGGTACACAACAAATCGACTGCGCGCTCCCATAAAGGTCGGCTCGTAGGGACTAAGCCCCCAGTGTTCATGCGGCTTGACGGCCCCGGATGCTTAATCATCAGACTTACATAATCTTTGTGGGGTCGCCATGATGTCGTCTGTTAAATTGTTGAAGTGGTTGTTTTGTACCATGTGCCTGATAACGGGACACACGGTCGCACGGGCTGTCGAGCTGCGCACTGCAGCGGAGGATAGTGCGCCAAAGTACCTGATGAGAAATGGGGAAATGAGCGGCTTGTGCATCGATATACTAAAAGCCATTGAAGCCGCGGCACCCGACATTAAGTTTACTGGCTATGACCGCTTTTACCCGAAACTCAGGATTGAAGCGAGCCTGGCGAAAGGCGAGCTGGATCTATTCTGCGGAATAGGCCGCACACAAAAACGCAATTTATTGTTTTCGTTTTTAAACACGCCATTGTATTGGACCGAAATGCGCCTTGCGGCCAGAATTGACGATCCCGTCGATAACGTGACGCTCGACGGTTTGAAAGCTGCCAATAAAAACATGATTGTACTTGTCGTACATGGAACGGAACACGTCGATTATCTCCTGCACAACGGTGTAACTAATATTGATGCAGGGGCACATAACACGTATAACAATTTGAATAAGCTCATCGCTGGGCGCGGCCGACTCGCATACCTAACGGATCTGTCTCTGGTACATGAACTGTCGAATAAAAATTTCCATTCAAGGCTACGCATATTGCCTGGAGTGATAAACATCCAGCCGGAGTACCTTGCAATATCGAACACAATCGCTAAAAGTATAAGAGATCGACTGCAGGAAGTGCTCGCACACCTTCATTCACGCGGCGATCTGAAACGACTGCATATGCGTTATATGCAGATCGATGGTCCAGTCCTGCTTCATTAACGCTAAGTCATTAAACGAACTATGCATTGACACCTTTATATTTGGGACGCTTTGGACACATCCATTCAATATAACGTGCTGTACCGTGCTTGCTTGGCACTGTCATTTGCCTTTTCGCTTATCTTTTATAAAAGGATTTAAGCGAATAAGAAAGATTGATGAAGCAAATAATAAATTACGATTAGATCAATTCCTATCGACAATCTATAGTTTGTTTAAAGCACGGCGACTAACTCAGTACGCTACTTTGAGTTTGACAGGGGAATGCACATGAACATCAGGCTTAACGCCCGCCGCGGGCGCAACACCAAGATTTTAGCGACTCTAGGACCAGCAAGCTCTGAGCGTGAAAAAATCCGTGAACTATATGAAAACGGTGCCGACGTATTCCGTCTTAATTTCAGTCACGGAACACATGACGACCATCGCAGGCGTTATGAGGCAATACGTGATCTGGAAAAGGAGATCGGCCGCCCCATTGGTATCCTGCTTGACTTGCAGGGACCCAAACTCAGACTTGGACGATTTGCCGCTGGCAGGGAACAGATTGAAGCCGGCCAGGAATTCCGTTTGGACCTGGACCCAAGTCCGGGTTCTAACAGACGCGCGCCACTGCTGCATCCAGAGATTTTTTCCGCTATCAAGCCGGGGCATGACTTACTCATCGACGACGGAAAGGTACGCCTGCGCATCGTCTCCTGTGGCCATAATTTTGCCGAGACCGTAGCAGTAAATGGAGGCGTCTTGTCCGATCGAAAGGGTGTGAACGTCCCGGGCTCGATTCTGCCGCTTTCTGCATTGACAGAAAAAGATAGGGAAGATCTTGCATTCGGGTTGGAACTGGGAGTGGACTGGATCGCATTGTCATTTGTTCAGTGCCCCGAAGATCTTATTGAGCTAAAGTCAATCGTCAATGGACGAGCGCGCGTCATGGCGAAGCTGGAAAAGCCGTCCGCAATCGAGTTCCTGGATGCCATCATAGAACAAGCCGACGGAATTATGGTTGCGCGTGGAGATCTTGGCGTAGAGCTTCCGGCTGAACAGGTACCGCTACTACAGAAGCGCATTGTGCGTGCGTGCCGCGAAGCAGGGAAGCCAGTGGTGGTTGCCACCCAGATGCTTGAATCCATGATTTCGTCGCCCACGCCGACACGGGCAGAGGCCAGCGATGTGGCAACCGCCGTTTATGACGGTGTTGATGCGGTGATGCTTTCCGCAGAATCCGCGTCCGGTACCTTTCCAATCGAAGCAGTCTCGATGATGGACCGCATCATCAAGGCAGTTGAGAGCGACCCACTGCAACGTAAAATGATGAACGCGGCCAGTCACCGTAAGACCGAAAGCGCAACGGATGCAATCTGCGCAGCCATCCGTACTGTCGCGGACGTGCTACCGGTCGTGGCGACTGTCGCCTATACCTCGTCCGGCGCCACAACACTTCGCGTCGCGCATGAAAGGCCTCGGACGCCGATTTTAAGTCTTACCCCCAATTTGCACGTTTCCCGATGGCTCACCCTTATTTGGGGAATTCACTCGGTTTGTGCACCGGATGTATGCAATATTGAAGAAATGGTCGACAACGCGGTCAGCGCAGCCGAAGTGCATGGCTTTAGTGTTCCAATGTTGCCTTTGGTGGTTGTCGCCGGTACTCCTTTCGGTGTATCCGGTTCGACGAATCTCATGCGCATCGTCTGGCCAAGTTCAGTAGCGGCAAACATCGCCGGGGTTTCGGCGGAAGAAGTCCATGCGAAAACGTCTGGACAAGGATTGCAAATGCGAGATCCGTATTTTGAATTTGCGAACTAATAAGCGTCGTCTAGAGAAAGCGGAACTTGTTCATATGGATTAAGGAAAGCGCGGAAGGAATTAAACCGGTGCCCGTTTTTAGAACGCACATAGCGGCTTTCCTGCATTCCTCTTCACCTGTTGTCTCCTTGGGCCTACGCCCTCTTTGCCCTTCTACGAGAAGGGCTTTTTTTTTGGGTAGAGGAGAAGGCTCGAAAGAGATAGTCCGAAATTTTCAGTGGAAGATTAGTCCAAACATTTGCACTATGAGGAACCACGGTTGCTGCCGATGCGTCAGTAGTAATCGTACTCAATAGGCGAGCGCTGAGTCTTCAACATCTCCGGACCAGCTTCTGTCAGCACATAGCGGCTCTAAACGTTATTGATCCTGGAACTATGGTTGACAATAAACTCACTCACCATGCATGCCATGGCGTCCTATCATGCGTCGGCAACAGCCGGTCAGAACTCTTCCCAGTCTTCACCGCCCGGCGCCGCGGCGCCGGCAATCTTTTTGCGCGCGGGCGCGACGCGACGTTGCGGTGCGACCTGTGCGGTGCGGGTGCGCGACATCGGTGCAGCCGTCGTTCTGGCAATCGGCGCCCGCTCTGCCACTACCATCGCCTGATAATCTTCCGTCTTAAAGATGCTGACGACCTGTGCCAGCCTGGCGGCCTGGTCCTGCATCGATTCCGCCGCGGCTGCCGCTTGTTCCACCAGTGCGGCATTCTGTTGCGTCACCTGATCCATGTGTCCGATCGCCTGGTTGACCTGCTCGATGCCTGTGCTTTGCTCCTGGCTGGCGGCCGCAATTTCCGCAATGATGTCGGTTACTCGTTTCACGCTTTCGACGATTTCGTTCATCGTCGCGCCGGCCTCGGTCACCAGCTTGCTGCCGGTATCCACTTTTTCAACCGAGTCACCGATCAGCGTTTTGATTTCCTTGGCGGCTGCGGCCGAGCGCTGCGCCAGGCTCCGCACTTCGCTGGCGACGACGGCAAAGCCGCGCCCCTGTTCGCCGGCACGCGCCGCTTCGACTGCGGCATTCAAGGCCAGGATATTGGTTTGAAACGCAATGCCATCGATGACGCTGATGATGTCGACGATCCGTTTCGATGAATCGGTGATCGAGCTCATGGTGTCGACGACCTGCGCGACAACGTCGCCGCCCTTGAGCGCGAAGCTCGATGCGGAACCGGCGAGCTGGTTCGCCTGGCGCGCATTGTCCGCATTTTGTTTGACGGTCGACGTCAGCTCTTCCATCGACGACGCGGTTTCTTCCAGCGAGCCTGCCTGCTGCTCAGTGCGTGACGACAGATCCTTGTTGCCTTCCGAAATTTCACTGGACGCGGTCACAATGGTTTCGGTGCCCGTCCGGACCTGGCTGACGATGTCGGCAATGCTGTCACGCATGGCCTTGATCGCATACAGGAGGCTCGACTGGTCGCCGTCCTTCAGGTTGATCGCGGCGGTCAGGTCGCCTTCGGCGATTTGACGCGTAATGCTCGTTGCGTATGCGGGTTCGCCGCCGAGCTGCTTGAGCAAACCGCGCGAAATGACCACGCCGATCACCAGCAATACGGCGCCGAGCAGTAGCGACGCAATCGAAAACTCGATCAGGCGGCTGAGGATCGCGGCGTCGACCGTATCGACATACACACCGGAGCCGATGATCCAGCCCCATGGCGCAAAGCCCTTCACATAAGACACCTTCTGCACCGGGTCCGCGCTGCCCGGTTTCGGCCACATGTAATGAACGTAACCAGCGTTATTGGCCTTGACCATCTTGACGAACTCAATAAACAGATGCTTGCCGGTGGGATCCTTGTTCGCCGTCAGGTCAGTGCCGTCCAGCTCCGGTTTGATCGGATGCATGATCATGCGCGGATGGAAATCGTTCACCCAAAAATACTCATTGCCGCTATAACGCATCGCCTTGATTGCCTGCAGTGCACTGCGCTTTGCCTCGTCCTCGGATATTTTTCCTTTGTTAGCCAGATCGTGATAGAGCACCAGGATCCCGTGTGCGGTTTCCACCGTCTGCCGCACACTGCCTTTTCGCTCTTCCATAATCAGTTTTCTTTCCGAAAACAGGAAGGTCGCTGTCAGTACGACAATACCGAGAATGGCGCTCAGTGTGAGAAGGCCAAGCTTTTTGGCGATGCTCATTGATTTCGGATTATGCAGGTTTGACATAGGTCTCCTCTATTCGAAGGACGGTTTTGCTGTTTCTGCGCCAGCAAGCCGGGGGCAAGGTAACTAGCCCGATATTATTGCTCACGGGAAATTACAAGATATCGACTACGGAACCATTTGTCTATAGGAATAGCGCTTGTGCGTTTGGCAGATAGCTCGGGGGTGTTACCTTTGTACTGCTATTTGGACGAAATCTGTATAAACGTTTAATTCATCGACGCTAGAGGATTTATGTCCGAAGATCAGCGCGACAGACGGTGATGTCCTGAATTAGAACTTTAACTGCTCAGTATCGTGTCGCAAGTCCGTGGCGGAACGCAAACTATCGTGAACGCCTCAATGGAAATTACAAGTGGTAATAGGAATTTATCGACCGTGCCGAACATCAGGCCAGCTCGCTGGAAGAGACGGTGCCAGCGATGGAGCAACTGGGTGCTACCGTAAGGGAGAACGTCGAGCACATGCACCATGCAAGCCATATCGTTATCTCTGCATCAGGCCTAGCAATTCCGGATAATGTCGTTGTCAATAGTAAAAACCATGACTTCAACTTCCGAGTCGTCAAAGTAAATTGTCGAGATCATCGGCGTGGTTGGCGACATCGCGTTCCAATCCAATATTCTTGTGCCTCATGTTGCGGTTGGAGCACAGCGACGGCGCTGTATACTAGGCGACGGGGAGCGGCCAATGCATTTCATTGTCTCTGAATCGCTTTCTGGGTCGGAATCGGGAACAAGACAGGGAGAATGACAATGGCGACACTTTTGCTTATCGACGGGACTGCGATCCTGCGGCATATTTATGAGATCGGAATCAGCAGTGCTGTTAATGCCAATGTTGACAGCGTACTGAACAATACGCTCGCCTTGTTCAGAAAACTGGTCGACATGCATACGCCAACTCATGTGTTGGCAGTAGTCGATCTGGATGGACCAACGTTTCGACAATCCTTGTCAGCCAGTTATCAACGCAAGACGGCCACTTATCCCGAAGCGTTGAGAGACGCCTTGCCACGTTTTCAGCAGCTGGTGAGGGATGCCGGGATGATGACAGTCAGCGTGCCCAATGCGGAATCCACCGATGTGATTGCGACTGCTGCACAACGCTGGTTAAAGGAGGGCAGGGGCGAGGTGGTGATCGCGTCGAACGACAAGACACACCTGGCACTAGTGTCGCAAGGTGCGCGAATCTGGGACCCGATTCGGCGGGAGTGGCATGGTAGTGAATGGATCGAGAATAAGTACGGTGTGCCCGCAGAGAGCGTCATTGAACTGCTTGCCTTGATGGGGGACAAACATCACGGCATTCCGGGGGTAACAAAAATTGGCATCAAGACCGCAGCCAAATTACTGCGAGCGTATCACTCGTTTGAAGGTGTAATGGCCGGCGCAGGAATCCTTAAAGATACCCTGGGCGAACGGCTAAGAAAAGAGCGCGATCAGGCTTACCTTTCACTGGCGCTAGTGCAGCCCAAAACCGATGTGCAGATCGGGATTACGTGGAAGGCTGTGGCTTATCCCTCGGCTCAGCTTTCTGAGTAATAGCCGGTCGGATTGCTTTTAAAACATGGTTCCAGGCGGTCTTACCTTTGGCATGATGGTTTCTACCCGTGAGTCTATGAATCGCCCTTGCCGCGAATGTAACTTTTTTGCTGTAAGTAGACAAATGCCGATTCAGTGCGTTGCACATTCAACAGACATCTCCCGTTAATACCGTGTTGCTGTAAACCCGATCACCTTAATTTTCTGGCTTGTTAAACCGCTAGCATTCTTGTTGCCTATCGACTATTTCAACGCAGGGCACCACTACGTGGTCAAAATGAACTAACTGCGTGCTGCCGTTAATTCCACGCAATGTGCGAGCAATGCGCAGGTGGGGGCGGTACCTTAATGTGTCAGCAACGTGCAGACGTGAGAGGTAGGTAAGTCACCCTTCAAAGCGGCAGGCACAGCGATGTGCATTATCCTCCGCGCGGCTTGCCCGGTTGGCAAAAACGCGTTTCAAACCATCGCGTCAACATTGCTCTTTCATACGGTAATGGAGTACCTGCGAAGGTTGCGCTTCGAGCCGCATAACTGTTCGACAGATAGTTCATATCATTGATTTTCTCGCGCGCCTCCAACGTACTCCCGCGTTCATCGCGCAGTACATAAGAGAGCTCCATACGCGGCCATGTCACCTCGCGCATGACTCGCAAGTCACGACGTCCTGCGCCATGCCACCATTCAACCTGACCGGCAAGGTCGATATCGTGGATCTGCACGTCCAGAGTCTGCGAACTCTGCAGGCATTGCATCGCCAAACTTTGCAGGTGGTTTGTTATGGTCTGCAACACCACGGGATCCGGTCCTGCAAAATTGGCTTTTAGCTGGGAATCCGTGAAAGTGTCCGGATGCATAAAACGCACTTGAACTTCTGCTGCGCAGGCTTGAGCACCGGATAGCAACAGGACGAGCAGGACGGGGATCAATGTATGGAAGCGATGAGGGGAATTCATGCTCGTTCTCCCGAAGCATGGACTCAGATTAGATCCGTAGCAGGCGGTATGGTTCTTCCATGACCGGAGGTTGACGTAAAGACCTCATACGGGCAACAGGCCTCAAATAGTCAGTGCGGGTAAAGTTTTTTCAGGACATCCAGGATCATCTGGGCTAATGCGCTGGCAAGCGAAGCTTCCACTTCGTATTGCGGCCGGTCTGGATTAACCATGCTTACCGTATTGCCATTGCGCGCATCTCGCCATGCGTCGGTCAATTTCTTTTCATTCGAAGCCACAACATCTTCCACTTCTTTTTGCCAAAACGCTGGCGCTTCGCTTTCAACAAAATTGCCGCGCCCACGGCCAAAATGCGCAACAGCCAGATAGCGCAAGAGGCTCGTCACTACCAAGGTGCGCAGAAAGTCGTCAGAGAACTGGACCTTTGGTTCGTTGCGCTCGGTCTGCGTATTGAATGCCCACGCAGCGCCAGTAAATGTGAGTGCTCCTATGAGTGCGCCGACCAATGCGCCGGCGCCAAATGTCAGGCCACCTGACAACAGATCGGCTGACACCCCGGTGGTCGCCCCAGACACCAGCGCACCAATCAAACCCGCCTGCTTCGTATCGACGGGTGCACGTACGACGACACACTGGCTTACCCGTTCATTGATTTTGGCGGCGGCGCCGGCATCGAGCCGATATATCTTGAGTAGCGCCGTTGTGGCCGCCAATATGCGCTCGTTTAATCGCGTCATCAACACATTCATCGCCTTGTTGACATACGCGGCCTCGCGTTGCTTGCCCATACCGATCACCTTCAGTACCGAGCCAACGATTGGTCTGCCACCGGTCTCGACGATCTCACTGTCACGTGCGGCGGCAATCAGGTGGTCTGCAATGAGCCGGGTCGCGGCATGCAGGCGTTCTTCGTTCTGCTGTTCCCATTCCTGCAGCAGCCGAGCATACGCAGGTTGCTGAGCAGGAGCGATCAGATCCCCGACCGCCTCGAAAAACACACGCTCATGTATCCAGCAACGCGCAAAGGCATCAAGCGCAATCACTTTTTTTACCACGGGATAATCAGCAAGAAAGTCTTTCCAGCGCTGCTGCTCCGCCGTTTCTTCCGCGGCGGGTCGTGGCCGACCCATCTGATTGAGCAAAACGACAACTGGCTTATCCAGCCACTGGAGGATCTTCATCTCCGGTATCAGGTAACCCGTGTCGCGCGGGTCTTCTGACGAATTGACTAAATAGAGCACAACGTCCGCGGCATCGCGCGCCGTTCTCATAGCCTGCTGGCTTAACCAGAATGGTCGGTCACGATAGCGGTCGATGATTTCACGCAAGAACCATCCGATAGGATTGTCCGAAAAACTCAAGCGCTTTAACAGGCGTACCGAATCGCCGAAGCCAGGTGTGTCCCACAGTTCGAGTTTGTCGCCGGCGTCCGTTGTCAGCAAAGCGTGGGACTCGGAGCTCACGGTGACATGCGGCGCGTCACGCACCTCGCCTACATCCATGCCAAGCAGCGTACGGGTAAGGGTAGTCTTACCCGCATTGGTATGCGAGATCAGGGCAAGCTGGATCCTGTTATTCGTTGGCGTTTCGTTCATCATGCGCGGGACCTGGCGGTTAATCCACGTTCAATGTCTTCTGCCCTGGCAAGTGGATTGAGCAGATTAACCACGACGGCTACCGTCTGATGTAGCTCGCAGAACTGAGTCCATAAGGCGATCCGCTCCCGGATGCGTTGATCGCCGCCAGTCTGGCCACCTACTCGCTCAAGGTAAGCAGATTCATCAATCAGCGCAAGCGGCCGTCCTTTGAACGTGCCTGCAAGAAGGTCGAGAAATGCGCCGTGATTCTCGTTCTCTGGTGTCGCGTTCAAATTAAACAGCACGACAGTCAGTGCAGCATCAGCGCTATCCGATTTAAGCGCGTTCATGGCGTCATGCGGGCTTTCACCATAGGCGGTAGATGGACGCAGCATGACGCGTGAGTTATCGCCGAGCAGCATTTGCGCCACGATCAAAAGATTCTTGTCGCGGGTTTCGTCGATCGTAAAACTATACGGCAAGACCCGCAGCACGGCTGTTTCAGACTTGCCGATTTTGCTGGTCAGCTTGCGGTAATACGGCTGCGTCAGGTCAATTGGGAAATGCCGGGCGAGCTTGCGTTCCTTGTGTCGCGCAAGCAGTGACAAGGCAAGGCGCGGAACAATGACGATCAAAAAAAGTGTCGCGGCATAAAGATGCACCCAACGTGCCCCATCCGCGGGCGACAAGGAATGCGTCCCTTCGAGCGCCCTGACATCCGCAATCGAAAATCCTTGCAACGGAAAAATCAGCATGGCCGGTGCAAATATGAAGGAGAGCAGGGCGTGTAGTTGTTCTGCGTTCAGAAAGGTACTTTCCCAGCCAGTACGATATTGCGATAGGAGTCCGCGCGCATACAAGGAAAGCACAGCGCCCAAAGCGAACAACGCGGCACTGAAATGCACATAGCGCTTGAATCGCGCCAAAGCAAGCGGCATGCTCAACCGTGTCCACTCCTCGCCAAACTGGGTCGCTGCCGCAGTCAAGGTAGCCGGCAACTTTCGTGGCAAGCTCAACCTGCCTGTCGATAGCGATGACAGCATACCGGCGTACGGCACTCTGGACTTTAATGCAGGGATGAACGGCCAGACCAGCAATGCAACATATGTAAACACATTCCAGGCAAGGATCAGCAACAAGGGAGCCGACAACAAGTCGACCCGGTGCGGGTCCGCAATGCGGTCAATCGCAAAGCCGGATATCAAGGCAATCAGGGGCATCGCCACGCCCAACATAGTCCATCGATAGCGTCCGCCCAGCAGTCTCGAAAAACCGGGATGGCGCTCCGCGACTTTCTTTAACACCTGTTCGGCGCGTTTCTCCAGAAAGGTTTCCGGCGATATCGCTTCACCCTTTTCTGCGGCCTGCCACTGCGCAAGTTCGTTTGCACTGCGGCTCGCATACTGCCGATCTTCATCCGTTAGTATTCGACGTTCATGATCCGCATGTTCAATGGCCGACATCAGGACAACGGACCGCGAGACCTCTTCGTTCATGTTTATCCCTATGCAGTATCAATATGCCATCATATATTGCAGACTGAAAAAATCGTTAGTGGTTTCATAATAGGTTTGAAGCTTAGCCTTGGACAGCCATGGCATCAAATGCCAAAAATCTCGTCTTTCATTAACATGGAAAGCGAGCAGCGCGATAGTTTACCTGCATAAACAAATTCCCCTGGGAGAAACAATCTCGCAGGGGAATCACTATACACCTCGGTGTCCCACGGCCGTGTTTGCATCAAGCCGTGCTGCCAACTTGCATTCAATAACCCATCAAAACTCTTCCCAGTCATCCTTCGCGGACGTCATGGCGACACGTCGTGGTGATGAGATGGCAGGCTTGGCGGAGTGCGATACGACGGCCTCTTTTTTTACGCGTGGCACCGCAGGAACAACACGTTGGGACGTAGTTAATTGCGCTTTACCGAATTGGTCGGGCAGCTGCTGCATGCTCTCGATCTTAAATACACTCACAACCTCTGACAGCTTGCCAGCTTGTTCCTGCATGGCTGCCGCCGCCGCGGCAGCCTCTTCCACCAGTGCCGCATTTTGCTGCGTTACTTCATCCATCTGATTAATGGCCAGGTTGATTTGCTCGATGCCGGCAGTCTGTTCCTGACTTGCAGCCGTAATTTCCGCCATGATATCCGTGACACGCTTAACGCTGTCGACGATTTCCGTCATGGTGGAGCCGGCCTCATTGACTAGCTTGCTGCCGTTTTCGACTTTCTCGACAGAGTCGCCAATCAGGGATTTGATTTCCTTCGCCGCAGCGGCGGACCGTTGGGCGAGATTACGTACTTCGCTTGCGACGACAGCAAAGCCCCTTCCTTGTTCGCCGGCACGCGCTGCTTCAACGGCCGCGTTGAGTGCCAGGATATTGGTCTGGAAAGCAATACCGTCGATGACGCCGATAATATCCACGATCTTCGCTGCGGAGTCATTGATTTCGTGCATGGTCCCGACTACCTGAAGGATCACCTCACCGCCTTTGGCAGCCACACCCGACGCCGCTTCCGCCAGCGAGTTGGCCTGACGGGCGTTGTCGGCATTTTGTTTGACGGTTGAGGTCAGCTCTTCCATGGACGACGCAGTCTCTTCCAGCGAACTGGCCTGCTGTTCAGTGCGCGAGGACAAATCCTGGTTGCCGCTGGCAATCTGTGTGGAAGCAGACGCGATCGTGTCAGTACCGGCACGTACCTGGGCGACGACGGTGGACAGACTTTCACGCATTTTCTTCATGGCATACAGCAAGCTCGATTGGTCACCCGCCTTGGTCTGCACATCCACACTGAGGTCGCCTGCAGCAACTTTTGCTGCAATTTCCGCTGCGTAGTGCGGTTCACCGCCCAATTGCCTGGTCAGGTTGCGTGTCACCAGGAGGCCAAGCGCAATGCCGGCGGCAAGGCTGCAAAGCACGAGTGCGCTCATTAGTGCGAAACTCGATTCGTACAGTGTGGAAGTTTCCTCCGATGCCGTCTTTGCACGCGCTTCCTTCTGCTTTGCCAATTCGGCGAGCAAGTTGTCCAGTGTGTTGGCGTAGTGACGCGTGGTCTCAAGCTCCTTTTTGAGTTCTTCGCTATATGACTGAAGGCTCTCTTTACTGGCCAACGCCAGCGCTTTCGCCATTTCCTTTTCGTAGTTTTCCGAGGCCTGAGCGTACTGTGCAAATATCTGTTTTGCTCTTTCGGTAACAAAAAGGGGTTTTGCCTTGTCCAGGTTGTCGTTCACCTGTCCTAAATACTTCTTGATATTGGCCGTATTGAGATCGCGCTCTTCGGCGGTCATCGACAACAGAACATTTCCACGGGCACGGCCGGCGTAGATAAGATTAATGTTTGCGTCCTTAATGTACGACAAGCCGAGAAGCTCGTTATGGTACATCTCGGCAGCTTTGTCATTCATACGACCCATGCTGTATATCCCGATCACCGCAACGACCGCACCCAGGATGGCTATGCAAAGAAAGCCGAGAATCAGTTTTGTTCCTACTTTCATGTTCTGCATATGATTTTTCAAAAAAGTTATGACCTGTCAGGTCGGACCTAATCACGAATCAGGGAAAGTTGGTTACTCCAGATCACCAACCAACCCGTTCGCCGTTGCAATATTACGTACGATTTCGTACATTGTGGATGCAAAAGTACCAACTTTTATGAAAAATATTTCTTTTGTGTAACGTTGATCTAGATCCAGATTGCCATATATTTGGGCAAAGTAAGAAGTTTGACTGCTTTAGTGGCTTGTTCTAATTTCTTAAAGCTGGAAAAGCATGCCGGACTGGTTGCTATCTTCTGGCCAAACCGCCGTAAGATAAGCGGCAAGCCTTGCAATTAAGGAGCCTGCGCTTCACTAAGTAGTCGATATGCCTGCGTAAGTATCCCTAATTCATATAGAACTTCTTGTCGATATTCTTATCGGACGTGAAATCGGAGGGGATATGGGAGCAACTGACACTTCCTTCAGAAGCAGGGATCTGCTCGCGCTGAAACAAACCGTGTGCCAGGAATTGGCCAGGGTCACGGACACTATAGGCTGCCTGCAACATCGTCAACAACTTGAGATTGCACCAGACTTGTCGACGGGAGATCTGCTTGAAATATTTTACGAAGAACGTGGTCGGCTTATCCGACAGCTGCAGGCGATTGATGAAAGCCTCTTAAACTTAAGGGGCGGGCCGACTCAAGATGTGCTTGAGCAAAACAGGCAAACCGAGCGATGGCGCAACGCGCTGCAAACAAAGCACTCTGCGGCCCATACACGGTAACTCGTGCTGTCGATGCATTGCTAGTGTGCAGGGTTGTGACGAATCACAATAGACGTAGTGACACCCTTGGTATGCTTCACCTGTGCCACTTATGACTGGCGTTATGTTGCGGCACAAAGGGTCTGGCTTTTCTGAAGCCAGACCCTTTTCTTTTGTAACGACGCAATGTTCTTGATTGCCGGAGCAAGCAATTGATACTTCTATCTGCGGTAGCGAGCCGTGTTTTTGGTCATTGATTTTGCAAGCAATCAACGAAGCTTGCTATCCAACAAGGATTCGTTGTTGAAAGACTCTTTATGTTGGCGGCTTCAACAAGATTTTCTCTCGAATTGTATTTTTAAATAGTCGGAACCATCATAACTGATCTCTATCGAACACGATTTTTTTGATTGGAAGATAAGTATGGTTCTTAAACCACAGGTAACAGCCAGATCATCCCTAACAATAATAGGGCTCACCGCGTTTCTTAGCGCCTGTGGAGGGAGTTCAACAGACAGTATCGTTAGTACTTCGCCGTCTACTTCAAAGGTTTTTGCGGAAGTCGTGTCGTCGAACGGAAGTTCACCCACTGCCTCGGGCGGTCCTGCAGGTCAAGACGGTGGACAGTATGAACTGACATTTGTCGACGAATTCAATGGCGAGCTGAATCGCAATGTCTGGCGCACCGATCGTACTGACACTGAATCATCGACCACAAATTTCGCAACGCGGAACGGTGCACTCAAAATCTGGCCGCAACGTGGAAGCAATGGTGAATTCTTCAACCGGACCCTGGATACGGATGGTCGGTTTGCCCAGAAATACGGCTATTTCGAGATCGAAGCAAAACTTCCAAAAGGCAAGGGCGTATGGCCTGCATTTTGGCTATTCAACCAGATCGGTGAGCGGCGCCCGGAGATTGATATCCTCGAAGCCTATCCGGGCGGTGAAGCACCTTGGGGAAAACCCGACGCCGATGGCATTCCGGTTCCAATGATGTATGCGCCGGTCACCTGGACCGACCGAGGCGAACGTGCAGGTTATGCCAAAGTGGAAACACCTGACCTGTCAGCCGGCTTTCATCGTTACGGCCTGAAGTGGGAACCAAACCGGCAGACCTTCTACTTTGATGGTCGCGAAGTTTTTTCACATGAAGTCACAGTGTCCGAACCCTTGTATCTCATCGTTGATCTCTGGTTTGGCAGTGCAAGCGGCCAACCGAACGATCGGACGCCAACGGGAGAATCAAATGCGTTTGAAGTGAACTACGTTAAAGCGTGGCAGTTCAAATAGACATTAGTGGTTCACGCTAGTTCTTACGTTGCATAGGATGGGCATGGACGGTCTGGCCGATTTCTGGGAATGTAGTTCCGGCGACATTGCTCAGAGTAGACCTGTTCACCGCCCATCAATGCATCAGCAATGAGTTATCGCTTCGTGAACGGCGCATTCCCGCATAGGAGGCAAATCCGTTCACAACATCAGGGAAGAAAATATGAGCGATCCCTACAACTTGCAGAGATTCGTGGCTGCGCAGGAACCGGTCTACAAGACAGTATGCGAGGAACTCAGAGACGGGTCCAAGCGCAGTCACTGGATGTGGTTTATCTTTCCGCAAATCCGTGGCCTTGGCCATAGCGATATGGCACAGCGATACGCGATTGCCTCACTTGATGAGGCGCGTGCCTATCTCGATCATGCGCTGCTTGGCAAACACCTGCGTGAATGCTGCTCCATACTACTTGGTCTCAACGCGCATTCCGCAGAGCAGATATTCGGCTATCCGGATTATCTGAAATTACATTCATCGCTAACGCTGTTTGCGCAAATCACAGATGACAAGGACGTGTTTAATCAGTGCATCGTCAAATATTTTGATGGCAAGCCGGATGCCGGTACCTTAGGATTATTGTGACGCTTCGTCGTAATAAGCCTGCCGTACCGCTCCCATCAGAGCCGCAGATTGACAAACTGAATCGGTTAGTATCCCAGTCTATTCTCCTGATCTTGACGCGTAATGGTGGCCTCGGTCTTACATGACTTAACCGCCAAAATAAATATCGTTTGGAGAATCAGCCCGATGCAGCTGCTTGTACTCGCGTAGTTCGGATTTGACCTCTTCGCGCGTCTTTGTGGAATAACGCGATCCGGCGACGCCGTGTGCTCCAATATTTGTGTCACGAAAACCCGTACCATCTGTGACCGGATAGGCTTGGGTACGATCGTTCTCCAGTTCCGAGCGTACTTCTGCACGCGACTTGGTGGACTGGAAATCGCGGAAGGAATCTGCACCATCCAAGATACCGACATCGGCGTGCGCATGGCTTGCAGCGATCATTGCGAAGGCTGCGGTTAGAGTGAATTTCAAGTACGAGGTTTTCATATCAAACTCCTTGCAGGCGACTATGGGTTCGGCCTCGGTTGCAATCGATGCTGCCGGTATGCATGCATCGATTCATGAGGCGTACCCAACATTGCGATGGTCAGCCAATCCGACTCATCGCAGATTTATTATGTAGAAAGTATTGGGCGGCGTGATATGTGGCGAAGGTCTGAAGGACGGCAGGATATATGGGGAAAAGCTTTACATTTATCGTGCAAGCCTTCGGCATACTGATTGCGTGCCGAATGTCCCGGATCCAAAATCCGTCAAAGTAAAAAACTCCTGTCAACAGGAAGATGGCAGTGCGCAGCGATAATGCCAGTACGGGTGTACGGTAAGGACATGCAACGCTGGAAGCGACATGCTGACTGGTGCGTTAAAACCCATGGAGTGGGTGGAATCCAATATATGCCGCTGCAATACGGACTTCAAGTGTAAAGTGCCGCGGTTTTATGCAATGCTCAATGTCTCATTGCGCCAGCAGGACCTTCACTGATGTCTGCTCCACTTGTGGTAGATAAGGGCGTCGACATTGCGTCGGCAGTATGTGCGGTTTTATCCGGCACATTGAAGCGAAAAAGTTGGATCGCACCCGAGACAAAGCGCTGATGCCGTGCTGGGGTGGCTCTGTACCACTTGGTTAGATACTCGTAGAAGCTGGAGGCACGTCCCGCCCGGTCGACATTGAGATAAGAGATTGCACGCCAGTCCGGATTGCTGGTCAGGTAAGGCAGAAAAATAGTCGCTACCAACTCATTCTTTTCACGCAGATAAGGCGTCGAAGCGAGCACCGCGCCATTCGTCCGAAACCACTGCTCGAACGTCAGGTTCGCTGGCAACTGTCTGTGCGGTTCCGACAGTGCCCGCCTGGTGAAAGCCTGCATCGTCGGAACATAGGAGCGCCATTCTGGCAATGGTGGAGATTCCTGCCATGTGAGAGAGAAACGTTTGAGCATGTGCAGAGAAACCGTCTCGCAAAGCATTTCTTCAAACCATTGATGGCGCGCACTGTCTGGCATCGCGTGCTTCTCATACCCCGCCAGTACATGGAACAACTCGTGCGAGAATTCGTAGATGTATTCGGCCCAGCGTTGATCTTTCGCTGCAAGAAGAATCTGGTACTCGTGCCAAGGACCTTTCTGATACAAGACGACTGGCCCACGCTGAGAGGGAGATACAAGCACAGGGTCAAGCGTTTTGCCGGGGAAGTGCGTCATTAATTCGACTGCAACCGCGTTCAAAACCAGTTCGACCTGCCATGTCGGTACATTCCCCCAGCCGGATTCGGCAACACGAATCGATACTTCGCTTGGTAGTGCGGGCTGGCTGCTACTTCTTTTGTGATCTTGCCTCGGCTTCGCATCGGCAGCATGCGCGCCATGCAGATTCAGCAACGATAGCAGGGCGGAAGTCAGAAGTGCAGTGCGTTTTGCGGCGCGTTTCATACGGTCACCTTGCCTTAACCACATTTGTGTAATGTTCAACAGCATCCAGTAAGGGGCAACGAAGTAAGCTATGCTGGTAAGCACCGATTATCCCCGCAGCATGTCGGCGTATTCGTAATATGTCGCTATAAGGAATCAGAGACAATGCAGGAGAGAAGGTTCAGGCCGGGCTAGCCGGACACCGCGGCCGGCGCGACTGCCGTTCATTTGCTGGGAGACATAGAAAGCAATAGATCAGCCAGATGCTCCAGGCGGCCTTTAGTTCCGAGTGTCATATTCTCTGCCCTTCAAGCTGCTGTTGCCTCTTTCAAGGAGCTCGCATGCGGTCGACGAATACTGTTCCAGGTGATGCTGACTTCCTTCAGGCAAGTGGTGCGACAGTGCCATGTCGTCCATCGGCTAGACCATGGGTGCTGGTGGCAACTATTCTGGCGTCAGGCATGGTTTTTATCGACGGCACAGTGGCCAATGTTGCGTTGCCCGCACTGCAAAAAGAATTCAATGCCAACGCAGCCGACACGCAATGGATTATCGAATCGTATGCCCTGCTGTTGACGGCATTGCTGCTGGTCGGGGGCAGTGCTGGCGATCTGTTTGGCCGACGTAGAGTGTTTGCGCTCGGCGTTGTGTTGTTTGCCCTTGCTTCAGCCTTGTGTGCGTTGGCGACAAGCATCTGGATGCTGATCTGCGGGAGGGCACTTCAGGGCTTGGGCGGTGCATTTCTGGTCCCGGGCAGCCTGGCGCTCCTCAGTGCCTCTTTTCCTGACAACATCCGCGGGAAAGCAATCGGTATCTGGTCCGCATATACCTCCATCACGGCTGCACTCGGACCTGTCATGGGAGGTTACCTCATCGAGCACTGGTCTTGGCGGTACGCTTTTCTGATCAATGTCCCGCTTGCCGCAATTGTTCTGGTGCTGTCCTATGTCTATGTCCCGGAAAGTCGGCATGATAATGGTCCCCGGAAACTCGACTGGCCAGGCGCTTCGCTTGTTAGTGCTGGGCTGGGCTGTCTGGTCTACGGACTCATTGCCGCACCTTCGCGTGGCTGGAGCGACCCGACAATACTCGGGATATTGCTTTGTGCGGTGATCGCACTGACAGCATTTGTTGTGGTGGAGAGCAGGCACCCTGCACCGATGTTGCCCTTGCAGTTATTTCACTCTTCCAATTTCGCCGGGGCGAATCTGCTCACGTTTTTTTTATATGCTGCATTGGGAGGCAGTCTTTACTTTGTGCCGCTCAACTTGATACAGGTACAGGCATACACAGCAACTGAAGCCGGTGCCGCCATGCTGCCGTTTATTCTGACCTTGTTTCTGCTGTCAAACATGGCGGGCAAAATGGCAGACAGAATCGGCACGAGGCTGCCTTTGATTGTCGGCCCGTGTGTTGTCGGTTGTGGGTTTGTCTGGCTGGCGATTCCCGGTGTGGGCGGCAGCTATTGGACCACCTTTTTCCCGGGCATGCTGGTGCTTGGCCTTGGCATGGCGATCGGTGTTGCACCGCTGACGACGACTGTCATGAACGCCGTTGAACCAGGTTTTGTGGGTGCAGCCTCCGGTACGAATAATGCTGTGTCGCGGGCAGCATCGCTGCTGGCGATTGCCGTTTTTGGCATCGTGATGAGTCACGCGTTCTCACAAAGTTTATCGCAAAGGCTCAATGTGCCATCACTGGACTCCCAGGCGAGACATGAGGTTGTCCGGCAAAAGGATAAACTTGCGGCAATCGATATCCCAGCGACGGTCAGCGAGAAGGACAGGGCACTGATCGCACAAGCGGTTTCCGGGTCGTTTGTGACAGGCTTCAGATATGTAATGCTGGTGTCAGCTCTGCTTGCTTTTGTCAGTGCAATCACCGCATGGCTGATGCTCGATAGCCGGGCTGTTCAACAGCGTGCAGGCAGAAGTAAAATCCGATAGGGAGAAGAACGGATTAATCAGACCGGTGCGAGCTAAGCCGCTCCACCTTCCACCAGGAAGGAAGCAAGCCGAGCACTTCCGGACGGGCGAAGCGATCATCAATCAGATAAACGTAGCCTCGGTCCGATTGCGTACGGATCACACGCCCCGCTGCCTGCACCACCTTCTGGAGTCCCGGATACAGGTAGGTATAGTCATAGCCGCTTCCAAAGGCGGCATCCATGCGCTCGCGATGTTCTTCATTGACTGCATTGAATTGCGGCAGGCCGAGCGTCGCAATAAAAGCGCCGATCAGTCTTTCACCGGGAAGATCGATGCCTTCAGCGAACGGTCCGCCAAGGACCGCGAAACCTATTCCACAACCGCCGGGTGTAAAGCGCGCGAGAAACGCGTCACGCGCAGCTTCGTCCATGCCGCGTGACTGTTCCCGGACAGGGATGTCCGGATGGCGCGCGCGGAACAGCGCAGACACTTTTTCGAGATAATCAAAGCTGCTGAAAAACGCGAGGTAGTTACCGGTTTGCGACTGATATTGCTTGGCTATCAGTGCAACAATTGGTGCAATCGAATGCTCGCGTTGCCGATATCGTGTCGAAATATGGCCGGCCACATATACCGATAACTGTTCGGCTTTGAATGGTGATTCGACATCAATATAAGCGGTATCGGACGGTAGTCCAAGCATGTCGGCGTAGAAGTGCCACGGACTGAGCGTGGCTGAAAACAGGATCGCGGATTGCGCTTCGGTGAAGCGGGGCGCCAGAAACTTTGCAGGTACGACATTGCGGATACCGATGCTCGAACGGATGTGTTCGTTTCGTTCTCGCTTTGCAAGATCGAATAGCGAGTGTGTGTCCAACACTTCCAGCAGCCGCGTAAAGTGCAAAGCCTCGAAGTAAAAATTCTGTAACGCGCTGTTCACGTACGCCGGGTTTTCTGCAAAGAACTCCGATATCTCGCTTACCATCTTTTGCAGCGCGCTCGCAAACTTTGCCGGAGTCTCCGAATAAATCTTGTAGTCGCTCTCCTGGGTCTTGTTCAGTGCGGTCCATTGGCGCTGCAACCTGTCGAGCGCTTTGCCGAGTGCTTCGGGTATCGTACGCCGCACGGTTTGCAAGGTGGATTGATCCAGTTCAGCGGAGTACATTTTGCGCGCACGTTCAATCAGATTGTGGGCTTCGTCCGTTAAGACGGTGACACGCCACTGGTTTGCCGTCGTCAAGCCGTACAACAACGCGCTACTATCAAAATAATAGTTGTAGTCCCCGACCACGACGTCGACCCAGCGCACAAGGTCCTGGCTCAGGTAATAAGGACATACCTGGTGTTCGAGCGCGGCCGCGCGCAATGCAGATTTGTCCAGTGAACCCGCGGAGACCGCCGCCGCTCGCGCCTGTGGCAACCGGTCGTAGAAGCCTTTGGCCAGGGGACACGATTCGCCATGACATGCCTTGTCAGGGTATTCACATGCTTTGTCACGTGCTACAAGTTCAAGGACACGCAAGGGCATTCTGGGCTGGTGATTTTTGAGCTGCCCCAACGCATCAAGGGCAAGACTACGCCCGGTCGTTTTTGCCGCCAGGAAGAAGATCTTGTCCAGGCCTTTACTCGGTACTGCTTTCAGCAGAGGAAACAGCGTGCCCACCGTCTTGCCGATGCCCGTCGGTGCTTCCGCCGCAAGACAACGGCCCGTCTTGGCCGCACGATAGACCGCTTCGGACAGCGCGCGCTGGCCTGGGCGGAAACCGGCATGCGGAAAGCGCAATGCAGACAAGGCAGCGTTGCGGGCGATACGGTGATCAAGTTCCTGCGTGGACCAGCTCAGGAATGACTCGCACTGTTCAATGAAGAAACTCCGAAGCGCGGCTGCCTGATGGCGTTCTTCTAGCATTGTTTCCTGCCGGCTGCCGATCTCGAAGTAAACCAGCGCAACGTTTACTTCGGTCAGTTGCAGTTTTTCGCAGAGCAGCCAGGCATAGATTTTTGCCTGCGCCCAGTGCAATGCACGATGGTTGGCCGGCATGCGGGAAAGATCGCCCCGGTAAGTCTTGATTTCCTCCAGTCGGTTGCAGGCCGGATCATAACCGTCGGCCCGGCCCCGGACGACCAGATGCCGGTGTCGGGATGCAAGGGTGACTTCCCGTTGATAATCCGCCGCACGTCGCGCCGTCACTTCGACATGACCGGCAATGCCTTCCTGCGCAGTTGGGGCCGGAGTAAATCGCAAATCAAGATCACCACGCCTCGCCGTGAACTCCGCTAGCGCCCGTACCGCAACCTGGTATTCCATGGTCAGGCCGCTTCCTCTAACCATTGTACAAAGCAGACACTCACGGGGATGTCGTGCATCATGAAGTAATCGAGCCAGCGTACTTGATTGTCCTGCAGGCGGTCATTTGGCGCCTTTACTTCTATCATGCGGTAGCGCCGCTCATCCGGCCAAAACTGGATCAGATCGGGAAAGCCAGCGCGATTGGTGCGGATGTCTGCGAGCATGCGATGGAAGATCGCCTTCAGATCAGCTGCGGGAATGCACTGCAGCGCGAGGCGGAGTAACTCCTCGCTGATGTGCTGCCATGCCACAAAGGGTGCAAGGGTATCCGCTTTTTCCACAAAATTCCGCAGGACGGTGTCAACGTATTCTTGCGAGTCCAGTTGTGAAAGGCAGGTGCTGAATTCCTTTTCTCGTCGACGGAAGAAATCTCCGCTATACAAGTCGGCAGGCCCGCTCTGGAAGGGGTGAAAAAATGCGCCAAGAACAGGGGCAAACACGGCATCCCAGCATAGCAGTCCGAACAGCGAATTAATCAGTGTGTTCTCTACATAGAAGAGTGGTGCATCTGCCGTGGCGAGGTGTTCGGCGACCAGTTGTTCGACGCAGAACGACGCTGTCGGCGCCGGAAGTTGCAAATCCACGCGCGCGAGGCTTGATGCGGCAGGCAGTTTCGCCACCATCGGCATCCCCAGCCTGCGTTGCAGTCGCGGCCGTATGCGGGAGATTTGCTGCTTTTCCGCCTCGCTCTCCGGACTCAGATCCGCCGCACTTGCCAGCGCGTAGGCATCGTCGTTCAATCCACATCGCTCCATGACGCGGATCGCGCGTATGCGCGCGCCGGGATAGGTACAGGATGTATATAAGGCTAGTGCATCCTGCAGCAAGTCTGCACGTTCGTAATGTTGCGCCAGTTTGAATACGAGCTTCGCGCGCCGACTGGCAAGCCAGTCATTGTCCGTGCTCGGCGGCGGCAGTTCACTGAGAATAATGTTCGGATCTTCGCCGTTTTCAAAGCGTTCACCCAGGGCGAAGAGGTGCAGATAATGATCCACCTCGTGACGTGAACGCAGTCCATGGGATGTCGATGACAACTCCACCTTTTCGTACTTCCAGATGCCGAGGTCTGCGAGCACAAACTCTGACCAGTCTTGCCGGCAGTTGCCGAAGAACAGAAGCCGTATCCTGTCGCAGAGAGGATGAATCAACAAGCCATAGACGCAGTCATCGGATGACGGATGCCATTCATTGAAGCGGCGATGACTTTCAAAACGCGCACGCAACAGCTCTACCAGATCTGCCTTCTTCATCGTGCCGCCGCCCGGCACCGGTCCGATTGCGGCAAGGAGTTCGCCCTTGGTCAGCAGGCTGGCAAGGTGGTCGAGCGACAGTTGCGGTTGATCGTCGATCCATCCATGCTGCACCAGGGGACTTGCTGCTTGTCGTGTGCAGCCAATTTCGTCGTAAATGAGCTTGCTGGCACGGAAGTATGGTCCTTTGCGCATGACCATACGGACCAGCAGGGCGCGCGAAGGCCGTGGCAATGCGGCGACGCGCTTAATGAAGTGATCTTCCTCCACACTTAGTAAATGGGGATAGCGTGTATACACCCATTCGAGGACCGTGTCGAAATTTTCCAGGTAATAAAACGGGTTTTCAAGAGTAGGCGGCATCTTGAATTCAATTTCAGGTTGGGGCTGGGTTATAAGGGTACAGGTAGGGTACGGGCACTGAAGTACGGCGTATCGGCATTCTGGAAAATGAACAGACTGGAACGGCAATTGGCTGATGACGAAATGCTAATCACGCTGTTTGAGCCATTTCAGGAACCTATCGTACCGCAGGCGAATGGAGGAAACCAGCACCGCGTCGGGTATATAGGCGTAGATGTGCGTCTGCGCAATTGGCGACTACAGTTGGCTGCGAAATGAAGAGGACGTTCACTTCCCTTGGCGAGCGTAGAAATTCTCCAGAGAAAATAGCAATTTTTCAGGTAAAAGCAGCGCGCGCCAACTTGGTGGACTGTATTTCATGAAATCAGCAACGAAAAGTTGCTTGTTTGAGATCAACTCTTATATCTTATAGAAGAGTTGTCCGCTACAATATTGCCTGAGGCTTCCCGTCCGAGCAGATATAACGAACGAAAGTCCGGTCTCGCTACCTTTAATCAAGCTACTAAAGAAAAGAGCGCCCTATGCTAGAAAACTACCGTCAACATGTTGCCGAGCGCGCCGCACTTGGTATTCCACCGCTCCCCTTGTCCGCCAAACAGACCGAAGAATTGGTCGCCTTGTTGAAAAACCCGCCAGCCGGCGAAGAAAAGTACCTTGTTGAACTGATCACCTATCGCGTTCCGGCAGGCGTCGATGATGCCGCCAAGGTCAAGGCCGCGTTCCTGGAGAAACTGGCGAAAGCTGAAGACAGCTGCGCACTGATTTCCCGCCAGGAGGCAACTCGTCTGCTCGGCACCATGCTCGGTGGCTTCAACATCAAGCCGATGATCGACGTGCTCGATGACGCTGAAGTCGGCGCCGTGGCAGCCGCGGGCTTGAAGAACACCCTGCTGATGTTTGACTATTTCCATGATGTCAAGGAACTGGCCGACAAGGGCAGCGCCAATGCAAAGGCTGTCCTGCAGTCCTGGGCTGATGCCGAATGGTTCACCTCGCGTCCCGAAGTGCCGCAAAGCCTGACCGTCACCGTCTTCAAGGTTTCCGGCGAAACCAATACGGACGACCTGTCGCCGGCACCGGATGCGACCACTCGCCCGGATATCCCGATGCATGCATTGGCAATGCTCAAGAATCCGCGTCCAGGCATCAATGCCGACGAACCCGGCAAGATCGGCCCGATCAAGCAAATCGAAGCGTTGAAGGCCAAGGGTCACCAGGTTGCCTATGTCGGCGACGTGGTCGGAACCGGCTCTTCCCGTAAATCCGCGACCAATTCGGTCTTGTGGTTTACCGGCGATGACATTCCTTACATTCCGAACAAGCGCTTTGGCGGCGTCTGCCTGGGCACCAAGATTGCGCCGATCTTCTACAACACCATGGAAGACGCTGGTGCCTTGCCCATCGAGCTGGACGTCTCCAAAATGGAAATGGGCGACGTGGTCGAACTGCGTCCCTATGAAGGCAAGGCACTCAAGAACGGCGAAGTCATTGCCGAATTCACCGTCAAGTCTGACGTTCTTTTTGACGAAGTGCGCGCCGGCGGCCGTATCCCGCTGATCATCGGTCGCGGCCTGACGTCGAAAGCGCGAGAAGCGCTTGGTCTGGCGCCGTCGACCTTGTTCCGTTTGCCACAAAACCCGGTCGCGTCCAGCAAAGGGTTCTCGCTCGCGCAAAAAATGGTGGGGCGTGCCTGTGGCCTGCCTGAAGGTCAGGGCATCCGTCCGGGCACCTATTGCGAACCGAAGATGACAACTGTGGGTTCGCAAGACACGACCGGTCCGATGACACGCGACGAGCTGAAAGACCTGGCATGCCTTGGCTTCTCCGCGGATCTCGTGATGCAGTCGTTCTGTCACACCGCCGCCTATCCCAAGCTGGTCGACGTCAAGACACACCAGACCTTGCCGACCTTTATCTCCAACCGTGGCGGCGTGGCCCTGCGTCCCGGTGATGGCGTGATTCACTCCTGGCTCAATCGCCTGCTGCTCCCGGATACCGTAGGCACAGGTGGCGATTCGCACACCCGTTTCCCGATCGGTATTTCTTTCCCGGCGGGTTCTGGTCTGGTGGCGTTTGCGGCAGCAACAGGTGTCATGCCGCTGGATATGCCGGAATCGGTTCTGGTGCGCTTCAAAGGCGAAATGCAACCTGGCGTGACCTTGCGTGACCTGGTCAATGCGATTCCGCTTTACGCAATCCGCCAAGGCATGCTGACTGTCGAGAAGAAGGGCAAGAAGAACATTTTCTCGGGCCGCATTCTGGAGATCGAAGGCTTGCCTAAACTGAAGGTTGAACAGGCATTCGAACTGTCCGACGCCTCTGCTGAGCGTTCCGCCGCAGGCTGCACGGTGCATCTCGATAAAGAGCCGATCATGGAGTACATGACATCGAACATCACGCTGATGAAGTGGATGATCGCTAATGGCTACCTGGACAAGCGTACGCTGGAGCGCCGTATCAAGGCCATGGAAGCCTGGCTGCAGAAGCCGGAACTTCTTGCGCCGGATGCCGACGCGGACTACGCGGCAGTCATCGAAATTGATCTGGCCGATATCCATGAGCCGATCGTCGCCTGCCCGAACGACCCTGACGATGTAAAGCCTTTGTCCGAAGTCGCCGGCGACAAGATCGACGAAGTGTTCGTGGGCTCATGCATGACCAACATCGGCCACTTCCGCGCTGCATCCAAACTGCTCGAAGGTAAGACCGATATTCCGGTTCGCCTGTGGATCGCTCCTCCGACCAAGATGGATCAGCAGGTATTGACTGAAGAAGGTCATTACGGGACGCTGGGTCGTAGCGGCGCGCGGATGGAAATGCCAGGATGCTCGCTGTGCATGGGTAACCAGGCGCAGGTACGAAAAGGCGCGACAGTGATGTCGACGTCGACACGTAACTTCCCGAATCGCCTCGGTCTCGATACTCGCGTGTATCTCGGTTCAGCCGAGCTCGCCGCAGTTTGTTCCACTCTCGGCAAGATCCCGACAAAGGCTGAATACATGGAACATATCGGCGTCATTGAAAAGAATGCCGCCAATATTTACCGTTATATGAACTTTGACAAACTGGCGGAATTCCGTGATGTAGCAGATGGCGTCAAAGTGGATTAATGGCGTTGATGGCGGGTACGGTACGCATCGTAGACACGTTACCCGCTGAGACCTTAGCCATGTAATGACAAGGCCGGCTATATGCCGGCCTTGTTTATTTAATACCGCAATGTGTACACTGCACCTGGTTCGAACAAGTCAGGACGACTTACGCGTTACACCGTAGACACAGGTCGAGGGATTCACCAATCGAGGGCATCCAAGTCGGCTTCTAGAGCATTTTCACGTTGACTAGCCATAGCCGGCGTGTCGGATATACCGCTCACACTCATCTGGAGCGAAGTCGTCCATTAATTCCCCAATGATCGACCAGAGCTCCTCGATGGTGCGTTTGGCC